>NZ_BBOX01000259.1 GCF_001553455.1 Streptomyces hygroscopicus subsp. hygroscopicus
GCCGTCTCGTCGCGTACGTCGTCGACGCCGTCGTCGCGGTCGGGTGGGCGGCCGCGNGCGAGCGGCCGCGACGGCGAAGTACGGCTTCCTCCGCACGCGGGCCCGGCCCCTCGGACTCGGCTGGCCCTCGGGCTCGGCTGTCCTTCGGACTCGGCCGCCCCTCGGGCCCGGTCGCCTCCCGGATGCGGCCCGCCTCCGAGAGCGCCGCCACCGGCCAGGGCCGTGCGCTGGGTGCGGCCGGTCAGACCTCTTGTCGGCATCCCACAGCGACAGCGATGTGGGGTGGATCGCAGCACGGACTCACCGGCTGGAGCGAACCGGATGACCCCGTGCCTGCCCGGGATGACGAACGAAGACGCCTACGGGCCGGCTGGATCAGCCGTGGTTGCCGAACAGCGAACGGCGCAGCCGACGCAGCGGCGCGAACAGCGACACCCGCGCACCCCGGCTGTTCCTCGCACGCGCGTGGTCGCGTGCGATCAGCTCCTGCATCAGCACCGCCGCGCTCTCCGCCTCCCGCTGGGGGACGGCAGGGCCGCCCATCACCGCGAGGTGACGCTCGAGCCGCGCGCTGGACGCACCGCTTCCGCATTTGATGGCAGGCACTCGTGGCCTGCTCCGTACCGTTATCTGCTCCATGACACTCCCCACCCGTACGAGGGCACCCGCCCCGGGCAGAGTAACCCTACCTCCCCGAGCCGTCACCCACGCATCCCAGGTTCCGGATTCACCACCACGTCAAGGGTGTTGACGATATCTATCACGCGCAAACACGTTCCCGGGCCGACCGGTCCGTCCGTCCGCCGGGCCCGGACAGCCGCTCGAAGGACCGCTCCGACAAGCGTGCGAAGGGCCTACGGGACCCGCCGACGGACGGCGGCAGGGACTGCGGCGGGGACGGCGGGGACGGCACGGGCGGCGCGGCGCCACCACGGCCCGCGAGGAGGCCCCGGCTGCCGGGGCCTCCTCCTCTGCGCGTGGTGGCGCGGAGCGATCAGGCGGCTGCGCTGAAGACCGGGAGGTAGCCGCCGGACTGCCCGGCGGCGGTGGGGTGGTAGGACTCGTCGACGGGGAGGGTGACGCTGTTCAGCCACGCGCTGCCGGAGCAGATCTCGTGCCCGGTGAAGGCCGTGGCGACGTCGCCGAAGCTGAAGCCGTGGTCGGCGGCGCGCTTGGCGGTGACGGAGTTGAGCAGATCGGCGCCGCTGTTGATCGCGGCGCGCTCGGTCTCGCTGAGGCCCACCACGCAGGTGCCGCTCAGCTTGTAGAAGCGCGGGTAGCCGAGGACGACGACATGCGCGGACGGGGCCTTGGCGCGGATGGCGTCGTAAACCTGGTCCAGCCTGCCGGGCAGGGTGTTCTGGACGAACGTCTTGGCGCTGTTGACCGCGCTGACGCACGCGGACTCGGACTGCAGCACACAGGTGGTCATGATGTCGGCGAAACCGGCGTCGTTGCCGCCGATGGAGATGGAGACGAGGCCGGTGCCGGAGCCCAGCGGACCCAGCTGGTTGTTCAGCACGTCGCTGGTCTTGGCACCGGAGCAGGCGGTGAAGTTGAAGCTGGCGGGGGCGTGCGAGGCGGCCCAGAGCGCGGGATACGCCTTCGTGCTGCGCTTGCAGCTGCCGCTGGCACTGTCGTAGCTGCCCGCGCCGACGCCGGAGGAGTAGGAGTCGCCCAGCGCCACATAGGCGGGGCCCGCGCTGTTCTCGGTGGCATGGGCTGCGCCGGCCCCGGTGAGGGCGAGGACGGCGCCGACGACGAACGCACCCACCGTCGCCGTGAGTCTGGACAGTTTCATTCGATCTCCCTAGCAGGATCACTGCTGTGCCGATATGAGGCGCGATGGCCCGAGAAATGAGCAATCGCGTTCGAAACCGTCAGTCACGCCGCGTGGTTCGTTTCAGCGATGTGACATGGCTATGTCATGCCGCTCAAGCCACGGATCTATGCGGGTAGTTGGCAATTATCTTTCGATACGCGGCCGATACCGTCATAGGGCAGCCGGTATCCGGATGAGTTGCCACACACTTCCGGACACCGCCCGGTGCACCGCCGACGCGTACCGCATGACCAGCCCCGAGGGGCGCCCAACCCCAGTCACGCCCGTGCTCGCGGGCGCCCGCACCGGCCATCGACGGCACGTGGCACGCGGCACGCCGACACGCCATCTCGGCGTGTCCTCGGCAGGCGTGACGC
>NZ_BBOX01000260.1 GCF_001553455.1 Streptomyces hygroscopicus subsp. hygroscopicus
GCCGTCCCCACGCCCCTGCCGCCGCCCCCGCCCGCCCCGGCCCCCGCGCCCGCCACGGCGCCGGTGAGCCTCAGCAAGGTCACCCTGACGAAGGAGGCGCCCGCGGTCTCGCTCACCAAGCAGGGCGGCACCTCCGGCGCCATGCGGGTCAACCTCAACTGGCAGTTGCACAAGCAGTTTTCCGGGTGGGCCTCCAAGCTTGGCAAGGCCATGGCCCTGCACAGCGACCTCGATCTCGACCTGGGGGCGCTGTTCGAACTCGCCGACGGCAGCAAGGGCGTGGTCCAGGCGCTCGGCAACTCCTTCGGCGCACTGCACCAGCCGCCCTTCATCCACCTGGACGCCGACGACCGGACCGGTGCGCGGGCGGCCGGTGAGAACCTCACCATCAACCTCGACCACCGGCAGGCGTTCCGGCGGATCCTGGTCTTCGTGACCATCTACGAGGGCGCCCGCAGCTTCGCCAACCTCCATGCCACGGTCACCCTGCAGCCGCAGTTCGGCGCCCCGATCGACTTCTCGCTCGACGAGTGCACCGTCCCGTCCCCGGTCTGCGCGCTCGCGCTCATCACCAACACCGGCGGCGATCTCGTCGTCCAGCGCGAGGCCCGCTATCTGGTGCCGGAGCGCGGCGTCAGTCCGCAGCGCACCCTCGACCACGCCTACGGCTGGGGCATGAACTGGACCCCGGGCCGCAAGTGACGGCCCGGGGCCCACACGGCGCGGGCGTCAGGGCGTGGCGCTGGGACGGGCGTCAGGGTGCGGCGCTGGGGCGGGCGTAGGTGCGCCCCTTCCAGGCCGCGCCCGCCCCGAGGTGGTGCCGCACCGCCGAATCCACCGTCATCAGCAGGTAGAGAAAGGCCGTCAGCGGCAGCAGCGGCGCCAGCCACAGGGTCTGCCGGTAGTAGCGCAGCATCGGGATGTAGCTGCCCGCCATCAGGGCCCAGGCGGCGACGCCCGCCGCCAGCGGCGCGGGACGCCCGGTCAGCGCTCCGGCGGCCACGGCCACGGGCGGTACGAGGTACACCACCGCGAGCCCCGCGACCGTCAGCAGCAACAGCAGCGGATTATGGCGCAGTTGGGTGTACGCGCTGCGCGCGACCATCCGCCACAGCTCGCCCAGCCGCGGATACGGCCGCACGCTGTCGACCCGGTCGGCGAGTCCCAGCCAGATCCGTCCGCCGGACCGTTTCACCGTACGGGCCAGCGCCACGTCGTCGATGACCGACCGCCGGATCGTCTCCGGGACCCCGGCCCGCTCGGCCGCCTCCCGGCGCAGCAGCACGCAGCCGCCCGCGGCCGCCGCCGTACGCGCCCCGGGCCGGTTGACCCACCGGAAGGGGTACAGCTGTGCGAAGAAGTAGACGAACGCGGGCACGATCAGCCGCTCCCAGTAGGTCGCCACCCGCAGCCGCGCCATCTGGGAGACCAGATCCAGCCCGTTCGCCTCGGCCGCGCGCACCAACTCCCGCAGGGAGTCAGGCTCGTGCGCGATGTCCGCGTCCGTCAGCAACAGGTAGTCGACGCCGCCGTCCTCGGCGTCCGTGGCGGGACGGTGCGAGGCGAGCGCCATGCCGTGCCGCACCGCCCACAGCTTGCCGGTCCAGCCCGGACCGGGTTCGCCGGGGGAGGCGACCGTCAGCGGCAGCCCGCCGTACTCGTCGGCCAGTTCCCGGGCCAGCTTCCCGGTGCCGTCCGAGCTGCCGTCGTCGACCAGGAAGATCTCGGCGGGCCCCGGATAGTCCTGGGCGAGCAGCGAGGGCAGGCTCGCCGGAAGCACGGCGGACTCGTCCCGGGCGGGCACCACGACGGCCACCGAGGGCCATACGGCGGGCTCCGGCGGCCCGGACGGCTCCGGTGGGCCGGTCCGCGGCAGTCGGACGTCCGTACGCCAGAAGAAGCCCTGGCCCAGCAGCAGCCACAGCCAGGCGGCCAGGGACCCGGCGGCGATCCACATCAGCACGCTCACCCGTCGAAGTCTGCCGGAAGGTGTGCCCGGCCGTCGGGCACACCGGACCGATCCCTTAAAGTGATCGGGTGAAGATCGCGCTCATGGACTCCGGAATCGGGCTGCTGCCCGCCGCCGCGGCGATGCGCCGACTGCGACCGGACGCCGATCTCGTCCTCTCCTCCGACCCCGCCACCATGCCGTGGGGGCCGCGCACCCCCGAGGACGTCACCGAACGCGCCCTGGGCTGCGCGCGGGCCGCCGCCGACCACCGTCCCGACGCGTTGATCGTCGCCTGCAACACCGCCTCCGTCCACGCCCTGCCCGCGCTGCGGGCCGAGCTGGAGCCCGGACTGCCGGTCATCGGCACCGTGCCCGCGATCAAGCCCGCGGCGGCCGGGGGCGGGCCGATCGCCATCTGGGCCACCCCCGCCACCACCGGCTCCCCGTACCAGCGCGGACTGATCCGTGACTTCGCGGACGGCGTCGAGGTGACCGAGGTGCCGTGTCCGGGGCTCGCGGACGCGGTACAGCACGCCGACGCCGAGGCGATCGACGCCGCGGTGGCCGCCGCGGCGGCCCGCACCCCGCGCGATGTGACCACCGTGGTCCTGGGCTGCACCCACTACGAACTGGTCGCCGACCGCATCCGCGCCGCCGTGCAGCGGCCCGGCACGCAGCCGATCGCGCTCCACGGCTCGGCCGGGGCGGTCGCCGCACAGGCCCTGCGCCGGATCGGCGCCGACCCCTTCCCACCGGGCGACGAGGTCCCCGCGGGCGGCCTGACCGTCCTCCTCGGCGGGCGTGAGGCCACCCTGCCGGAGACCGCCCTGACCTACGCCGAAGGGGTGCTGCTGGCACCCGTCGCGCCGGCGCGCGGTTGACGGCGGCGCCCCGTGCGCTGAGCTGACCGAAACGCTCCTCACCAGCGTATTCGCCCGCCCCGCTGCCGTGGTGCCGGAAGGTGAGTACGCTGCCAGACATGAGGCACCACGACCACGGCACGCCGACCGCCCACGGGCAGCTGCCCGAGGTCTGGACCGGACGCGCCCACAACCGTGTGCAGTGGGTGCTGGCCGCGGCGGGCGCCGCGTGCCTGGCGCTCGGTGTCGACCTCGCCGTCGACTCGCCCTGGGGCTCGGGCCTCGCCCCGCTGCTGATGGCCGTCATCGGCTGTGTCGCCGCCGGGCTGCTGATGCTCTTCGGCACCCTCGCCTTCGTCCATGTGGCGGTGCGGGTCGACCACGAGGTGCTGGAGGTCCGCTGCGGCCATATGGGGCTCCCGCGCCGCCGTATCCCGCTCAGCGATGTGATCGACGCCGATGTGGCCCACAAGGTCACCCCCTGCCAGTGGGGCGGCTGGGGCTACCGCTGGCGCCCCGAGAAGGGCACGGCGGTGGTGGTGCGCCGGGGCGAGGGGCTTGTGGTGCGCCTCGGGGACGGCCGCGTCTTCACGGTCACGGTGGACGACGCGGAGGCGGCGGCCCGGGTCATCCGCGACCGGCTGCGGCTGATCGCGGCGCGCACGTCCCAGGTCTAGCCGGTCCGCGCTCCCCTTTTCCGCGGTTCCGCGTCCCCCTCTTGACGGGGGACGCGCTCATCTTCCGGGGGGACGCGCTCCCTGGGGCCGTACCGGGCGTCAGGGAAGCGCCCCCGAGCCGTCGTCCGGGCGGCGGGCGGCCGCCAGCCCGGCGAGGAGGCCCGCTCCCGCGGTGATCTGGGAGAAGCTCAGGGCGTTGCCCAGACAGGACACGACGGCCAGGGCCGTCAGGGCCGCGCCCGCCGTAAGGACCACCGGAGTGGGGCGCGGTGACCGCCACAGGGCGTGGAGCAGCCACCCGAAGGCCGCGCCCAGCAGGGCCACCCCCGGCAGTCCCTGACCGGCCGCCTGCTGAAGCGGCGCCGAATGGGGCTTGGCCTCCAGGCCCGCCGGCTGGGGCACCGCGGAGCTCAGCTCCCCGAAGCGGTCCGGGCCCGCGCCGCGCACCGGGTCCGTCGCGCCGATACGGGCCGCGTCCTGCCACAGCCCGATCCGGTGCTCGGTGAGACGGGTGCGCAGGGTGGACGGCAGCCCGCCCGGGACCGCGTCCTCGGCCACCATCCAGGTGCCGCCGACCGCGACCGCCGCGACCAGCGCGCAGCCGGCGAGCGCCGGGAGCCGCCGCCGCGGCCGGGCGGCCATGAGCGACAGCAGCAGGACGGCGCCACCGGCCGCCGCGCCCGCCGTCGCGCCGCTCACCACGGCCGTCAGCGTGATCGCCGCGGCCGACAGCCACAGCGCCGGCCGGAACGCTCGCGGGGCGGCCCAGGCCGCGCAGCAGACCGCGCCGGTGGCCAGGGTGAGCTGGGCCGCGCCCGGCCCCTCGTGGCCGGTGAGTCCGTACGGCGAGGTGCAGGCCAGGACGAAACCGGCGAGCCCGGCGGCCGCCGCCGAGGCGACCGGCAGCAGCGATCCGGCGATCCGGCCGCACGCGTAACCGGCGGCCACGGCCAGCACCGCCAGCAGCACCCCCTCGGGACGGGCCGGCCGCCCCAGGGCCGCGATCAGGGCCCAGACGGCACAGCCGCCCAGGACCAGGACCCCCGCGACATCGGACGCGCCGCCGCGTCCCCCGGCCGGTCTGCCGTGGTTCCGCGCGACCGGCTCCACCACTGATGACGTCATCCCGCCGACCCCCCGTCGTGACGGGCATCGCGTCCGGCGGCCTTGCGCCCGGGACACGAGCCATGACACCCGGAACGGTAGCGCTTGTCGTAAGGAATGTGTATATGGGTCGCAGAAACGTTGAGTCGGAGGTGAAACACCCGGCGCGGAGGGCGCGGTTCGGCCGCCGGACGCACTCCCGGCCGCGCCCGATACCCTCGGCCCATGCCGACTCCCGACTTCATCCGTGACCTCAGGGCCTCCATCGGCCACCAACTGCTCTATCTGCCGGGCGTGAGCGCCGTGGTCTTCGACGACCAGGAGCGGGTGCTGCTGGGCCGCCGGGCCGACAACGGCCGCTGGACGATCATCTGCGGCATCCCCGAGCCCGGTGAGCAGCCGGGGACGGCGGTGGTCCGCGAGGTGGAGGAGGAGACCGCGGTGCGCTGCGTCCCCGAGCGCATCGTGCTCGTACGGACCCTGGCGCCGGTGACCTACCCCAACAACGACACCTGCCAGTTCGTGGACATCTGCTTCCGCTGCCGCGCGGTCGGCGGCGAGGCGCGGGTGAACGACGACGAGTCGCTGGACGTGGGCTGGTTCCCGCTCGACGCGCTGCCCGAGATGGAGGACTTCTCCCTGTCCCGGATCAAGCAGGCGCTCGACGACGGCCCGGCATGGTTCGAACCCATCGTCGCGCAGTGAGGTATGTGGCGCCCCCACATCGGTCCGGGCCCGGCGGCTGCCCAGGGGCCCCTCATGAGCGCGTCCACCACACCAGGCCCGGCCCTCCGGCCCTCCGGTGGCCCCGGCCGCCTCGGTCTGTCCGGCCGTACCGCACTCGTCACGGGTGCCGCCGGGGGCGTCGGCCGGGCCGGTACGCTGCGGCCGGCCACCGCCGGGGCCCGGGTGCGGGCCGTCGATCCGGACGCCGGGGGCCTCACCGACCCGGCCGCCGGGGCCGTCGCGTACCTCCGCGGTCCGCACACCTCCTCCAGCACCGGTGCCTCGCTCGGCATGGACGGCGGATGGACCGCCCGCTGAGCGGCCCACCGGACCGGCCACCGGCCGATGGAGGCCGATCGGCGCGGCCGGCGGGGCACGGAAGGCGACGGGCGCAATCGGCTCAGCCGGCGGACCACGGAGGAACCATGGCTGAGCCACCGGACCATGAGGGCGCATCGGTTCAGCCACCGGGGCAGGAAGGCCGATCGGCTCCGCCAATCGGCCATGAGCGCCCCTTGGTTCAGCCACCGGACCGCGTATTGCCCGGTCGCCCCCTCGCGGGGGCACCGGGCCGCCTTACGGCTGGCGCCGCCGCGCCCGGCGGGAGTATGTCTGTGCCCATGTCCGACGACCCGCCGGAGAACCCCTACCTGGAACTGCTCGTACGCGGCGCGCCCGCCGAGGCGTACGAGCGCCCGGTGCTGCGCGCCCGCGCCGACAGGGCACCGGCCGACCGGCTGGGGTGGCTGCTCGGCCCCGACTGGCAGTCGCCCGCTCGCTCCCTGGAGATCCAGCTCGCCTTGCGGTTGCACCGCCTGGCCTCGGCCGTGGCCTACTGACCCGAGCCCGAACGCGCCCGGTGTCCGGCCGGCTTGGGCGCCGGGGGCGGGGACGGGGCCGCGGCCGGTTCGACGGAGGCCAGATCGCGGTCCCGGGTCTCCTTGGCGGCGCCCACGGCCACCAGGGTGAGCAGGGCCGCCGCGATCACATAGAGCGCGATCGGCGTGGCGCTGTCGTAGTCGGCCAGGAGCGCGGTGGCGATCAGCGGGGCGGGCGCGCCGGCCGCGACCGACGAGAACTGCGCGCCGATCGACGCCCCCGAGTACCGCATCCGGGTCGCGAACATCTCGGAGAAGAAGGCCGCCTGGGGCGCGTACATCGCCCCGTGGAAGATCAGCCCGACCGTCACGGCGAGCACCAGGGCCGAGAAGTCCTCGGTGTCGATGAGGAGGAAGAAGGGGAAGGCCCAGGCGCCCACGCCCGCCGCGCCCAGCAGATACACCGGGCGGCGTCCGATTCGGTCCGACAGCGCGCCCCAGGCGGGGATGACCGCGAAGTGCACGGCCGAGGCGATCAGTACGGCGTTGAGCGCGGTCTGCTTGCCGAGGCCCACATGGTCGGAGGTCGCGTAGACCAGGACGAAGGCGGTGATCACGTAGTAGCTGATGTTCTCCGCCATCCGCGCGCCCATGGCGACCAGTACGTCCCGCCAGTGGTGGCGCAGGACCGCCACCAGCGGCATCTTCTCGGCGGCGGCCCCGTCCCGGCCCGCGGCCGCCTTACGGGCCTCGGCCTGCGCCAGCGCCGCCTTGAACACCGGCGACTCATCGACGGAGAGACGAATCCACAAGCCGATCAGCACCAGCACACCCGAGAGCAGGAACGGCACCCGCCACCCCCATGACTCGAAGGCGTCGTCCGAGAGCAGGGCGGTCAGCGCGGAGAGCACCCCGGTGGCCAGCAACTGCCCGGCGGGGGCACCGGTCTGCGGCCAGGACGCCCAGAACCCCCGCCGCCGCGCGTCCCCGTGCTCCGACACCAGCAGCACGGCCCCGCCCCATTCGCCGCCGAGCGCGAAACCCTGGATCAGACGGAGCGCGGTGAGCAGTACGGGCGCTGCCGAGCCGACCGTGGCGTGGGTGGGCAGCAGCCCGATGGCACAGGTCGCGCCGCCCATCATCAGCAGGCTCAGGACCAGCAGCTTCTTACGGCCGAGCCGGTCCCCGTAGTGGCCGAAGGCCAGGGCGCCGACCGGCCGGGCGGCGAAGCCGACCGCATAGGTCAGGAACGACAGCAGCGTTCCGACGAGCGGATCGGAGTCGGGGAAGAAGAGCTTGTTGAAGACGAGCGCGGCGGCCGACCCGTAGAGGAAGAAGTCGTACCACTCGATGGTGGTGCCGATGAGGCTCGCGGCGACGATGCGGGGGAGGTTCGCCGGTGGTGGGGGAGCGGTTCCTGCGGAGGCCATGTGCGCCACTTCCTCGTGTGCGGTGGGGACGGGTAGGTGTCGGCACACGGTAGGAAGCCGCTGGTCGGGCGCACATGTGGTGGGACAACACAGTATTGCGGCGGGCTATGCGCGCGGCCCCCATACCCCCGGGGCGCCCGCAGCGCCGTGCGGGACGCCTCGAGGCACCGGCTGGGCCGTGCGAGCCGCCTGGAGGCTCCTGTTGGGCCGTACGGGGGCGTTCTCGGGGTCCCGTTGGGCCGTACGGGGCGTTCTGGGGCTCCCGTTGGGCCGTACGCGGCGTTCTCGGGCTCCCGTTGGGCCGTGCGAGCCGCGCCGGGTGCCGCCGGGCCGCGTGGATCCGCGCTAGTCGGCCCGCCCCGTGCGCGGCCGGCGCACCTTGCCGAGCTGGAGCATGGCGGCGCCGAGCTGGTCGGAGGTGAGCGAGGGGGCCGGGAGCGGGTGGGAGCCCTCGGGGCGGAGCCCGTCGAGCAGCAGGGCCAGATAGCGGCGCCAGGCCAGCGGTGCGGCGACGGTCGAGCCGGGGACCGCGCGGCCGAGCGCGGCCAGCAGGAACTGCAGGTCCTCCGCGGTGACATCCGGCCGGGCGGCGCCCTGCTGCTGGGCGCGGCGCAGCAGGACGTCGAGCGTCTTGTGGTTCTCCGCGCGGAGCGCGTCGAGCGAGGGGACGCCCTGGATGCCGGTGGTCATCAGGTCGTTGGTGCCCCGGTCGGCGGCGAGCAGCCCGAAGATGCGCTCCAGATAGGCCGTCAGCCCGGCCCAGGCGTCGGGCGCGGAGCGGGCCTCCTCGGCGGCCCGCAGGATGTCCCGCAGGGAATCGCCGAACACCGCCTCGATGAGTTCCGCCCGGCCGGCGAAGCGCCGGTAGAGGGTGGCGCTGCCGACTCCGGCCCGACGGGCGATGTCGTCGAGCGGGGCGTCCACCCCCTGATCCGAGTAGATCTCCCGGGCGGCTGCTATCAGCATCTCGCGATTGCGCCGTGCGTCCCGGCGCAATGGTGTCTCTTTCTCCACACGGCTGCCCATGGCCCGCAACCTTAACACTAACCGGGGGAATCTCTCCGGTTAGTGTTGAGATCATCGGAAGATCGGGGAACGGCCCCCGGTTCTGGCCTCGGGGGACGTGATGTCGCCAACGGGCTGAGGGGGACCGCCCGGACCGCCCACCGGGACCTGTCCGCGCTCGGCGCGGAGTCCGTGGCCGCGATGTCCGAGCCCCTGGCCGCGGTGCCTGCGCCTTCGGCCGGAGCGCCTGCGCATCCAGCCGCGATGCCTGCGCCCCCGGCGCCCCCGGCCATAGCGCCCGGGCCCCCGGCCGGACCGCCTGCGCCCGTGCGACGGACCGCGTTCGCCGGGCCCGCTCGACGGACCGCGTTCGCCGGGCCCGCTCGACGGACCGCGTTCGCCGGGCCCGCTCGACGGACCGTGGCGAACGGTCGCCGCGGTCCGCGGGGCACGGCGTTCAGCGTGGTTCCGGAATCATGCGCAGCGGCCCTGCGGTGAGGCTCATCCGCGCCCTCGGCCGGATCTTCGTCCCCGGAACCGGGCGCATCCGCCAGCGGCCCGCGATCGCGGCCAGGGCGAGCGTCGCCTCCGTCATCCCGAAGACATCGCCGATGCACTTCCGGCTGCCACCGCCGAACGGCAGGTACGAGCCGCGTGCCACGTCCTTGGCCCGCTCGGGGAGCCAGCGGTCGGGGTCGAAGGACTCCGGGTCCGGGAACAGCCCGGGGTCGCGGTGCAGCACGTACGGGCTGATCAGCACGTCCGACGCCGGAGGCAGCCGCCGCCCGCCGAGTTCGGTGGCCTCGGTGGTGGTCCGGGTGAAGAGCCACGCGGGCGGGAAGAGCCGCAGCGCCTCGCTGAACACCCGCTGGGTGTGGCCGAGCCGGGGGACGTCGGCGTAGACCGGGGCCCGCCCGCCCAGCACCTCGTCGACCTCGGCGTGCAGCGCGGCCTCGGCCCGGGGGTTGCGGCCGAGCAGGAACCAGGCCCAGGTCAGCGCGGAGGCAGTGGTCTCGATCCCGGCCAGCAGCAGCGTCATGACCTGGTCGTGGATCTCCTGGTCCGACATCGTGCCGCCGGTCTCGTCGTCCTGCGCGGCGAAGAGCGCGGACAGCACGTCGCCGCGGTCGCCGTCGTCCGACGCCCTGTAGTCGTCGATCATGCGGTCGATGAGCTGGTTGAGCCGGGTGAGCGCGTCGACGAAGCGCCGGTTCGCCGCGGTCGGCAGCTTGGCCAGCAGCCCGGTGGGGTCGATCGCCTGCCGGTAGGCGCCCTCCACGACGACCGGCAGGCAGTGCTGGATCTCGGCCACGGCATGCGGCGCCATATCGGTCGAGAAGAGCGCCCCGGCCGTCACCCGCGCGGTGAGCGCGAGCATCTCATGGCTGACGTCGACGGGCCGGCCCGCCGTCCACGCCGTCGCCGCGGCCTCGCATTCGCGCTCCATCACCTCGGCGTACCTGGCGATCCGGGCGGCCTGGAAGGCGGGCTGCACCAGCCGGCGCTGCCGGCGGTGGTCCGCCCAGCCGGAGGTGATCAGACCGTTGCCCAGGATCGGCTTGGCCTTCTCCTTCACCGGTCCGCCGGTGTCGTAGACCCGCGCGTTGACCAGCACCTGCTGGACCAGTTCCGGATGACAGGGCAGGTGGGCGGGCCGGGGCCCCAGCCGGAGTTCCACCAGATCGCCGTGGGCGGGCAGGGAGGCCAGGAACTGAAGCGGCTTGCGGCCCATGAGCAGGGCGTGGCCGGCCAGCGGAAGCCCGCCGGGGGCGATGGCGTGCCGCCAGTGGCGCGTCGCCGGGTGCTGCGCGGTCCTCATGCGGAAGATGTCCTTCACTCGCGAGGTGGGGTACGGAGGGTACGGGGCGTCCGGTCCGGGGCGGACCCCGGACCGGACGCCGTCAGCGTGGCTCGCACACCATGGGCAGCGGGCCGGGTTCGAGCGTCGCCTTCGGCTGGGGGCGCAAGGCCGTCCCGGGCACCGGACGGAGCCGCCACCGGCTCGCGACCGTGGCCACGATGAGGGCGGTCTCGGTGAGCGCCAGGACATCCCCGATGCACTTGTGGCTGCCCGCGCCGAACGGGAGCAGTGCCCCGCGCGGCACCTCCTTGGCGCGGTCGGGAAGCCAGCGCTCCGGGTCGAACCGTTCGGGGTCGGGGAAGAGCCCGGGGTGGTGGTGCAGCGCCTGGGCGCTGTAGAGGATCATCGTACCGGCCGGGATGGTCCGGCCGCCCAGTTCGGTCTCGGCCGCCGTGACCCGCATCGCCATCCAGGACGGCGGATACAGCCGCAGCGACTCGGTGATGACCCCGCGGGTGTACTCCAGGGACGGCAGGTCCTCGAAGGCGGGGGCGCGGCCCCCGAGGACCGCGTCGATCTCGGCGTGCACCCGCTGCTCCACCTCCGGGTGGGTGCCCAGGAGATGGAAGACGAAGGCGAGGGTGGAGGCGGTGGTCTCGCTCCCGGCGACCAGGAAGGTGACCACCTGGTCCAGGACCTCGCCGTCGTCCAGCCCCTTCCCGGTCTCGGGGTGTTCGGCGCGCAGCAGTGTGGAGAGCAGATCGCCGTGGTCGGCGCCGGACCGCCGGCGGTCGCTGATCATCTCGTCCACGATCTGCCGCAGCCGGGCATTGGCCCGGTCGTAGCGCCGGTTGCCCGGGGTGGGGAGCTTCTCCATGATGCCCAGGGGCGCCATGGTGCGCTTGTAGATGCCGTGTGAGACGACGCGCAGACAGTGGCGCGCCTCGTCGATCGTCGCCTCGCCGACCCCGGTGGAGAACAGGGTCCGCGCCGCGACCCGCATCAGCAGGGCGTGCATGGTGTCGCTGATGTCCAGGGTCCGCCCCGGCTGCCAGGAGCCGATCGCGGCGCGGGTGTCGTCGGCCACGGCGGCGGTGTAGGCGGCGATCTTCGGGGGGTGGAACGCGGGCTGGATCATCCGCCGCTGGTGGCGGTGGTCCTCGCCCCGGGAGACCGAGAGGCTGTTCCCGAGCAGCTGCCGCGCCTTGTCGAAGACCCCGCCCTTGTCGAACACGCGGGGGTTGAGCAGCACATGGCGGACCAGTTCGGGGTGGCAGACCAGATAGGCGCGGCTGGGGCCCAGCCTGACCTCCACCAGGTCGCCGTGGGCGGGCAGGGAGGCCAGGAACTGGAGCGGGCGGCGCCAGAGCGCCAGGGTGTGTCCCAGCAGCGGCACCGAACCGGGCGCCGTACCGGTGGTCCAGGGGCGCTCCGGCGGTGCGGAGTTCTTCGTGGGAGTCACGGTCCCCGTTCCCTTACTGGATGCGGGAGTTGACGTCGTTGACGGCCGTCCGGTAGCGCTGGTTGCTGATGGTCCAGACGAAGTTGCCGTAGATCAGATCGAGGAAGACGTCCCGCGTCAGTGGGTCGAACGCCTTGATGCACTCGATGTCCTCGATCATGTCGTCGAGCCGGGCCTGGAAGAACTCCTTGAACGCCGACTCGTCGCTCACATCGCAGAGCCGGAAACAGTTGGTGATCTGGCCCAGGGAGACCTCGCGGTCATAGGAGTAGAAGTCGTTGACGATGGTGAGTCCGCGGGTGGTCATCCGGGCGGCCAGGCTTGTCTTGGCGTGTTCGGTGAACTCCGGATGGCGGTAGATCGGGTAGGACATCTTCATCCAGAAGTCCACTCCGATGTCGGTGACCCGGAAACGGAAATACTGCTCCGGGGACCGGGTGCACAGCGCCGCCTTGATCGGCGAGTTGCGGAACATGTGATCGCTGGTGACGAAGGCGCGTGCGGCCTCGTACGCGACCTCCGCGTCCTCGGGGCGGTAGTACTTCTCGCAGATCCTGCGCAACTGGGGAAGGAAGAGGTCGAAATCGTGCAGCGCGGGATCCATGTCGTCCCATACGAACGTCACGCAGTTCAGGACGCAGACGGCCTTGAACGCCGCCATGTCCTTGATATGGCGGGGGCTCTGGGACCAGAGCACCACCCCCATATAGGAGATCCAGCGTTTGTCGGAAACCTCTGTGCCGAGGGGGGCCACCGCCGTGTTGCAGTCGTCGATGACCTCGCGCAGTTCGGCGTCGGTCAATTCGACCTTGGTGGGCCGGGTGACGACATGGCGGTCGAACATCTCCTGGAAGCGGCGGGTGCACTCCTCCAGATGGGGGCGGACGGTGTTCCGGCCGGTGTGCTGGGCCCCGGCCGTGGAAAGGTCGGTCGTCATGAGTTCCTCACAGTGGCCATGCGGGCGATCCGCTGCAGCGCGTCGACCGCTTCCGCGGTGAATGGGGCGTTGTCGAGGGCCCGCAGGGCCTGCGTCCGGCGGTCGTCGATCATCTGCTCGACGGCCTGCCGGGCGGTGGTGGCGGCGAAGATGTCCTGGACGGTCGCGGCGTCCTTCTCGTCCAGCAGCGGATTGCCGATGAGGCTGCGCAGCCGCGCCGCCTGGGCGCTGTCCGAGCCGCGCAGGGCGAGCGCGATCAGGGTGGTGTTCTTCCCGGCCCGCAGATCGTCCAGCTGGGACTTGCCGGTGGACTCCGGATCGCCGTACACGCCCAGCAGGTCGTCGCGGAGCTGGAACGCCTCGCCGAGCGGCAGGGCGTAGGCGGTGAACGCCTCCATGACCTCCGGTCCGGCGCCCGCGATGGCGGCCCCCAGGTGCAGCGGACGCTCGATGGTGTACTTGGCGGTCTTGTACCGGACGACGGTGAGCGTGGCCTCGACGTCGTCGGTCAGCTCCCCGGTAGCCGCCAGGTCGAGGTACTGGCCCAGCATCACCTCGGTGCGCATCTGTGACAGCAGCGGCAGTACGGAGCCGAACTGGGCGGGGGTCAGACCGGCCGAGTGCAGCAGTTCGTCCGACCAGGCGAGGGCGAGATCACCGAGGAGGACCGCCCCGCTCACCCCGAACCGCTCGATCTGATCGGGGCTGCGGCCGTCGGCACACAGCGCGGCGAGGGTGCGGTGGATGGTCGGCCGGCCGCGGCGGGTGTCGCTGTCGTCCATGACGTCGTCGTGGATGAGCGCGAAGGCGTGGAACATCTCCAGGCAGGCGGCCACCCGGAACACCGCCTCGGTGTCCTCTCCGCCGCCGGCGGCCTGCCAGCCGGTGACACACAACAGGGGCCGAATGCGCTTTCCGCCGGACAGGAAATCCTTGAGCAGTCCGGAGAGACAGGGAAGATGGTGCTGCGGGGTGGTGCGGGTCTTCGCCGTCAGAAAGTCTTCGAGTACGACGTCCACCGACGTGCGGATAGCATCCGCGTCCAGGAGGCCGGGGTTGAGCGTGGGTGTGGTCATGCGGCTGACTCCTCCACGTCGAAATGTCGAAATCCGCTGATCAAGAAGACGAAAAAAGGCACGCGGAAACCCTTGGCTCGTATGGATGAAGACCGGTGGCCGTGCGTGTTGCCGGATAAAGGCCGACAGCCGTGCGTGGTGGGTCACGGCACCATGAAAGCAGCCGCGTGTGGCGGTTGCCGTGCCCTGGTCGATATGTCGAACGCGCTGCGGAGGGTGCGGAGATCAGGCGCTCAGGGAGCCGTCGGGCCGGCGTGGTCGGATCATTTCCGCGCAGGGAATCCGGGCCGGGCCGCAATGGGGCCCTGGTCGGCGCGGCATCCGCGTGGGCAACATCGGTCGGATGGCTGCCAGGTGTGCGCGGGTACACTCAATTACGCCCATTATTCCCCCTGAGTGCCGCCGGTCCCCCAGTCGGATGTAGGCAGTCTAGACACAAGATCGACGGATTCGGAAGCCCGTTCTGCCGATGCGCCTATCACTTGACGGTCGCGGAGCGGGGAAGCCGTCACCGCGACCGGTGCGGTCCGAAACCGGGCACCTCGCCCCGTACGCGTCGAGTATCAGAGAAATAAGCGGGTGCGCAATATGGCCGCGGGGAGTTCGTTGAAGTCTGAACGGGGCCCGCCTTCGGTGGCGGCGCCCCGTTCGCAAGCGCGCGTTGCGCGGGAGCTCCCGCACCGGGCGCGGACGGCCCCGCACCGGGCGTGGGCGGCCCCGTACCGGGCGTGGGCGGCCCCGTACCGGGCGTGGGCGGCCCCGCACCGGGCGTGGGCGGCCCCGCACCGGGCGCGGACGGCCCTGCACCGGGCGCGGGCGGCCCCGCACCGGCCGGGACCGTTCAGACCTTGCGGTAGTCGTACGCCTCCGAGGCCGCCTGGAGCACCGCATCCACATCCGCCCCGGTGGAGGCGGTGACGACGGCCGCCACCGCGCCCTCCACCAGCGGCGCGTCCACCAATCGGGTGCCCTCCGGCAGTTCGTCGCCCTCGGCCAGCAGCGCCTTGACGGCCAGTACCGCACTGCCCAGGTCCGCCAGGACCGCCACCCCGGCGCCCCGGTCGACCGCCTGGGCCGCCTCGGCGATCAGCTCCGGACTGGTGCCGAATCCGCCGTCCGGGGTGCCGCCCGCGGCGCGGACCGGCGCGGCGCCACCGCCGGACAGCTGCTTCGCCAGCTCGGCCACCGAGTCCGCCACCGCCGCGCTGTGCGACACCAGGACGATTCCGACCAGCTTCTGCTCGTCCTCGTCGGTCATCGGGCCGCCTCCGCCAGCGCCGCTATGATCAGCGCCGACGAGGTGGCGCCCGGGTCCTGGTGGCCGACGCTGCGCTCACCCAGATAGCTGGCCCGGCCCTTGCGGGCCTGCATGGGCACGGTGGCCAGCGCGCCCTTCTCGGCGGCCTCGGCCGCGGCCGGGAACGACCCGGCGCCCGCGCCCAGCGCCTCCACGGCGGGGAGCAGCGCGTCCAGCATCGTCTTGTCACCGGGCGTGGCGCCGCCGAGCTGCGCCACCGCGTCCACCCCGGCCCGCAGCGCGTCCGCCAGCTGCCGCGGGGTGACCTGCTCGGCGTCGCCGAGCGCCTTGCCGGCGCGCCGCAGCAGCGTCCCGTACAGCGGTCCGGAGGCGCCGCCCACCTTGGAGATCAGCTGGCGCCCGGCCAGGACCAGCGCGGCCCCGGGGGAGCCCGGCGGCTCCTTCTCCAGCGCCTCGGCCACGGCGGCGAAGCCGCGCTGCATATTGGTGCCGTGGTCGGCGTCGCCGATCGCGGAGTCCAGATCGGTGAGACGGGCCGCCTCACGGTCCACGGAGCCGGCCGCGGCGATGAGCCAGCGGAGGAAGAAAGGGGTGTCGAGCACGTCGTCGACGGCGGGTTCACTGCTGGACACAGACGCCTCCTCAGGGGTGGGCAACGGCGACAGCGTAGGTATCGGGGGCCGGCCGGCCTCAGTCGCCCCAGCGCAGGCCGACCGTCCGCACGGGCGCGTCCCACAGCCGCAAAAGGTCCTCGTCGACCTGGCACAGGGTGATCGAAGCGCCCGCCATGTCCAGTGACGTGACGTAGTTGCCGACGAGCGTACGCGCCACCGCCACCTGGCGCTCGCCGAGCGCCCGGTGCACCTCGGCGGCGAAGCCGTACAGCTCCAGCTGCGGGGTCGCCCCCGCGCCGTTGACCAGCAGCAGCACCGGACTGTCCGGGCGCAGATCCGCCACCACCACGTCCACCGCGTAGTCGGCGATCTCGCGGGAGGTCATCATCGCCCGCCGCTCGCGCCCCGGCTCGCCGTGGATGCCCACGCCCAGTTCCAGCTCCCCGGCGGGCAGGTCGAAGGTGGGGCCGCCCTTGGCCGGGGTGGAGCAGGCGCTGAGCGCGACACCGAAGCTGCTCGAGAGGTCGTTCACCCGCCGGGCGATCGACTCCACCCGCTCCAGCGGCGCGCCCTCCTCGGCCGCGGCGCCCGCGATCTTCTCCACGAACAGGGTGGCCCCGGTGCCGCGCCGGCCCGCCGTGTAGAGGCTGTCGTCGACCGCCACATCGTCGCTGACCAGGACCTTGGCGACCTGGATGCCCTCGTCCTCGGCGAGTTCGGCGGCCATGTCGAAGTTGAGCACATCGCCGGTGTAGTTCTTGACGACGAACAGCACGCCCTTGCCGCTGTCCACCGCCGCCGCGGCGCGCACCATCTGGTCCGGCACCGGGGAGGTGAACACCTCGCCGGGGCAGGCGGCGTCGAGCATGCCGCGTCCCACGAACCCGCCGTGCAGCGGCTCGTGCCCCGATCCGCCGCCGGAGACCAGCGCCACCTTGCCCTCGACCGGTGCGTCGCGCCGGACGATCACCCGGTTCTCGACGTCGACGATCAGCTCGGGGTGCGAGGCCGCCAGTCCGCGCAGCGCGTCGGCGACCACGGTCTCGGGGACGTTGATGAGCATCTTCATGGCTGTGTCCGTCCTCCGCCGGATGGGGGCTGTGCACCGCCTGCCACAGCCTACGGATCCGTCACGGCCGCGGCACCCCTGGGCCGCTGAGCCGAATGGCCTCATAGAACGAAAAAGGTACATAGGTATCATATGGTGCGCGCATGGAGAATACTGCCGCACCGGCGGCCGCCGTCCTGCCCTCGCGCTCCCAGCCCCACCAGCCGCGGCGGTCCCGCCGCCCGCCCCCCTGGCTCGGTCTGGTGGCCATCGGGTACGCCGTGGTCCAGCTCGCCGTGGTGATCCCGCACACCGGGCACGCGCTCGGCTGGGACGAGTCCGTGTACGTCTCCCAGGTCGATCCGCGCACCCCGTCCGCGTACTTCAGCGCACCCCGCTCGCGCGGCATCAGCCTCCTGGTCGCGCCCGTGGTGGCCGCGACCGACTCCATCCGGGTGCTGCGGGTCCTGCTCATGCTGCTGTCCGCGGGCGCACTCTACGGCGCCTTCCGGGTCTGGACCCGGCTGCTGCCCGTCGGTCAGGTCGCCCTGGGCGCGCTGCTGTTCTCCGGGCTGTGGATCACTCAGATCAGCGGGCCCGCGGTGATGCCCAACCTCTGGGTGGCGATCGGCGCGGTCGCCGCCGTCGGATGGTTCCTCCGTGTCCCCGGCGACCCCCGGGCCCGCTGGTGGCTGGCGGCCGTCCTCGCGGGCGTCACCCTGGTGCGCACCCCCGACGGGGGATGGCTCGCGCTGCCGCTGCTGATCGGCGCGATCGGGGTGCGCGCCTGGCGGCCCGCCCTGCCCGCGCTGGTCGGCGGGGCGCTGCTCGGCGCGGCCCAGTGGATCGGCGAGGCGTACGACCGGTTCGGCGGTATCACGGAGCGGCTGGGCGTCTCCAGCGACGTCGAGGGCGGCATGGGCCTCCACTTCGGCGTCGGGGCCGCGCTGCGCAGCCTCAACGGCCCCCAGCTGTGCCGCCCCTGCGAGGTGCCGCTGCGCCACCCGGAGCTGACCGTGTGGTGGCTGGCGCTGCCGGTGCTGACCCTCCTCGCCGTACACGCCGCCCTGCGCGACCGCCATGAGCTGCGGCGGACGCGCGTGGGGCTGGGCCGTCCGGGCGTCCGGCCCCCCGCCGTACCGCTGACCGTGCTGCCGGTCGTCTGCGCGGCCGCCCTCGCCCTGCCGTACCTGCTGCTCATCGACTACTCCGCACCACGGTTCCTGATGCCCTCCTACGCGCTGCTGGCGCTGCCGGTCGCCGGGCTGGCGCCGCGCGCCGTACGGGCCGCGCGCTCACCGCGGCACCTGGCGGTCGCCCTCGCAGTGGTCGTCACGGCCCATCTCGGGAGCCAGTTCGTCGTCCTGGGCCACGCCGCGCAGCAGTCCGAGGCCACCACCGGGCGTTATCGCGCCGCCGCACAGGGGCTGCAGCGGCTGGGGCTGCGGCCGCCCTGTCTGGTGACCGGCGACCGGGCCCTGCCCATCGCCTACCACGCGGGCTGCTCCTCCGCCCAGACCAGCGGGAACAACCGGTCCACCGCGCTGCCGGCGCTGCTGCGGCGGGCCGCCCGGGAACCCACCGCGCTGCTGCTGCCGCGCGGCCGGGCCCGGCCGCCGTCCTACGCCCGCACCTGGGTCGCCTATCCGCTGGCCGGTACCGAGTGGAACGCGTACCGGCCGCCGGACCAGGCGCGGGAGTGGGAGGACGGGAAACCCCGACAGGGGGTGTCCGGTAACGGCGGGAGCATGGGCGCCATGACGACGACCTACCCGACGACCAGCTGGGCCGGATTCCAGGCGGCCGAGCCCGCCTTCGCCCGCTATGCCCAGGACCGCTTCCGGCGCTACCGCCACCATGTGCTGGCCACCCTGCGCCAGGACGGCTCCCCGCGGGTGACCCCGCTCGAGGTGAACTTCCTGTCGGGCGAGTTGTGGCTGGGCATGATGCCGGACTCGCGCAAGGCGCTGGACCTGCGCCGCGATCCGCGGTTCTCGGTGCAGGCCAACCCCGGTCCGGGCGAGGGGCTCACCGAGGGGGACGTGCGGGTGAGCGGCCGGGCGGTGGAGGTGACCGACCCCGGGGCGGTCGCCCGCTTCGCCGCGGAGTTCCGGCCGCCCGAGCCCTTCCACCTCTTCCGCGCCGAGGTGACCGAGGTGGTGCACATCGCCAAGGAGGACGGGGCGATGGTGGTGCGGACCTGGCGTCCGGGGCGACCGGTCACGGTCGTACGGCCCGGCGTCGACGACGGCCCCGGCGTCGACGACGGTCCGAGCGTCGACGACAGCCCCGGCGCCGATGGCGGCCCGAGCGCCGACGGTGGCCCGAGCGCCGACGGCGGCCCCGGCGCCGACGGTGGCCCGAGCGCCGACGGCGGCCCGCCCCGGGCGGAGGGCTGAGGCAAGGGTCGTGGACCGGGCCCGCCGGACCGGTCCACGCCCCTTCCGTATTGTTGGAACACGTTCTACCGTGCCCCTCGATCCCAGGACGCTCCCAGACCGCCGTCACGGCGCACGCGAGACTCCAGGAGGGGCCGTGGACCTCGAATACACCCCTGATCAGCGGCGGTTACGCGATGAGCTGCGCGCGTACTTCGCCGAGCTGGTCCCCGACGACGCCTACGCCCGCTACACCGACTCCGCCGGGCAGAAGCGGTTCTACCGCGAGACCATCCGCCGCCTCGGCGGCGACGGCTGGCTGGGCGTGGGCTGGCCCCAGGAGTACGGCGGGCGCGGACTCGGCCCGGTCGAGCAGTTCATCTTCTTCGACGAGGCGGCCCAGGCCGGGGTGCCGCTGCCGCTGATGGCGCTCAACACGGTCGGGCCCACGATCATGCGGTTCGGCACCGACGAGCAGAAGGAGTACTTCCTGCCCAGAATCCTCTCCGGCGAGATCGACTTCGCGATCGGCTACAGCGAACCCGACGCCGGTACCGACCTCGCCTCCCTCCGGACCCGCGCCGTGCGGGACGGCGACACCTACGTCGTCAACGGCCAGAAGACCTGGACCACCAACGGCGACACCGCCGACTGGGTCTGGCTCGCGGTCCGCACCGATCCGGGCGCCACACCCCACAAGGGCATCAGCATCCTGCTGGTCCCGACCGACGACCCCGGCTACTCCTCCACCCTCATCAAAACGCTCGCCTCCCACGACACCACCGCCAGCTACTACGAGAACGTCCGCGTCCCGGTCACCCGCCGCGTCGGCGCCGAGAACGAGGGCTGGCGCATGATCACCACCCAGCTCAACTACGAACGGGTCACCCTCGCCGCCCACGGGACCATGGCCATCCGCGCCCTGCGCGGCGTCCGCCAGTGGGCCGCCGACACCAAGCTCCCCGACGGCCGCCGGGTGATCGACCTCGGCTGGGTGCGCGGCCGGCTGGCCCGGACCCACGCCCGGCTGGACGCCATGAAGCTGCTCAACTGGCAGATGGTGGACGCCCTCCAGCGCGACACCCTGACCCCGCAGGACGCCTCGGCGGTCAAGGTCTACGGCTCCGAGGCGCGCCGGGACGCCTACGCCTGGCTGATGGAGATCGTCGGCGCCGCCGGTCCGCTCAAGGAGGGCTCCGCGGGCGAGGTCCTCCACGGTGAGCTGGAACGCGGCTACCGCAGCAGCGTCGTCTTCACCTTCGGCGGCGGCAACAACGAGATCCAGCGGGAGATCATCTCCTGGATCGGCCTGGGGATGCCCCGGGTGCGCCGCTGAGCCGTGCGACGGGCCTACGCTGGCCACCGGGAGGTGGTGGCCATGGCGGCGGCCGTAGGACAGGGCGGACCGGACGCCGACCCGGGGCTCTACGGCCCCCGGTCGGTCACCTGGCAGATGCACGGCGACCCGGTGATGTGGATCGCGGGGGTGCGCGCCCTGTACCTCCAGGCCCTGCATCCGCTCGCGGTGCGCGGCGTCACCCAGAACTCCGACTTCCGTCAGGACGCCTGGGGCCGGCTGCTGCGCACCGCGCGGTTCGTCGCCACCATCACCTACGGCACCACCGAGGCGGCCGAGCGGGCCGGCGCGAAGGTCCGGGGCATCCACCGCAGGCTCTCCCTGACCGACCCCGCCACCGGCCTGCGGCACGGCGTCGACGAGCCCGAGCTGCTGCTGTGGGTGCACTGCGCCGAGATCGACTCCTACCTCCAGGTGATGCGGCGCTCCGGCTATCCGCTCACCGACGCCCAGGCGGACGCCTACGTCGCCGAGAACGTGGTGTCCGCCCGGCTGGTCGGCCTCGACCCCGCCGACGTACCGGCCGACACCGCCGCGCTCGCCGCGTACTTCGAGAAGGTGCGCCCCGAACTCGCCGCCACCCCCGAGGCCCGCGAGGTGGACGCCTTTCTGCGACGGCCCCCGGTCCATGCCCTGCTCGTCCCGGCGCGCGAGGTGATCTGGGGGCGCTTCGCCGCGCTCGCCTACGGATCCCTGCCCCCGTACGCCCATGCACTGTACGGCCGCCCCGCGCCCCCGCCCCAAGTGGTCACCCGCCGGCTGAGGGCGATGGGCAGGGCGCTGCGCTGCGTCCCGCCCCGGGTCCGCTGGCAGTTGCCGCCCAAGCACATCCTGCGGGCGGTCGAGCGGCTCGGCCCCGGCAGCCGCCCCTCGCCCTACAAGCTTCGCCGGAACGCGGCCATAGGCGCACCAGGAGCCTCTGTTGCGCCAGGCTCTCCAGGCACCCCCGGCGGCGCCGGAGCACCGGGTGCTCCGGGCTAGCTAAGGGCTGTCCCGTAACTGCTGATCACGGATGAGATGCTCTTGACGTGTCTGGTGTGATCACGGCGTCAGAGCCCTCCTGGATAGCTCCATTCACCGGGCTGAGTCGACGTCAGTTCGACCAACTGAAGGCCGCTGTCGGCCGGGCCATGGTCATCGCGGACGGTGGCTATCGGGGCACCGGCCTGCTCATTCCGCACTGCCGTGAACGCGGCCAGACCGAACTGCCAGCTTGGAAAGAGGAGCACAACACCTCCCACCAAGGTCCGGGCCCGCGTCGAGCATGTCTTCGCGCGGATGAAGGCATGGAAGATCCTTCGTGACTGCCGCCTGAAAGGCGACGGCGTTCACACCGCCATGCTCGGCATCGCCCGGCTGTACAACCTCGCCCTCGCGGGGTAACTCCCGCCCTATACGAGACCAGGGAGGCCCAAGGGAGGTGGCTCCCTGCCTCCCCGCCTCACAGGGTGTTCAGTCGATGCAGAACTCGTTGCCCTCGATGTCCAGCATCGGGATGCACGAGTCGTTGCCGTCGTACAGCGTTTGCACGTGGACCGCGCCGAGCGGGATCAGCCGTTTGCATTCGGCCTCGAGTGCGGCGAGGCGTTCCTCACCCACGAGTCCCGTGCCGACCCGCACATCGAGATGCACCCGGTTCTTGACGGCCTTGCCCTCGGGGACGCGCTGGAAGTACAGTCGCGGCCCCACACCCGAGGGGTCGACGCAGGCGAACCATGCATCCCGCTCCTCAGGCGACTGGGAACGCTTGAAATCGTCCCAGGTGGCGAACCCCGCGGGTGGTGGCGGTACGACGTAGCCCAGCACCTCGCACCAGAAGCGGGCGAGGCGCTCGGGTTCCGCGCAGTCGAAGGTGACCTGGAACGTCCTGATCTCTGACATCGGCGCACCGTACCGCGTACCAGGGGGATCCCGCCGCTCATTTCCCCAGGCGGATCCGTCCGCCACCCGTCGCATCCTGGGCCGCTCGCAGATCAGGTGGACGTCGAGGCCGGCGGGGGCCTCCTTCCTCAGCACCGTCGACGATGGCCTTCACCCTGCGCCACGGACGACGTCCTTGCGCACACTGCCGACGATTAGCGCGGCAATGAGAATGAGTCCCGTGACGATATTCTGCACATAGGAACTCACGTCCAGGAGGTTCAGGGCATTCGCGATCACCGTGATGAATATCGCTGCCGTGAAAGTCCCCAGCAGCGTCCCCCGCCCGCCTCGAAGGGCAGTCCCACCGACAACAGTGATCGCTATCGCGTTCAGTTCCATGTCCTTGGCCATGGTCCCGCCGGAGGAGGACAGCAACGCGGATAGCCCGATCGCGGCGATAGCGGTGAACAGCCCAGTGAGGCCAAATGCCAGGATCTTTACGCGGTCCACAGGAATCCCCGCCATGCGCGCGGCCGGCTCACTGCTGCCGATCGCACGTAGGCGTCGGCCGAAGTAGGTCCGGTACAGAAGGCAGTATGACGCGGCCGCGACCACGAAGAAGGCAATGAACACCAGAGGCACTCCCGCCACCGTCGCCGTACCCAACTGCTGAAAATAGTAGGAATTGATGGGGATCACCTGCCCGCCAGTCGCAATGAACGCGACGGCCAGATAGATATTCAGCATACCGAATGTGGAAATGAACGGAGGTATTCTGAGCTTGGTCACTACTACACCATTCGTCAGCCCGAGCAATATGCCGACCGCAATTGCTAGTAGCAACGCCATGCCGATCGTTGTCGCCGGCAGTACCTTAGCCGTTACGACACCGACAACCGCTATAATGCCGGCGACCGAGAGGTCGAAAAGCCCCGCCGTGATGAGAAGCGTCATTCCGCAGGCCACCAAGCCCGCGAACGAAGCCTGCGTGGCTATGTTCTGCAGGTTGGCCCTATTTCCGAAGTCCGGCACGAAGACGGATAGTCCAACGATCACGACCGCGGTCGTTACTTGCAGGTAGTAACCCGTCATGAAGGAAAGAAGGTACGACCGTCGTTCCCTCACGTCAGCCTTCGATGGACCGTCCTCCACAGCACTCTGCAGCTGGTTGGTCATCTCAACCTCCCACTATCATTTGGCGAAGGAAAACCCGACGGATGCTGTCGAGGGAGAGCGCAAAGATGAGCAGCACGCCAACCGCGAGGTACTGGTAATACGAAGGAATGTTGAGGAGGTTAAGCGCGGAAGAAATCATCGCGAGCAGTAGCGCGGCTGCCAGTGTCCCCACCACATTTCCAGTCCCACCGGTGAGGCTGGTGCCGCCCAGAACCACTACCGCGATAACCTGCAGTTCGACTCCGCTGCCGAGGCTTCCGTTGACGAGGCCGAGTTGGCTCGTCAGCAGCACACCGCCCATGCCCGCCGTAAAACCCGATAGCGTGAACGTCATCAAAGTGACGCGCTGGACATTGATACCGCTGTCACGGGCCGCTTCTGGACCTCCTCCGACGGCACATATGTGCCGCCCAAAGGCTGTGTAGTGGAACACCAGATATGCGAGGCCCAGCAGGACTATGGCGATGAAAAATGGAATCGGCAAGCCAACGAGCCGCGCTGAGGTTACGCGCCCCAGAGCGCGATTCACGCCGTCGACCGTACCGCCGTCCGTGGCCAAAAGGGCCGCGCCACGAACAATACCCATGGTGCCAAGCGTCGCAACGAATGCAGGTACCCGCAGGTAGGCGATGAGTGCACCGTTGACGAGGCCGATGAAAGCACCCGCAATGATCCCAGCCAGTACCCCGAAACCGAGTCCGGCCGTGGAAATGAAAATAGCGGTCACGCAGGCACACAATCCCTGAGCGGAGCCGACCGAAAGATCGAGGCCCCTCAGCGCGATCACAAACGTCATACCAAACCCGATCACCGCAATGATCGATCCGTTGATGAGCACGTTAGTGACATTGCTGGGGGACGTGAAATTCGGCACGAGCAGCGTCCCTGCGACCATCGCCAGCAGGAACGGCACAAAGACGCCGTAGTCCTCGATCAGCTTCCAGGCACCGAAAGCGGATGAGACGGACCAGCGGCCACCAGTCGGGCTCGCCCATCGAGGGGCCACCCGCTTAATCACACTATTGGTCATGATGCTGCCTCCTCACTCTTCGTTCGGAGTGCGGCGGCCAAAATGGACTTCTCATCGATGTCTGCGCCGGTCAGTTCCGCCATCACCCGTCCGGCCCGCAATACCAGGCAACGGTCGGCAAGCGCCACCAACTCGGATGTGTCCGATGTGCTGACCAGGACAGTGACGCCAGCGCGCGCCAACTTCTTGATCAGATGATAGATCTCCTCCTTTGCGCCGATGTCGACACCGCGAGTTGGCTCGTTGAGCAACAGCACGCCACAATCCGCGAGCATGGCACGCCCCAGCAGAACCTTTTGCTGATTTCCGCCGCTGAGATTCCCGATCAGCTGCTGGGCACGGTCGACGCGGATTTTGAGATCCTGCTTGAGCCGTGTGTACGTCCGCGTTTCCGCCTGCGGCGAGGGAACCCACTTGGCAACCCTCTCACGCTTCCTTTGGCTCGCCGAGATCACCATATTCTCCAGCACGTTGAGGTGTGGAAGAATGCCCTCCGACTTACGGTCCTCGCTCAGGAGGAAGATTCCAGAGGAAATTACTGAAGCCGGCGAGCTGTTGCTCACAGGTTCGCCGTCGAGCGTAATTTCACCTCGGCTCGGGAGCATACCGAAAACACTTTGCATGATTTCTGTCCGGCCGCATCCGACGGGACCGGAAAGCCCGAGGATCTCACCTCTCCGCGCGCTGAAGGAAACCGGCTCATGCAGCCGCGGACACGTCAGACCCTTCACCTGCAGTCGGATGGGCCGGTCGTCTGCAGCAGCCCTCCTGGACACGGGCTGAGACATGTGCGGCTGAAACTCGCGACCGAGCATCAATTCGACCAGGCGCTTCTCACTCAGCTGCGATACAGGGAGATCTGCCACTTTGCACCCGTCTCGAAAAACAGCGATGCCATCGGAAACATCGAACACCTCATCGAGACGGTGCGATACGTAGAGCACGGCTTTTCCTCGATTGCGCAGACGCCGCACAAGGGCCAGCAGCCTGTTTACTTCGTCACCCGAGAGTGCCGCCGTTGGTTCGTCCATAATCAGGACGTCGAACTTTCGTGACAGAGCCCGCACAATTTCGACCATCTGCTGGTCGCCGATGCTGAGTGTACCGACGGTCTGAGAAGGATCCAGCTCGAGATCAAGCTCGGCCAGCAGCTCCACTGCCCGACGCTTGGCCTCCTTGGGACGGATCAACCCGAGCCGAGTTACCTCATGGCCCAGGAAAATGTTCTCCGTTACGGTGAGTTGGGGAACCAGCCGGAACTCCTGGCTGACGATACTGATTCCCGCACTGTGTGACTGTTGAGCATTGTGCAGGACCGTCTCGGTTCCGTGCAGTCGCACGATCCCGGACGACGGCTGCTCGATCCCCCCAAATATCCGAATCAGAGTGCTCTTGCCAGCTCCGTTCTCGCCGACCAGGGCCTTTACTTCACCAGGGTGGAGAGCCAGGTCCACGCCACGGAGCGCCCGAACCCCAGGATAGGAGCGGCTGATGCCTATCGCCTCTAGCACCGGTGGCTTGTCACTCATCTTTGAGTCCTTTCCTGGGGCCGTTTCGTCCGACGCGAGGTGCGCCCTATTTCGAGTGCTGACGGGACCTTAGGTATGCGTCCAGGTTCGTTGAGTCGACTACCCGAATAGGAACTCTCAAGGTCTTCGTCGCCGGCTCGTCGTAGTTCGGAGACTTGCCCTCGAGAAGCCGCAACGCAGTCTCTACTGCCAGCTTCCCCTGAGCGTAGGGATCCTGAGCGACCGTGGCCGTCTCTGTTCCCTCCCGGATGAGGTTCATCTCTACCGGGTCGCCATTGAAACCGACCAGCTTGAAATCCTTGCCTTTTCCTGAGGCTTGGATGGCACGTGCCGCCCCTTGCACGTTGTTGCTGTTCATCGCGTAGATGCCATCAAGATCAGGATGGGCTGAGAGCATGTCCTGAGTTGCCTTGTAGGCAGTGTCAACGGTCTGGCCCGGCAGGCTTGCTACGACACGGAAGTGCGGATCACGGGCCAGTTCTTCCTTGAAGCCTTCACTGCGCTCCTTGCCGACAACCACGCCAGGCGCAAGGTCGACGATCCCGATCTTGTGTTGGCCCGGCCTTCCGGAAAAGGCCCTCTTCATGTACTCGGCTGCCTGTTTGCCGCCATCCCGATTGTCCGACAGGATATAAGCGTCGTAATCGCCTTGAGCGCCGACGTCACCGATAATTACAGGGATCTTTTGCCGATGGGCTTGATTGATGGTGGCCGGAAGGGCGGCCGGCTGGACAGGCGACACGATCAAGGCCGAGATACGACGGCTTATGAGGCTCGCACTGTTGGAAACTTGTTCCAGTTGCGAACTCTTCGCGTCAGCGATAATTGCCCTGACGTGTCTCCTGGCCGCTTCTTCCTTGATTCCCGCTGCATAGGTCTGGAAGTAAGGATCCTGCAAGTCGAATACCGAGTATCCGATGGTTACAGGGTGCTTGGCTCTGAACTGGATATTCGCACTTCCAGGCAGGGCGGTCTGGGCACCGCTGGCGCAACCGCTAATGACTAGAAGAATAGTAGCCATCGCTGCCGAGATTGGAACACTCTTCTTCACGTTTCCTCCTCGGTTAGCCTAAAGGGCTGTCCCGTAACTGCTGGTCATGGGTGAGATGAGCTTCCCGTGTCCGGTGTGAGCACAGCGTCGGAGCCTTCCTGGATAGCCCCGTTCGCCGGGCTGGCCAGTGCCGGTTCGGCAAGCTGATCAGCGCTCTGCGGCGTGCGGGTGCGGACCCGGTGCGCAAGGGCCGGCCCTGGAGCCAACGTGCCCCGCTGTTCGTGGTGTCCAGGTCGGCCGCCGACTGGATCATCGACGAGCACGTCTGCACAACCTCACCCTGGCCGGGTGACGGAAAACGAGCAGGTCACCTGCCATGCTGTAGATCATTGACAGGACAACGCTCAGGTAGCCTGAAGGAATTCGAGCAAGGAGTGGGCGAGCTGATCCGGTATTTCTTCGGCGAGCTGATGGCCCGCCGGCAGAATAAGGCCCGTTACATTCGTCGCCAGCTTCTTCATCTGTTCCTCGACGTACGGCCCGTGGAACTTTTCCGCGCCAATCGCAAGCACGGGGATGGTGATCGGGTTCTTCTCGGCCGCGTAGTTCAGCTCGGCATCTTCGATCGATGCCCGATAAATTTCGCACATGGCGCGGATGCCACCTGGTGCGGAATAGGCGCGGATGTATTCTTCGATTGCGTCTTGGCTGACCGCCTGAGGGTTGTCTGCCTCGTGACGGAAGAAGTAGTCGAAGTAGATTCGTTCGCGGCCCGTGATGAGCATTTCCGGGTAGTCGCGAACCGCGTAAAAGTTGACGTGCCAATGCCAATTGCGTGAAGCGTAGTTCTCCTTCGTGAGGAACGACTTGGCTTCAAGGCCATATCCAGGTATGCCGGCATCAATGAAGGCCAGACGCCGGACCTTGTCACGATACTGGGATGCGACATGGTAGGCCGTCACTGCCCCCCAGTCTTCTCCGACGAGATCGTAACTGCCATGGCCGAGGTGGTCGGCGAGCTGGGCGATGTCCTCAGCCATGGTGATGGAATCGTATCCATCGCGAGGCTTCTCGGAATCTCCGAGACCACGGAGGTCGGGAACAATGACCTTGTAGTGCGACGTGAGGTGAGGGAGTACACGCCGCCAGTAGTAGGAGGTCTTGGGCACGCCGTGGAGAAGGAAAACCGGCTCGCCCTGACCGGCCGTGTAGTAGTGCAGTCGCACTCCATTGACTGTCGCACGTGCGTGCTGTACTGGCGTGCCTTCGTGATCCGTGATGATGTTCGCCATAGCGGTCCTTCGATGAGGGGATTCCCCCATGCGTGTGAGCGATTCAGATGATTCGCGCGACGTGGGGGCTCGGTTAGAGATCGTGCTTCGGGGACGCTGAGAACTGCGAGTGGGCGAGTGAGCCGGACGCGAGGATCACTCTGTGCTGAGGGCCTCGCCCACGACGGCAGCGGAGCGTCTGTCCAACGCGAGACAACGTTGACTCGATGAACGTAACGCGGGCGGGATCACGTTGTCCAGACTCGGTACGTCCCGAGTTGACATACCGCCTCTCACCAGGCCCTATGTGTGAGACAACGTTGGCTCAGTCGTGTCTCATGGGCTCGACTACGTTGTCTAGACTGGGCAGCAGGGGGCGGAGTGCTTGAGATGCTGTTGCGTGCTGACCAGCAGGGAGCAGCTCGTCCAACGAGTCGGAGTCAGAAGGGCGTTCATGAGGAATCCGTCAACTGAGCCAGCAGGGCGTCGGCCGACCATGACTGATGTAGCCCGTCTGGCCGGCGTAAGTGTGAAGACCGTTTCGCGAGTGATCAATAACGTCGCCACCGTCGACGACGTTCTTGCTGGGCGCGTCCGGGAGGCAAGTGAACGTTTGGGGTACCGGCCGAATCAGGTGGCAGCGAGCCTGAGGGCCGGGCGCGCCACCGGAACGATTGGTGTCCTGGTCAAAGACGTGAGCAACGCCATGTACGCGACGATCGTCGCCGGTGCGACCAGTGTGGCGGAGGACAGGAAGACCCGGGTCATCACCGCACACACCGGCGAGAACTCGGACGCCGAACTGGCTGTTATCGACGACCTGTGCCGGCGCCGCGTCGACGGGCTGCTCATCGTCCCAAGCGGGGGCGACCATGCCTCATTGCGACAGGAGATCGATCACGGCGTGCCGATGGTCTTCGTTGATCGAGCTCCGAGCGGGCTCGAGGCGGACAGCGTGCTGATTGACAACTACGGTGGCAGTAAGAGTGGGGTTGCGAGACTCATCGCAAGTGGCCACAGCAAGATAGGGATCATCCTGGACAAGTTGTCGCAGCAGACGATGAGTGAGCGGTTGGCGGGTGCGCAGGCGGCATTTGCTGAGGCTGGAATGAGTCTCGACAGTGACCTCATCCGGACGTCAGTTTCAAATCCGGCGGAAGCTGCGGCCGCGGCTGCGGAGCTGATCCAGTCACGGCCCGCGCCCACTGCTTTTTTCTGCGGCAATAATCGCCTTGCAGTAGGTGTCCTGGAGCTTCTTTGGGACGGGGGATACGATCACGCCCTCCTGGGGTTCGACGACATTCCTCATGCTCGCCTCATGCCGCGCCCAGTAAGTTGCATTGTTTATGACAGTAGGGTTCTCGGTATGATCGGTGCCAAATTGCTCTTCAGGCGTATCGACGGGGAGGAGTTTTCCCCGAAAACCGTAACGTTGCCCACGCAAGTCATTGACTACCGCGGGACGCATGGAGATCAGTACGCCGCCGGGCGTCGTGCATAGTTGCACGTCGCCTGATGCTCCAGCTGTAGGGCATGATCTTCATGGGGCCGTGCCGCCGGTAGTGGCTGGTCCGGGCTCGCGCTTGATGGCGGCGTCGCCAGTCGGACCAGCCCAGCCGGTGGCTGCTCGGCGAGCCGTGGACGGGTGCGACGGCTCAGCCTCTGGGCAGTGCACGAAGTCGTTCGTTACGGGCGTCCAGCGCCTGCTGAGTAGCGGGCATGATGAGGTCGCCGCCGGGTCCGGCGCTGTCCTGGGCACGTGTGGCGTACGGACGCTGGTTGGACTCGTACTCGTCGAAGGCCGTTTCCAGGTCTCCTTGATGCTTGTGCAGCGCCTGGGCCAGTAGCCAGGTGCCGGTGATGGCCAGGGATGCGCCGCGGCCGGACAGGTTGGAGGCGCAGTGCGCGGCGTCGCCGACCAGGACGACCCGGCCCTTGTGCCAGGTCGGCATGTGAATCTGGCTGACGGAGTCGAAATACAGTTCTGGATCACTGCGTACGGCGTCGAGGATCTCGGGAACCCGCCATTCGTCGTGGCCGGCGAACACCTCGAGCAGGATCCGCCGTTGGGCGTCGAGGTCGCGGTAGTCGTAGTCGATCCAGTCGGAGCGGAAGCTCAGGACGCCGAGCGCGGTGTCGTGGTAACGGGCGATGCCGATCATGTGACCGGGCCAGTTGAGGAACGAGCTCTCCCGGTCGCCGCCCCGCTGCGCGGGCAGGCCGGTGAGGGCGACGTAGAAGCCGAGGTGTCTCAGGTAGTCGCCCTCGGGCCCGAACGTGAGCCGGCGGGTCAGCGAGTGCATTCCGTCGGCTCCGACGACCAGGTCGAAGCGGTCCTGCCTGCCGGAGGCGAACGCGACATCGACGCCGGCACCGTCGTCGTGGAGGTGGGCAATGGATTCCCCGAAGACCAGCGAGGTCGTGGTGGGCAGCGCCCCGTGCAGGACGTGCGCAAGGTCTTCGCGGGGAATTTCGATGTCGTCTTCGGAGTCGCCTATCTCGCTGACGGGAAGTTCAGCAAGCACGGTGCCGTCGGCGTCGATGAATTGGGACCGCTCGGTCATGGTGACCCGGCGGGCGTGGATCTGGTCGAGGACGTTCATCGAGCGGGCGGCGTCGAGGGCGTCGCCACGCACGTCGATGGGTGAGCCGTTGACCCGCAGATGGTTGGCGCGTTCGACGATGGTGACGTCGTTGCCGGTGACGCCGAGGTTGATACCGGCGGCGAGGCCGGCTATGCCGGCTCCGGAGACGAGAATGCGCATGTCTTACTCCAATAAGAAACGAGAAGTATCGTGTCCGTGAGGCAGCATGATGCGGGGGCCGGTACCGACCCTGGACAGGATCGGAACGCGGGGGAATGGGCCAGGTGTGGCGGGCGCGCGACGCGTCGCCCGGCCGGCGTGTCGCCGTCACGTGCCTCGAACCGCCGGGGTCGCGGCACGCCCCCTCGTTCACCGGTGTGCTGCGCGAGCGCTTACGTCGATGAGGTGATCATCTAGATCGGCAACGAAACCCTCGCGCCGCCACGGACGCAGTTCCTTACGCGCCTGGCGCAGCCGTAGCGCAGGTACACGCCCGCCGGTGCTGGCTGCCGAATCAACGCAGGCGTGCAGGAGGTCCGCTGCCCTTTCCGGCGCACCGAGGCGGATGCAGGCCAGGGCCTGGTCGGTTGAGACGATGGCCCGTTGTACCCGCTCACGTGGCCTGTCCAGGGCCTCCGCGCTGTCGGCGAAGACATCGTGCGCGACCGCCGCATCTCCTACGTACAGCTCGCACAGGCCCTCGAAGCCGCGTAGGTGATCGGCGGTGAAACTCGTTGGTGCCGGATCGCCGTCCAGGTCGCGGTCGAGGTCGTACCAGGCGAGCGACAATGCCGTCTGCGCGTGCCGCTCGGCGCCCGACCGGGCGGCGATCTCGGCCTGTAGCGCATGTGCTCGGGCCCGGACACGGACGCTGTCGCCGGTACGGGCATCGCGTACTGCGGCGTCGACCAGCTCACGGGCCGCTTCGATGCCTGGTGCCGAGTACAGGGTGACCAGGGCGTGGCTCATGTGAACGACTGCCCGGCGCCAAGGGACGCCGAGTTTCCCTGCCGCGTCGGTGGCGGCCGCGTAGAGCGCGCGGGACGCCTGGTCATCCCCGGTCTCGAACGCCAGCCGCCCGGCGAGGGTGTACGCCTGTGCTGCGACCGTGCGCAGTTCGGACCGCAGCGGGCCGGGCACGCCGCCGGCCAGCAGTCGCCGACAGGACTCGATCACCGGCGCGAGCAGCAGCTGCAGCCGGGCGAAAGGTAGCGAGCCGACCTGCGCATTGACATCGGCAACGGCTGCCCGCATCCCGGCGAGCAGCGCATCGTCGACCCGCGCCGGATCGGCGAGCGCGGCCGCCATCGATAGCTGGGTCGTGGGCCCCAGTAGAGCGAGCAGCCCGGTGCCGTCGTCGGTGGCCGTGCGTACGAGCAGGGCACGCAGCTCACGTAGCTGCGTCTCTGACTCGCCCAGGTCGGCGAGGGCATTGAGCAGCTGGGCGAAGTCGCTTCCGGAACCGAGCGCGATCTGACCATCGGCGTCGCGGGCGTAGAGGTGCGCGAGCAGTAGTTGGTACCGATCACTGGGGAGAATGGGGCGTTTCGCGCTCTCCCACCGGGCGACGGACCGTTGCACACTTGCGGCCGAGGAGTCGAGCGGTTGGCCGAGCCGACGCGCTGTCTCGACGAGCGCTCTCGCTGTGTCGGCCAGGGACAAGCCTCGCGCCTTTCGGAGAGCTTTGAGGGCAGCAGCGCCACGAAGGCTTTCACACGTGCTCATACCCTCATCATGCCGGTGATCCGCGTCACACGGGCACGATGAGATGCGGTTTCACCTGCTGCGCTGCGTAATCAAGGGTGTGCCAAGTCCCGGAGGTCCCGTGAGGGCCCGCCAGAGGGAATCCGATGACCATGTCGGAGTGGTCGACCATCCATCGATTCCGAGCGTGAAATGCGGGCGTATGGAGCTGTTCGGCGCGCAGCTCGATCACCTCCGTGATGCGGCTGCGGCTGCGGATGATGGCCTGTCGCGCATCATCAGGCTGCTGTTGGACCGTGCCAGGGACGACGACCGTGATCCGTGCTTTGGTGTTCCCGGCTAGCCACAACAGGGACAGGCTGTCGATGCCCTTGGCTCCTCCGATGTAGAAGTGGGTGCTGGCGGCTACGAAAGGGCTGAGGTAGTTGGCGAACAGCTTGGCGTAACTGGCCAGATCACGATGTGCTGTTGACCGGGTGCCGGTAATGGTCACAGCTCGATTCATGATCCACTCCGTGTCATAGATTGTCATATCCCATACCGACTAATGGTGCGATGACATCGATGCATGGACGCATCCGGTTACCGCGACCTCGCCGATCGACTGAAAGCCTACGGACTGTCGATAGTGGCGAAGGGTGCACAGCTGAGTGTGGCGAATCCGCTCGGCACCGATCTGGTGGAGGAGATCGCCAGCAAAGGGGGACGCTACGTCGCCACCTGGGGGTATGAACTCGGTGAGCGTGACGACGAGGGCGGTACGGCTCTCCGCCTCGCCTTTCTTCTCGGCGCGTGTCCGGGAGGTGCGGTATGAAGACCAGAGCCCTGCCGTGGACACCGCCGCCTGCCGTTGATGTCGAGGCGTTACCCGTGGGTAAATGGTGGGACGCCGTGCGGGCCCCGGCGATCCTCGGCGAACGTGCCCTGAAGACGCTCGGCGACGAGACCGGCGCCGTGATCCAGGACATGTACGGCACTCTGTACTGGCTCGTCGCCGTGGGGTCCATTGAGCGGAACTGGCAACTGCGGGGGGTTCGCCTCCTGACCGAACTCGCCGACGAGCGGACCTACCTCGGCGTACCGCCCGTCTCCTGGACGACGGGCCCCAGGTCCCACTGGCGCGTATCCCTCGGCCCCGACAGCTACCTGACCCACCCCTGGCGCCTGCGGCAGGCACTGGCCGAGGCCGACCGCGCCGAGTACGGGCCCATGCCCGAGGGCCGCCAGCTCTGCTACGGCTGCCAACTGCCCACCGACGAACCCATCCCGGTCGACGTGGATGGCCGAGGCAACGACGTCGGCGAGATCATCTACGCCTGCCCCACCCACGCACCGCTCTACCCGACAGGCCAACGCCCCCGAACCCTCACCAGCGCATCCGCAGCCGAGCACGAGGGGCGCCGATGAAGAGGGACCAGCCGGCCACCACGGCGCCGGGCCCGGCCGGTATCGACCCGGCCGCCCTCACCCGGGAGCAACTTCTGGGCTGGCGCTGCGCGCTGTGCGGGACGCTGCTCACCGGGGACCGCCCGCTCGGCACGGTCACCGTCAGCCAGGGACCCGCCCTCACCACCTACCCCCTGTGGGCCTGCGACCCCAACTGCACCACAGAGAACGCATGGCGCGCCGCCCTCACCCACGCCGCGGGCTGTGAAGCGTGCAGAACGGGCGAGTGCGCGACCGGCCAGCGCCCTCCTGGACGCCTACTCAACAGCCATCCGGCAGGAACACGCGGAAGACGCCGGATGAGACACCACCGGCAGCCTCCCACCGAGCGGGCCGCGCTGCTCGCCTTCCGCACCGCCCGGCCGGTTCTGTCCCTCAGCCCGATCCCGCTGCTGCCGGTCCTCGCGCTCCACCTCTGCGTGGCCGGGGACTCGGCCCGATAGACGGCCGGGGACTCGGCCCGATAGACCGGGTGGGCCGCCGGTGGCCCGGGGTCCCCCGCCCCGGGCGCGGACTTCGGCCGGCGGTTCACCCTCTCGACCCTGGTCCGGCTGCCATGTGACGGCGCTGGCGGCCGGACCAGGCCCCACGCTCAGCGAGAGGACATCGTGACCCAGCCCCACTGTGCCGATCCGGACTGCCTGATCTGCGAGAACGGATGGGTGGCAACCACTCCCGAGCCGTACTCGGTCGTCCGCGATATCGCGTATGCCATCGGCGTCGCCGTCCTCGTCGCGCTCCCGCCACTGCTGCTGATCTACAGCTACGCCCGCCGCAGCTGATTCGCCGTGCGGGCCCTACGCGGGTGAGCCGCTGCGGGGCCGCTCGGGCAGTACGGCCCGGTCGGGGGGAGGCGAGGGGGCGGCCGTGGTTCTGGCGGTGGTGAGGTCCTCGATGCGGTCGGCGAAGTCCGGTTCCGGCAGGGGGAGGTCGATGTCGGGGTCGTCGGTGAAGTCGACGGCCCGGGCGACGTAGTCGATGACCGCCGTGGTGGCGGGCGGGACCTCCTGTCCCCTCTTGAGCCCGTGCAGGATGCGCAGGGCGGCGGCCATCTCGTGGTCGGTGGTGGCCCAGTCCTCCACGGTGTCGGTCACCGGTGGGACGTCGTTGCCCGCCTGCTGGTGCCACCACTCCAGCCAGGCGTGCGCCTGGCCCTCTTCGTTCAGGGCCATGTGGTGGAGGTAGAGGCAGTACGCGGCGGCGGGGTCGCCGGCGCCGGCGGCGAACTGCCACCAGAACTGGGCGTGGTCCTCATGGCCGGCCAGTTGCAGGACGCAGCCGAGGACACGGGAGCCGGGCGGCTCCAGGATCCGGCGGGTGAGGAAGTCCCGCAGCTGGGTCAGCGCGTCGGGGCGGGCGATGATCGCCTCGCACAGGGTGTGCAGGTCCTGCGCCATCCGTTCGTCCGCGCTCGGTGCTGGGCTTCCGGGGGCCGCGGGCGTCCGCCGGGGGGGTTCCGGGGGGCGCTCGTGGAGCGGGGCGCCACCGGGGTGGGCGAGGCGGGCGGCGAGCCGGGCCTCGGCGGCGTCGAAGTCGATGGGAGGGGTGGGGTTGAGGAGGGCCCGCGCGAGGACGCGGTCAATGGGTGAGGTCATCGGTGTTCCTTGGCCAGGAGCTGTTGCAGACGGCGGCGGGCGTAGCGGGCGGTGGAGCGGACGCCGGCTTCGGTGATGCCGAGGTGGGTGGCGGTCTCGGCGACGCTGTAGCCGCGGCAGTGGAGCAGGATGACCACGTCCTGCTGGCGCTCGGGGAGTTGCTTGATCGCCTGGTAGAGGTTCAGGCTCTCCTCGAGCATGGCGATCGGGTCGACCGCGTCCTTGAGCATCGCCGTTTCGAAGGTCGCGTTGTCCAGGAGGGCGGGGCCGCGGTTGCGGGCGCGGGCGAGGTCGATGGCCCGGTTCTTCATGACCTTCCAGGCGTAGGCGGCCGGGTTCTCCATCCTCAGGACCTTGGGCCAGCAGCGCAGCAGTTGTTCGAAGGCGGCGTCGACGGCTTCTTCGGCGTCGGCGTGGTTGCCGAGGTAGACCATGGCCCGGTCGATGTACGCCTTGCGGTGGAGTTGGTGGAAGGCACGGAAGTCCGCGGGGAGCCCGGTGGTCATCGAGGTGATGTGGCGTTGCGAGCGCAGGAAATCGTGGGTCACCGCTCCCCTCCGCCCTTGTTGCTGCGATGCAGTTCCGATACGCCGACGCGGACTCCCATCGCGGCCGCGCGGCGCAGGAGGGCGATGGCGTCACTGCCGAATACCCGTGTGACGAGTACGGCGGTGACGACGTTCACCACGGTTTGAAGATTCACGGACTTCGTTGTCCTTCTGTTCGTCGTACGAGGAGTGGCCCCCACACGCCCCGCGAGTGCGCCGTGTTGCGCCCTCTGTTCAGATAGCGCTCGGGGCGGCCGGTTCGTGCATCCGATGAGCTTAAAATCTTACGGAACGCAGCGATCCAATTACGGAAGTATGAAAATCACATCGCCAGCGTCCGGGCGAAAGCCCCCATCGCGTCCCCCCCATCGCGTCCCCGGCACCGGCACTCGCGCCATGGCCCCGGCGGTCACCGCGTGCTAACCAGGGGGCATGTCTCACAGCGATGCGTATGACGTCGTCATCGTCGGCGGGGGCCACAACGGTCTGGTCGCCGCCGGGTACCTCGCCCGCGCCGGGCGGAGCGTGCTGGTGCTGGAGCGCCTCGGCCGCACCGGCGGCGCGGCGGTGTCCACCCGGCCGTTTCCCGGTGTGGACGCACGGCTGTCGCGCTACTCCTACCTGGTCAGCCTGTTGCCGCGGCGGATCGTCGACGACCTCGGACTGCGCTTCGCGGTGCGCAGGCGCGCGGTGTCCTCGTACACGCCCGACGTCCGGGGCGGACGCCACACCGGGCTGCTGGTGGACGCCGGGGGCACGGCCCGGACGCGCGCCGCGTTCACGCGGCTGACCGGGTCGGACCGGGAGTACGAGTCCTGGCAGCGCTTCTACGGCATGACCGGGCGGGTCGCCGAGCGGGTCTTCCCGACCCTGACCGAACCGCTGCCCACCCGCGCGGAGCTGCGGGCGCGAATCGGGGACGACGCGGCGTGGGAGGCGCTGTTCGAACGGCCGCTGGGGGAGGCGATCGAGGCCGCCTTCGACGACGACCTGGTCCGGGGCGTGGTCCTCACCGACGCGCTCATCGGCACCTTCGCCGGCGCCCACGATCCGTCGCTGCGTCAGAACCGCTGTTTCCTCTACCACGTGATCGGCGGCGGCACCGGCGACTGGGACGTCCCCGTCGGCGGCATGGGCGCGCTCACCGACGCCCTCGCCGACGCCGCCCGCGCGGCAGGCGCCCGGATCGCCACCGGACGCGAGGTCACCGCGATCGCCACCGACGGCACCTCGGCGGAGGTGCGGTACTGGGACGAGGCGGGGGAGTCCACCGCGGCGGCCCGGTACGTGCTGGTCGGCGCCGCTCCGCGGGAGCTGGCACGGCTGCTGGGCGAGGAGCCGCCCACCCCGCCCGCCGAAGGGGCGCAGCTGAAGGTGAACATGGTGCTGCGCAGGCTGCCCGCGCTGCGCGACCGCGAGGTCGACCCGCGCGAGGCGTTCTCCGGGACGTTCCACATCGCCGAGGGATACGGCGCCCTGGAGGAGGCGTACCGCCAGGCGGCCGCGGGGGAGCTGCCGCACCGGCCGCCCTCGGAGATCTACTGCCACTCGCTGACCGATCCGTCGATCCTCGGTCCGGAGGCGGCCCGCGCGGGCTACCAGACCCTGACCCTGTTCGGACTGCACGCCCCCGCCCGGCTGTTCACCGAGGACAACGACGTGGCGCGCACCGCGCTGTTGCGGGCCACCCTCGCGGAGCTGGACGCGCACCTCGCCGAGCCGATCGCCGACTGTCTGGCCCATGACGCCGACGGCAGGCCGTGCATCGAGGCCAAGACCCCGCTGGACCTGGAGGCCGAGCTGCGGCTGCCCGGCGGCAACATCTTCCACCGGGACCTGGCCTTCCCGTACGCCCAGGAGGGCACCGGCCGCTGGGGGGTGGAAACCCGCCACGCCAATGTGCTGCTGTGCGGCGCGGGCGCGGTGCGCGGCGGCGGGGTGAGCGGAATCCCCGGGCACAACGCGGCCATGGCGGTGCTGGAGAGGTGATTCCCGGGCGGACGGGACCCGCCGCCGCGGGAACATGGGGGCGGGGTCCGCCACCGCCGGAAGAAGCGGAGGGGGCCGCCGCCGCGCAGAGGAACGGGCGGGGGTCCGCTGCCGCGCAGACGAACGGACGACGGGATCCGCCACCGTCCGAAAGCGGAGGGGGTCCGTCGCCGCGCGTACATGGGGGCGGGGTCCGCCACCGTCCGAAGCAGCGCACGGGACCGGCCGCCGCCCAAAGAATCTGACGTAGCGTCAGAAAAAGTCTTCCTTCGTCCGGCGCCCTGCGGCATCCTGCCGCCCATGCAGACGGAGCTGAGCACAAGGCTGGGTGTCGAGCACGCCGTCTTCGGCTTCACGCCGTTCCCCGCCGTGGCCGCGGCGATCAGCCGGGCCGGCGGGTTCGGGGTGCTCGGCGCGGTCCGCTACGGCGCGGGCGAGGACCTGGCACGCGACCTCGACTGGATGCAGGAGCACACCGACGGCGCGCCCTACGGCCTGGACGTCGTGATGCCCGCCAAGAAGGTCGAGGGCGTCACCGAGGCGCAGATCGAGGCGATGATCCCCGAGGGCCACCGCGCGTTCGTCCGGGACACCCTCGCCAAGCACGGCGTCCCGGAGCTCGCCGAGGGCGAGGCGTCCGGCTGGCGGATCACCGGCTGGCTCGAGCAGGTGGCCCGCAGCCAGCTCGACGTCGCCTTCGACTATCCGGTGAAACTCCTGGCCAACGCCCTGGGTTCGCCTCCGCCCGACGTCGTCGCCCGCGCCCATGACCACGGCATCCTCGTGGCCGCCCTCGCCGGCAGCGCCCGCCACGCCCGCCACCACCAGGAGGCGGGGCTCGATGTCATCGTCGCCCAGGGCTACGAGGCGGGCGGCCACACCGGCGAGATCGCCTCCATGGTGCTCACCCCCGAGGTGGTGCGGGCCGTGGACCCGCTGCCCGTGCTCGCCGCGGGCGGCATCGGCAGCGGTGAGCAGATCGCCGCCGGGCTGGCCCTGGGCGCCCAGGGCGTCTGGATCGGCTCCCTCTGGCTCACCACCGAGGAGGCCGAACTGCATTCGGCGGCGCTCACCCGCAAACTGCTCGCGGCCGGGTCCGGGGACACCGTGCGCTCCCGCGCCCTCACCGGCAAACCCGCCCGCCAGCTGCGCACCGAGTGGACCGACGCCTGGGAGGACCCGGACGGTCCGGACCCGCTGCCCATGCCGCTCCAGGGGCTGCTGGTCGCCGAGGCCGTCTCCCGCATCCAGAAGTACGAGGTGGAACCGCTGCTCGGCACGCCGGTCGGCCAGATCGTCGGCCGGATGGACTCCGTCCGCCCGGTGCGGGCCGTCTTCGACGATCTGACCCGCGGCTTCGAGCGCGCCATCGACCGGGTCAACCGCATCGCCGGGCGCGCCTGACCCCGCCCGGCCCCGCCCGACCCGTTTCCGTATCACCTGCCGCATCACCTGTCGCATCACCTGTCGCGTCACCTTCCGCACCGCCTTCCGCACCGCCTGACACCGCCGTCAGAAGGAGGACCGGACCGCCATGTCCCCTACACCCAACGGCTTCTGGGCCCAGGCCGCGCTCGAGCCCGACCGCACGGTGCTCATCGCCCCGGACGGTGAGGAGTGGACCGCCGGCCGGTTGCACGGCGCGTGCAACCGGCTCGTCGGCGGGCTGCGCGCCGCCGGGCTGCGCCGCGGCGACGCCCTGGCGATCGTCCTGCCCAACGGCGTGGAGTTCTTCGTCGCCGCGCTCGCCGCCACCCAGGCCGGGCTCTACCTGGTGCCGGTCAACCACCACCTGGTCGGCCCCGAGATCGCCTGGATCGTCTCCGACTCCGGGGCCAAGGTGCTGATCGCCCACGAGCGCTACGGTGAGCAGGCGGCCGCGGCGGCCGACGAGGCGGGGCTGCCCCCGACCCACCGCTATGCGGTCGGCGCGATCGACGGCTTCCGCCCGTACGCCGAACTCGTCGCGGGACGGTCCGGGGAGCCGCCCGCCGACCGCGAGCTGGGCTGGGTGATGAACTACACCTCCGGCACCACGGGCCGGCCGCGCGGCATCCGCCGCGCGCTGACCGGCAAGCTCCCCGAGGAGAGCCACCTCGGCGGCTTTCTGCGCTTCTTCGGCATCAGGCCGCGCGCCGAAGAGCCCGACCACGTCCATCTGGTGTGCTCACCGCTCTACCACACCGCCGTACTGCAGTTCGCGAGCTCGGCGCTGCACATCGGCCACCCCCTGGTGGTCATGGACAAGTGGACGCCGCGGGAGATGCTCCGGCTCATCGACACCCACCGCTGTACGCACACGCATATGGTGCCCACCCAGTTCCACCGGCTGCTCGCCCTCCCCGAGGAGGTCAGGCGGTCCTATGACGTCTCGTCGATGCGCCACGCCATCCACGGGGCCGCGCCCTGCCCGGATCACATCAAACGCGCGATGATCGACTGGTGGGGCGGCTGTGTCGAGGAGTACTACGCGGCCAGCGAGGGCGGCGGCGCGTTCGCCACCGCCGAGGACTGGCTGAAGAAGCCGGGGACGGTCGGCCGCCCCTGGCCCATCAGCGAGATCGCCGTCTTCGACGACGAGGGCAACCGGCTCCCGGCCGGTGAACTCGGCACCGTCTACATGAAGATGTCCACCGGGGGCTTCACCTACCACAAGGACCGGAAGAAGACCGAGAAGAACCGCATCGGCGACTTCTTCACCGTCGGCGACCTCGGCGTGCTGGACGAGGACGGCTATCTCTACCTCCGCGACCGCAAGATCGACCTGATCATCTCCGGTGGGGTCAACATCTACCCCGCCGAGATCGAGGCCGCGCTGCTCACCCACCCGGCCGTCGCCGACGCCGCCGCCTTCGGAATCCCGCACGAGGACTGGGGCGAGCAGGTCGTCGCGGTGGTGGAACCCGCCGAGGGGCATCCGCCGGGGCCCGAGCTGGCCTCGGAGATCCTCGCCCACTGCGCCACCCGGCTCGCGGGCTACAAATGCCCGAAATCGGTGGAGTTCATAGCGGAGATGCCGCGCGACCCCAACGGCAAGCTCTACAAGCGGCGGTTGCGCCAACCCTACTGGGAGGGGCGGTAGGCGCAGGTCAGGGGCAACATTGAGCGTGGGGTTGTCAACTTAATGTCGGTCGCGCTATATAAGAAGGCATAGGGCATCGCACGCAGCGCGATACGAAAGGAGTGATCTGTGATGCTCATGCGCACCGACGCCTTCCGGGAGCTCGATCGCCTGTCCCAGCAGCTGCTCGGCACCGCCACACGGCCGGCCGCCATGCCGATGGACGCCTACCGGGCGGGCGACGAATTCGTCGTCCACTTCGATCTCCCGGGCATCGATCCGGCCACCATCGATCTCGATGTCGAGCGCAATGTGCTGACCGTCCGCGCCGAGCGCCGCTCCCCGGCCCCCGAGGGCGCCGAGATGATCGCCTCGGAGCGCTCCTCCGGCCCGCACACCCGTCAGCTCATCCTCGGCGACACCCTCGACACCGAGCGGATCGACGCCTCCTACGACGCGGGCGTCCTCACCCTCCGCCTGCCGATCTCGGAGAAGGCCAAGCCGCGCAAGATCAAGATCAGCGAAGGGGCGAGCGCTCCGCACCAGCTGACCGCCTGACGCATCTCCCCCCCACTCCTTCACGAGAAAGGCGCTCTCACACCCATGTTCCAGCAGCGTCGCCCGGGGCGGCAGGAACCCGGTATGACGTACGACGAGCTGATCGAGGCGGTGCGGTACGACGGTCTCTACCCCACCCGGGAGCGGGCCGAGGAGGTCACCCGCACCGTGCTGGCCGCCCTGGGACGCCAGCTCACCGGTGAGGAACGGGTCGCCCTCGCCGGGGTGCTGCCCAGGCGGGCGGCGCGGGTGCTCGCCGCCGAGATCCCCGCCCCCGAGCGGCTGACCGGCTGGGGCTTCGTCAAGGACATCGCCGCACACACCCCCGGATCGACCCGGGCCACTGCCCGCTGGGACGCCGGATCCGTGCTGGGCATCGTCGGACGGCTGGCAGGCCCCGAACTGCGGCGCCGCATCCTCGGCCAACTCCCCGAGGGCTACGCGCTGCTGTTCGGCCAGGCCGAGCTGGCCCGCCCGCCGCAGCCCGCCTGACCCGGTCCGCGCCACGGGGCCGGTCCCGCTTCCCCGCGGGACCGGCCCCGTGGCGCGGCCGCGGTGCGGCGCCCTATCGTGCCAGAGCCCGCCGCGCGCCGGGCCGCCCGTACCGCCGAGAGAGGGGCCCCGCCCATGCGACCGCACCTGTCCCCCCGTCATGCGCTGATCGCCGTGCTGGCCACGGTCGTGCTGGGCACGGGGGCCACGGCGGGGGCCGCGGCCGCCGTCGCCGCTCCGGGCGGCCTCGTCCGCGCCTCCCTGCGCCCGCTGGTCGAACTGTCCGCGGAGCGCGCACTGGTGGCCGACGAGGTCGCCGCCGCGAAATGGGGCACCGACAGCCCGATCGACGACCCGGCGCGGGAGCGGGAGGTGCTGGACGCGGTGGCGCGGCAGGCCGAGGAGCTGGGCGCCGATCCGGTGGCCACGGCGAGGATCTTCCGCGACCAGATCGAGGCCAGCAAGGTCGTCCAGCGCGGCCTGTACCGCCGCTGGGCCGCCGATCCCGCCCAGGCGCCCACCGACCGCCCCGACCTCGGGCGGATCCGGCTGGAGATCAACCGGATCAACGGCGAACTCGTGCGTGCCATCGCGGACTCGGCGGCCCTGCGCGAGGCCCCCTCCTGCGAGGGACGGCTCACGGCCGGGGCCGCCGCCGTGATCCACGGGCGGCGCCTGGACACGCTGCACACCGTGGCGCTGGGCCGCGCACTGCCGTCGGTGTGCGAGCGCGCGGAGCGGTAGCGCGGCGGGGTGCGGTACGGCCACGGCCGCGGCCAGCGCGGCGGGGTGCGGCATGGCCACGGGCCCGGCCAGCGCGCGGCCAGCGCGGCGGGATGCGGCAGAGCCACGGGCCCGGCC
>NZ_BBOX01000261.1 GCF_001553455.1 Streptomyces hygroscopicus subsp. hygroscopicus
CCGGGACTCGCGCCCGGCCCGGTGTCGTCGTGACCGTGCTCTTCCGGTCTGCGGTTCTTCGGGTCCATGGTCCTTGCCCCCCAGATGCGTGGCGTGCTGTAAGGCTCCCCGGCCTGCCTTCGCTTCTGGTCCGGTGCCGCCGTGCGGAAATGCCTCCGGTCATCACCGAACCCCGGGCCGTATGAGACGGCCTGGACCTGCTCACAGTATCCACCGCGCCGGAGGGCGCCCGCGCCACCCCGGGTAACGCGCCGACTCCGGGCAACCGGCCCACGCGCTCAGACCCGCGGCAGCGACTCCGCCTCCAGGCCGCCTTCGATCGCCAGGATGCGGTGCAGCCGGGTGGCCACCAACAGCCGCTGCATCTGGGGCGGCACCCCGCGCAGCACCAGCCTCCTGCCCGCCCGGCCCGCCCGGCGGTGCGCGCCCATGATCACGCCGAGGCCGGTGGCGTCCCAGGAGTCCAGTTCGGTGAGGTCGAGAACGAGATCCCCGCCGCCGGCGTCGACGGCGGTGTGCAGGGCCGTACGGGCGTCCGCCGCGCTCCGGACGTCCAGTCGGCCCCCGACGACCAGCTCGGCGTGGTCGCCCCTGATGTGCATATGCGCTCCCCAATACGGTGCGTCGTGTCGTCAATGCGCCATTTCTGTCTACAGAACTGACTGCGCCTCACCCGAGGAAGTTGCCGTCTGTAAGCGAACCGATACCGAATTCACCCGCGAGGGTGAGTTCCGGCCCTGGCGCCGCACCAGGGCCCTCAGTAGCGGTAGAAGCCCTCGCCGCTCTTACGGCCGATGTCCCCCGCGTCCACCATCCGGCGCATGATCTCCGGCGGCGCGAACTTCTCGTCCTGAGACTCGGTGTAGATGTTGTCGGTGGCGTGCAACAGGATGTCCACGCCGGTCATATCGGCCGTCGCGAGGGGTCCCATCGCATGGCCGAAGCCCAGCTTGCAGGCGGTGTCGATGTCCTCGGCCGTGGCGACCCCCGACTCGTACAGCTTCACCGCTTCCACGACGAGCGCCGAGATGAGCCGGGTGGTGACGAAACCCGCGACATCGCGGTTGACGACGATACAGGTCTTCCCGACGCCCTCCGCGAACTCCCGTGCGGCGGCGAGGGTTTCCTCGCTGGTCTTGTAGCCGCGGACCAGCTCGCACAGCGCCATCATGGGGACGGGCGAGAAGAAGTGCGTGCCGACGACCCGCTCCGGGCGGCCGGTGGCCGACGCGATCTTGGTGATCGGGATCGCGGAGGTGTTCGAGGCCAGGATCGCGTCGTCCTTGACCAGCTTGTCGAGGGCGCCGAAGATCTCCCGCTTGACCTCGATCTTCTCGAAGACCGCCTCCACCACGACATCCGCGTCGGCGGCGGCGTCGAGGTCGGTCGTGGTGGTGATCCGGCCCAGCGCCGCCTCGGCCGCCTCCGCCGCCAGCTTGCCCTTGGCGACGAATTTCCCGTACGAGGCCCGGATGGCGTCCGTGCCGCGCCGCAGCGCCTCGTCGGTCACATCACGCAGCACCACGTCCCAGCCCGCCTGGGCCGAGACCTGCGCGATGCCGGACCCCATGAGTCCGGCTCCGATGACCGCGAGCTTCTTGGCCACGGCACACACCCTTCTGTTGTCTTCGACAGTCCGATGTGCCGGACCTTAACGCCCGTTCACCCCCTCGGGCAGCCCTCGTAACGCGCGTCACGGTGTGTTCTTCACCGCATAGTTGAGCACGGTGTCGCCGAGGAGCGATTCCATGACGTCGACCATGCGGAGGGCGTCCTCGGCGACCTCGTCCACCCCGCCGCCCTCCGCGAGCCCGCGCTGGATACCGCGCCGGACGGCGTTCTCCGCCCCGACGAGCTGGTGGGCGATGAAATCGGGGGTCGGGTCCCGCGGCTCGGCGGCGGCCTCTTCGCGCAGGGTGACGCCGAGCTGGTGGACCGTCCTCCCCTGGATCGTGAAGAGACGGGCCATCAGCGTCGGCGAATCCACGATGACCTGCCGGAACCGGTCGTAGCCCTCGGTCAGCCCGACGTAGGGGTGCCGCTCGCGGATGTCCTGGCGCAGCCGGTCCAGCAGCGCCCGCGCCGCCGACTGGCCGACGGCGCGCTCCCGGACGAGCCGGGAGGGGCGGTCGACGATCTCCTCCTCGCGGTCGACGAAGAGGTCCTCCTTGGTCGGGAAGTAGTTGTAGACCGTGTTGACGGAGACCTCGGCCGCCTCGGCGACCTCCGCGATGGTGACCGCCTCGAAGCCGCGCTCCATGAACAGCCCGGTCGCCACGTCCGAGATGTGCTGCCTGGTCTGCCGCTTCTTGCGTTCCCTGAGCCCTTCCGCCATGGCCTCATCCTAACTTCGCTGGGGCTCCTTGGTTTTTGGGGTCATTGCAAAAATAGAGCGGCCCTGTTTTTCTTGTCCCATGGCAGTCATCACGACGAACGGCCTCACCCACACCTTCCGGACCAAACGCGGCCCCGTGACGGCCGTGCGCGGTATCGACCTGACCGTCGAGCGCGGGGAGATCCTGGGCTTCCTCGGGCCCAACGGGGCGGGCAAGACCACCACGCTGCGCATGCTGACCACGCTGCTCCCGCCCACCGGCGGCAGCGCCACCGTCGCCGGACACGACCTGGCCCGCGATCCGGCGGGGGTACGCCGGCGGATCGGCTACGTGGCCCAGTCCGGCGGGGTCGACCCGACGGTCTCGGTACGGGAGGAACTGGTCACCCAGGGGCGGCTCTACCGGATGGACAAGCCCGGGGCGACCGCCCGCGCCGCAGAGCTGGCCCGCGAGCTGGACCTCACCGCACTGCTGGACCGGCCCTGTGCGGCGCTCTCCGGCGGCCAGCGGCGGCGGCTGGACATCGCCCTCGGCCTGGTCCACCGGCCCGGGATCCTCTTCCTGGACGAGCCGACCACCGGCCTCGACCCCGGCAGCCGCGCCGATCTGTGGCAGCTGATCCGCCGGCTGCGCGCCGAGCACGGCATGACCGTCTGCCTGACCACCCACTACCTGGACGAGGCGGAGGCCCTGTCGGACCGGCTCGTCATCGTCGACCAGGGCCTGGTGGCCGCCGAGGGCACCGCGCGGGACCTCAAGGCCGAGTACGGCGGCTCACCGGACGCCACCCTCCAGGACGCCTTCATCGCCGTCACCGGGCGCGGCGCCGCCCCGCGGGACCCCGCCCCGCTCGCCGTCTGACCCGGACCACACCAAGCGCCCAAAGCACCGGAAGCCCAGAGGACACCGCGGCTCCCGGAGCACCGGAAGCTCCGGAAGCCCAGAGGACACGGCAGCTCCCGGAGCACCGGAAGCCCAGAAGCCGCACAAGCTCCGGAAGCCCGGGCGCTCCAGAGGCTCCGGAAGCCCGGACGCTCCAGAAGAAAGTCCGCCCCCAGAAGAAGGCCCCATGCCTCATCTCGTCTCCGACACGGCCCTGATCTTCGGCCGCTACGCCCGCCAGACGCTGCGCTCCACACCCGCCCTGGTCTTCGGGATGGTCCAGCCGCTGCTCTTCCTCGTGTTCTTCGGTCCGCTGCTCACCGATGTGCCGCTGGGCGGCCAGGGCAGCTCCTGGCAGACCATCGTCCCCGGCATCCTGGTCCAACTCGGCCTCTTCAGCGCCTCGTTCGCCGGGATCGGACTGATCCTCGAGCGGCGCACGGGCGTCATCGAGCGCATGCGGGTCACCCCGGTCAGCCGGCTGGCGCTGCTCATGGGCCGGGTACTCAAGGACGTCGTACAGCTGCTGACGCAGTCCGTGGTGCTGGTGTGCGTCGCCGTCGCGCTCGGGCTGCGCGCCCCGGTGCTGGGTGTGGCCATCGGCTTCCTCTTCGTCGGCGTGCTCACCGTCTCGCTCGCCTCGCTCTCGTACGCGCTGGCGATGCGGGTGGCCACCCCGCAGGGGTTCGCGCCGGTCATCAACTCGCTCACCATGCCCGCGATGCTGCTGTCCGGGATTCTGCTGCCGATGTCGCTCGGGCCCCGCTGGCTCGACGTCACCTCGCACTTCGTGCCGTTCCGCTATCTCGTGGACGGGGTGCGGGCCGCCTTCGCGGGCGAGTACGGGGACGGGAAGATCGCGTCGGCCGCGGTGGTCGCCACCGCGCTGGCGGCCGTGTCCGTGACCCTCGGCGCACGGCTCTTCCGGCAGGCCGGGGCGTAGGCCCGCCGCACAGGCTCGGAGCCATCCAGGGCGCAGGCCCGCCGCACAGGCTCGGAGCCATCCAGGGCGCAGGCCCGCCGCGTAGGCTCGGAGCCATGGTCAATCTCACCCGCATCTATACGCGTACCGGGGACACGGGCACCACCGCCCTCGGCGATATGAGCCGCACCGCCAAGACCGATGCGCGGATCGCCGCGTACGCCGACGCCAACGAGGCGAACGCCGCGATCGGGGTGGCCATCGCGCTGGGCGGGCTGCCCGCCGAGATCGTCAAGGTGCTGGTCCGCGTCCAGAACGACCTGTTCGACGTGGGCGCGGACCTGTCCACCCCGGTGGTGGAGAACCCCGCCCATCCCCCGCTGCGCGTGCGGCAGAGCTACATCGACAAGCTGGAGGCGGACTGCGACCGCTTCCTGGAGGGTCTGGAGAAGCTGCGCAGCTTCATCCTCCCGGGCGGCACCCCGGGCGCGGCGCTGCTGCACCAGGCGTGCACGGTGGTGCGCCGCGCAGAGCGCTCCACCTGGGCGGCGCTCGACGCGTACGGGGAGTCCATGAACGCGCTCACCGCCACCTATCTCAACCGGCTCTCGGACCTGCTGTTCATCCTGGCCCGGACGGCCAACAAGGAGGTCGGCGACATCCTGTGGGTCCCGGGCGAGAACCGCTGAAACTCCCCGGGCCCCGTCGGCACCGGCCGAGCGCGTCGCGCG
>NZ_BBOX01000262.1 GCF_001553455.1 Streptomyces hygroscopicus subsp. hygroscopicus
GGGGCGGGGGCGGGGCCCGGCCTCGTGCCCGCCGCGGGGGTCAGCGGGTGGACGAGGCCGAGCGCTCCCGCTTGGGGAAGAGCGTGTAGCTGAGCGCGATGGCCAGGTTGATGCCGATCAGGAACAGCATCTTCAGCTGCCAGTCGCGCAGCGAGCCGATCTCGCCGTCGTCGCCGACGTACCAGATCCCGCCCTGGAGCAGCGCGATGGCGATGACCGCCGCCAGCACCCAGCGGGCCGCGGTCTTCCACTCGTGGACCGTCCGCGCCATGCCGTACTTCGGCGGCTTGACCGGCGGCGGCCCGTCGAAGAAGCGGTGCGCCACCCGGGCGTCGACCCAGCGGATCGTCTGGTGGCCGAGCGCGGCCGAGTAGCCGATGTAGACCGCGGCGAGACCGTGCTTCCAGTCGGGTTCGGCGCCGTTCCTCAGATCGATCACGGTCGTCACGAACAGCACCACCTCCAGCAGCGGTTCGCACAGCAGCACCACGGTGCTCGCCTTCGGCTTCTTCGCCACGTACCGCAGCGCCAGCCCGAGGGCCAGCAACACCCAGAAGCCGACCTCACAGGCGATGATCAGCGCGACAACCACGGAGATCCCCTCTCGCTCTACCCTCCCCTCACCCTCCCCGGCGATCCGGGCGCCCGCCTCGTCGGCGGCGATGAAACCGACTGCATCCTTCGATGTACGCCGCCGGGCGGCGGCCCCGGTCCCAAGGGGGAGGCCCGGCCGGCGCGTGGCGTGGTGTGATGGGGCCATGCCGTCCCGCCCCCTGCCCCCGCGCCCCCACCGGCATGACGTGCTCATCGGCCTGTGCGGACTGCTCGGCGGGGTCCTGATGTGGGCGGCGGGACTGAACAACTCGCCGTTCCTCGGTGCGCCCCAGTGGCTGGGGCTGATCGCGCTGTTCGTGATCTCGGCCGCCGAGCTGCTGCGGCGCACGGCACCGCTGATCGCCCTCGGCGTGGGGACCGTCGCGCTCGCCATGGACGTCGTCAGCGGCGGCCGGGGCGTGACGCTGCTGATGTACACCGACCTGATCTACGCGAGTGTCATCTACTCCGGCCCGGTCGCCGCCCGGCGGCTGCCCCGGATCTGCGGATTCGTCACGGCGCTGGCGACCATGGTGCCGCTGGCCGTCTTCCGCGATCCCCGGGCGCTGCTGGTCGGCGCGTTCGTCGCACTGCTCACGCTGACCCCGGCGTGGACCGGGTCGGTGGTCCGCGACCACCGCGAAGAGGCCGCCGCCGCCCGTCTGGAGGCCGAACGCATCGCCCTGCTGGCCGAGTTGGACCGGCGCGAGGCGGTCGCCGCCGAACGCGCCCGGATGGCCCGCGAACTCCACGACATGGTGGCCAACCACCTGTCGGCCATCGCCATCCACTCCACCGCCGCGCTCTCCCTGAAGGACCCCGCCGCGACCGACGAGGCGCTCGGCGTCATCCGGGAGAACAGCGTGCGGGGCCTGGCCGAGATGCGCCGGCTGATCGGGCTGCTGCGGGACCCCGGGGACGAGCGGGAACCGGCCGCCACCTCCACGCTCGACGCGCTCGACACCCTGCTGGAGCAGGCCCGCGCCAACGCCCGCTCCGGCGGCCAGGACATCGTCCTGGCCGACCGGCGGCCGGACGGCGCCGCCCCGCTGCCCGCCCCGGTCGAGCTCGCCGCGTACCGCATCGTCCAGGAGTCGCTCACCAACGCCCTCAAACACGCCGCGCCCGGCCGGGTGGACGTGACGCTGGCGCACCGCGCGGACGGCCCGCTCGAGGTCAGCGTCATCAGCCCGTACGCCGACCGCTCCGGCCCCCGGGCACCCGGCTCCGGCACCGGGCTGATCGGGATGCGCGAGCGGGTGACCCTGCTCGGCGGCACCCTCGACGCCGGACCCGTCACCGGGCCGGAGGGCACGGTGTGGCGGGTACTGGCCGCGCTGCCGCTGGGGGACGAGAGCGCCCAGCGTCTGTCATGACCGTATCTCGACCAGGAGCCGCCGTGACCCCGTCGCCCACCCCGCCCTCCGCCACCGCGTCCGCGCCGATCCGGGTGCTGGTCGCCGAGGACCAGGGCTCGGTGCGCTCCGGGCTGGTCCTGATCCTGCGGTCCGCCCCCGATATCGAGGTGGTCGGCGAGGCGGTCGACGGCCTCCAGGCGGTGGAGATGGCCCGCGCGCTGCGCCCCGACGTGGTGCTGATGGACGTGCAGATGCCACGGCTGGACGGGGTGTCGGCCACCCGTCAGGTGGTCGCCGAACAGCTGGCCGACGTGCTGGTGCTGACCACCTTCGACCTCGACGAGTACGTCTTCGGGGCGCTGCGCGCGGGCGCCGCCGGGTTTCTGCTCAAGGACAGCGAGGCGACCGACCTGATCGAGGCGGTCCGTACGGTGGGGCGCGGCGAGGGGCTGATCGCCCCGGCGGTCACCCGCCGGCTGATCGCGGAGTTCGCCCGGCCCCAGAGGGCCCCCGCCTCCACCGCGGCCGACCCCTCGGTGCTCGCCACGCTCACCCCGCGGGAGCGGGAGGTGCTGGCCTGCCTCGGTCAGGGGCTGTCGAACGCGCAGATCGCGCAGCGGCTCACCATGGCGGAGGCGACGGTGAAGACGCATGTCAGCCGGCTGCTGAACAAGCTGGACCTGCGCAGCCGGGTCCAGGCCGCGGTGCTGGCCCAGGAGCTCAATGTGCGGTAGCCGAACGGCGGGTGCCAGGCCCGGTCCGGAGGATCCTCGCGGGTCCAGTGCCGCGTCAGCCAGGGTTCGCCCCGCTCGCCGCCCCGGTACGCGCGCTCGCCGCGTTGGCCGAAAGCCCGAGCAGGCCCACGACGAGGGCTTCCGGCCGCCGTGCGGTCGCACGCACCGGGGCGCCTCGCCACCGGGCGCACCCTGACCGGCGCGGCACTAGGCGACGTTGACGCGCTGGCCGGGCGGCGCGGCCTCCAGCCAGGCCAGGAAGCCGGTCAGGGCGTCCTCGCTCATGGCCAGTTCCAGCCGGGTGCCGCCGTGCAGACAGGCGAGCACCACCGCGTCGGAGAGCAGCGCCAGCTCTTCCTCGCCCTTGGGGGTGCGCCGCTGCAGCACCTCGATCGAGGCGCGCTCCAGAACCCGGCGGGGCCTCGGCGCGTAGGAGAAGACCCGGAACCACTCGATGCGGTCACCGTTGTAGCGGGCGACCCCGTACACCCATCCCTTGCCGCTGGGCTCGGATTCGCCTGGCGGTGGGTCCCAGCGCAGGGAACAGTCGAAGGTTCCGCCGGACCGCTGGATCAGCCGCCGCCGGAGACCGAAGACGAAGAGTCCCACCACCACCAGCGCGACGACCACGCCGCCCACAAGCAGAGCGAGGACCATCTTCACCGACCTCCTCGCGTCATCCGGAAAAACCGCACCTGCATCGCCTCAGCCGCGGACCGCTGAAGGGCAGCTCCAGCGAGGTCCGCGGCTGAGGTTTTCCGACCGTACGTGACAGGCTCAGTGCGCTCCCGCCACCGCACGCAGCCGGACGTCGGCGCGCCGCTCGGCGGCGGCGTCCGCCTCCGACTTGGCACGCTCCAGCGCCCGCTCCGCGCGCTTGACATCGATCTCGTCGGACAGCTCCGCGACCTCGGCCAGCAGTGAGAGCTTGTCCTCCGCGAACGAGATGAATCCACCGTGCACCGCGGCCACGACTGTCCCGCCGTCGACCGAACGGATGGTCACCGGGCCGGACTCCAGCACACCGAGCAGCGGCTGGTGGCCGGGCATGACGCCGATGTCACCCGATGTGGTGCGCGCGATGACCAAGGTGGCCGCACCGGACCAGACACTACGGTCCGCCGCGACCAGCTCGACCTGCAGCTCAGCAGCCAACGTGGCTCCTCGGGTCTCTCCCTGCCGGGTCGGGCAGGGCTTTCGTCAAAGAATAACGGGCGTACGGAGAGGGGTGGGACCGGGCCCACCCCTCTCCCGGAGCTGCCGGGCTCAGGAGACGCCCAGCTCCTTGGCCTTGGCCTTCAGGTCGTCCAGACCACCGCACATGAAGAACGCCTGCTCGGGGAAGTGGTCGAACTCACCGTCGGCGATCGCGTTGAACGCGGCGATCGACTCGTCCAGCGGCACGTCCGATCCGTCGAGACCGGTGAACTGCTTCGCCGCGTGGGTGTTCTGCGACAGGAAGCGCTCGATGCGGCGGGCGCGGAAGACGGTGAGCTTGTCCTCCTCGCCGAGCTCGTCGATGCCCAGGATGTTGATGATGTCCTGGAGGTCCTTGTACTTCTGCAGGATCGACTTCACGCGCGAGGCGCAGTCGTAGTGGTCCTGCGAGATGTACCGCGGGTCCAGGATCCGGGACGTCGAGTCCAGCGGGTCGATCGCCGGGTAGATGCCCTTCTCCGAGATCGGCCGGGAGAGCGTCGTCGTCGCGTCGAGGTGCGCGAAGACGTTCGCCGGGGCCGGGTCGGTCAGGTCGTCCGCGGGGACGTAGATCGCCTGCATCGAGGTGATCGAGTGGCCACGGGTCGAGGTGATGCGCTCCTGGAGAAGGCCCATCTCGTCGGCCAGGTTCGGCTGGTAGCCCACCGCGGAGGGCATCCGGCCGAGCAGGGTCGAGACCTCGGAACCGGCCTGGGTGAAGCGGAAGATGTTGTCGATGAAGAACAGCACGTCCTGCTTCTGCACATCGCGGAAGTACTCCGCCATGGTGAGCCCCGCCAGGGCGACCCGCAGACGGGTGCCCGGGGGCTCGTCCATCTGGCCGAAGACCAGCGCGGTCTGCGGGAGCACGCCGGACTCGGCCATCTCCTCGATCAGGTCGTTGCCCTCACGGGTGCGCTCACCGACACCGGCGAACACGGAAACGCCCTCGTGCAGCTTGGCCACACGCATGATCATTTCCTGGATGAGGACGGTCTTGCCGACGCCCGCGCCGCCGAACAGGCCGATCTTGCCGCCCTTGACGTACGGGGTCAGCAGGTCGATGGCCTTCAGACCGGTCTCGAACATCTCGGTCTTGGACTCGAGCTGGTCGAAGGCCGGGGCCTTGCGGTGGATGGACCAGCGCTCGGTGACCTCGGACTCGGCCTCGGGCTCGTTGAGGATCTTGCCCAGGGTGTTGAACACCCGGCCCTTGGTGACATCGCCGACCGGCACCGTGATGCCGTCGCCGGTGTCGGTCACCTGGGCCTGGCGGACCAGACCGTCGGTGGGCTCCATGGAGATGGCCCGGACCAGGCCCTCGCCCAGGTGCTGGGCGACCTCAAGGGTCAGGGTCTTCTTCGCACCCTTCTGCGAGGGGTCGGCGACCTCGACGGTCAGCGCGTTGTAGATCTCCGGCATCGCGTCGACGGGGAACTCCACGTCGACGACCGGGCCGATGACCCGCGCGACGCGGCCAGCGGCCACGCCGGCAGGAGCGGTCGGCTCAACAGTGGTGGTCATAGTTGTCAGTCACTCCCCGCGGAGGCGTCGGCCAGAGCGCTCGCGCCACCGACGATCTCGCTGATTTCCTGGGTGATGTCGGCCTGGCGGGCCGCGTTGGCAAGCCGCGTGAGCGACTTGATGAGCTCTTCGGCATTGTCGGTCGCCGACTTCATCGCCCGCCGGGTCGCCGCGTGCTTGGAGGCGGCGGCCTGGAGCAGGGCGTTGTAGATACGCGCTTCGACGTACCGGGGCAGCAGGGCGTCCAGGACGTCCTCGGCCGACGGCTCGAACTCGAAGAGCGGAAGGATCTCGCCCTTCCTCTCCTGCTCCTCCGCCTTCTCCCCGAGGCTCAGCGGCAGCAGCCGGTCCTGCACCGGGGTCTGCGTCAGCATCGAGACGAACTCGGTGAACACGATGTGCAGCTCGTCGACGCCGCCCTCGGCCGTCTCCCTGAGCACCGCCTCGATCAGCGGGCCGGCGATCTTCTTGGCGTCCGCGTAGGTGGGGCTGTCGGTGAAGCCGCTCCAGGACTCCGTGACCTTGCGCTCACGGAAGCTGTAGTAGGCCACGCCCTTGCGGCCGACGATATAGGTGTCGACCTCCTTGCCCTCACCGGTGAGCCGCTCGGTGAGCTGCTCGGCCGCCTTGATCACGTTGGAGGAGTAGCCGCCCGCGAGACCGCGGTCGCTCGTGAGGAGCAGGATCGCGGCACGGGTCGGGTGCTCGGTCTCCGTGGTCAGCGCATGCTGGGTGGTGGAGCCCTTGGCGACCGCGCCCACCGCCCGGGTGAGCTCGTTCGCGTACGGAGTCGACGCGGCCACCTGGCGCTGCGCCTTGACGACGCGCGAGGCGGCGATCATCTCCATCGCCTTGGTGATCTTCTTGGTCGCGGAGACGGACTTGATCCGCCTCTTGTAGACCCTGAGCTGGGCACCCATGGGCTCAGTCCTCGCCCAGCAGCTTGCCGCCCGAGGTCTCGAACTGCCGCTTGAAGGAGTCGACGGCCTCGCCGAGCGCCTGGATCGTGTCATCGGACATCTTGCCGCCCTCGACGATCCCGGTCATCAGGGACTTGTGCTCACGGTGGAGGTGGTCCAGCAGCTCCCGCTCGAAGCGGCGGATGTCCTGGACCGGGACGTCGTCCATCTTGCCGGTGGTGCCGGCCCAGATGGAGACGATCTCGTCCTCGGTGGAGAACGGGGCGTACTGCGACTGCTTCAGCAGCTCGACCATGCGCGCACCGCGTTCCAGCGATGCCTTGGAGGCCGCGTCCAGGTCGGAGCCGAAGGCGGCGAACGCCTCGAGCTCGCGGTACTGGGCGAGGTCCACCCGGAGCCGGCCGGAGACCTGGCGCATCGCCTTGTGCTGAGCGGAACCACCGACGCGGGAGACCGAGATACCGACGTTCAGGGCCGGCCGCTGACCGGCGTTGAACAGGTCGGACTCCAGGAAGCACTGACCGTCGGTGATGGAGATGACGTTGGTCGGGATGAACGCCGACACGTCGTTGGCCTTGGTCTCGACGATCGGCAGACCGGTCATCGAACCGGCGCCCATCTCGTCGGACAGCTTGGCGCAGCGCTCCAGCAGCCGGGAGTGCAGGTAGAAGACGTCACCCGGGTACGCCTCACGGCCCGGCGGGCGGCGCAGCAGCAGCGACACGGCGCGGTAGGCGTCGGCCTGCTTGGACAGGTCGTCGAAGACGATCAGGACGTGCTTGCCCTGGTACATCCAGTGCTGGCCGATGGCCGAGCCCGTGTAGGGGGCGAGGTACTTGAAACCCGCCGGGTCCGACGCCGGGGCGGCGACGATCGTCGTGTACTCCAGGGCGCCGGCCTCCTCCAGCGCGGCGCGCACGCCGGCGATGGTGGAGCCCTTCTGGCCGATGGCGACGTAGATGCAGCGGACCTGCTTCTTCGGGTCGCCGGAGCGCCAGTTGTCACGCTGGTTGATGATCGTGTCGACGCACAGCGCGGTCTTGCCGGTCTGCCGGTCGCCGATGACCAGCTGGCGCTGGCCGCGGCCGATCGGGGTCATCGCGTCGACGGCCTTGTAGCCGGTCTCCAACGGCTCGTGCACCGACTTGCGCTGCATGACCGTGGGGGCCTGCAGCTCGAGGGCTCGGCGGCCTTCGGTCTCGATCTCGCCGAGGCCGTCGATCGGGGCACCCAGCGGGTCGACCACGCGGCCGAGGTAGCCCTCGCCGACGGCGACCGAGAGGACCTCGCCGGTGCGGTGCACCTGCTGGCCCTCCTCGATGCCGCTGAACTCACCGAGGACGACCGCACCGATCTCGCGCTCCTCGAGGTTGAGGGCGAGGCCGAGGGTGCCGTCCTCGAACTTCAGCAGTTCGTTCGCCATGGCCGAGGGAAGTCCCTCGACCTTCGCGATGCCGTCGCCGGCAACGCTGACCGTACCGACCTCCTCGCGCGAGGCCGCGTCCGGCTTGTACGCCTGGACAAAGTTCTCCAGTGCGTCCCGGATCTCCTCCGGCCGGATCGTGAGCTCCGCCATCTGGGTTCCCTGCTCTCCTTGTTGGGCCCGAAGTATCTGACTACGGCCCAACTCGGGCCGCTTACATGCTTGTTGAGTTGGTGGCTGCGTCAGCCGGCCATCCGCCGGGTCGCCTCTTCGAGGCGGTCCGCGATGGTCCCGTTGATGACCTCGTCGCCGATGCGCACCGCGATCCCGCCGAGGACCTCCGGGTCCACGTCCAGGTTGAGGTGCACCTTCCGTCCGTACAGCGTGCCCAGTGCCTCGCCGAGCCGCTGCTTCTGCCGGTCACTGAGCGGCACCGCGGAGGTGACGACCGCGACCGTACGGTCCCGGCGCGCCGCCGCGAGCTTGGACAGCTCCTCGAGACCCGCCTCCAGGCTACGACCCCGCGGATGGGTCACCAGGCGGATCACCAGCCGCTCGGTCACCCGGGCGGCCCGGCCGCCGAGCAGCTCGCCGACCAGCCCGGCCTTGGCCGAGACGCTCGCGCGCCGGTCGGTGAGCGCGCCCCGCAGCTCGGACGAGGAGGAGACGATCCGGCCGAACCGGAACAGCTCGTCCTCGACGTCGTCGAGGATGCCGGCCCGCTCGGCCGCCACCAGGTCGGCGGCGTTGGCCAGTTCCTCGCTCGCGTCCACCAGGTCGCGCGAGCCGGACCAGCGGGAGCGGACCAGGCCGGAGATCAGGTCGAGGGTCTCGCCGCCGACCTGTCCGCCCAGCACCCGCGCGGCCAGTTCGGCCTTGGCCTCGCCGGGCTGCGCCGGGTCGGTGAGGACCCGGCGCAGCGAGACCTCGCGGTCGAGCAGCGCGGTGACGGCGGCCAGCTCATCGGCGAGCTTCGTCGCCTCGACGGCGGTGTTGTCCGTCAGGGCGTCGAAGCGCTCGCGTGCGGCTGCCAGTGCCTCCCGGCTCGCTCCGTTCATCGGCCGGCCTCGGCCTTCGAGCCATCGGCCGCCTTCGCCTCGAGCTCGTCGAGGAACCGGTCGATGGTGCGGCTCTGCCGGGCCACGTCCTCGAGCGACTCGCCGACGATCCGGCCGGCCAGGTCGGTGGCGAGCCTGCCCACGTCCTGGCGCAGGGTCTGAGCGGCCTGCTTGCGGTCGGCCTCGATCTGGGCGTGACCGGCGGCGATGATCTCCTCACGCTGCCGCTGCCCCTCCGCACGCATCTCGGCGATGAGCGCGGCGCCCTGCTCCTGCGCCTCCTGGCGCAGTCGCGCGGCCTCGTGACGGGCGTCGGCGAGCTGGGCTCGGTAGTCCTCGAGGACCTGCTGGGCTTCGGCCTGAGTGGCCTCGGCCTTCTCCATGCCGCCCTCGATCGCCTCACGGCGCTCCTCCAGAACCCGGTTGATGTTCGGGAGGAGCTTCTTGGCGAGGAAGAAGAAGACGATGGCAAAGGCGATCAGGCCGATGACCAGCTCCGGGATCGGCGGGATGAGGGGGTTCTCACTCTCCTCAGCCGCCACCTGTACCAGGGCGTTCACATCAGTGCCTTCCGTCTGTCGTGGTTAAAGCGGTCCGTTCAGGACTTGAAAAGGAAGCCCATGACGATACCGATCAGCGCGAGCGCCTCGCAGAAGGCGAAGCCCATGATCTGGTTGGCGCGGATCAGGCCGGCGGCCTCGGGCTGGCGGGCCAGGGCCTGGGTGCCGTTACCGAAGATGATGCCGACGCCGACGCCGGGGCCGATGGCGGCGAGACCGTAACCGATCGAACCGAGGTTGCCGGTGATGCCGTCGGCGGCGAGGGTCTGGAGAGCGGACATGCCGGTTCTTCCTTTGCGTTTCATGGGCCGGTGGGGGTTGGCCACCGGACGTCCGATTGGTCTGGGAGGCAGGTGTGCTCAGTGGTGCTCGGCGAGCGCGCCCTGCACGTAGTTGCAGGCCAAGAGCACGAAGACGTACGCCTGGACAGCCTGGATGAAGAGCTCGAAGGCGGTCAGCAGAATCGTCATCACGAAGGACGCGCCCGCGTAGGCGATCCCGATGCCGTTCAGCAGGTACCAGGTGCCGATGGTGAACATCAGCAGCAGCAGGTGGCCGGCGAACATGTTGGCGAAGAGCCGGACCGCGTGGGTGAAGGGCCGGATGATCACGTTCGAGAAGAACTCGATCACGACGATCATCGGCAGGATCCCGCCGAGCTCCTTGTCGTAGCCGGTGATGTTCTTCCAGCCGCCGACGAAGCCGTGCTTCTTGAAGGTCAGGTACATCCAGAGGATGTAGACGATGGCGGCGAGACCGGCCGGGAAGGCGATGATCGACGTCACCGGGAACTGGGCGACCGGGATGATCGACCACAGGTTCATGATCCAGACGAAGAAGAACAGCGAGACCATGAAGGGGACGTACTTCTCGCCCTCCTTCTTGCCGAGGGCCTCGTAGACCAGGCCGCGGCGGACGAAGTCGTAGCCCGCCTCGCCGATCATCTGCAGCTTGCCCGGAACGACCTTGGCCCGGCCGAAGGCGGCCCAGAAGAACCAGACGATGGCGACGCTGCCCAGCAGCGCGAGCAGCATCGGCTTGTTGAAATCGATACCGCCAACTGTGAAGAGCGGCTCGAACTTGAACGAATGGAGTCCGGGTGCCGGGAAGCCGCACCCGTCGAAGATGTGGCAGTTCGTCTCGAAGGCGAGCGTCTGGTCAGAACTCACCGCGAGCTCCTTCAGCGTGGCGCATGGGTACGGCAACCTCGTTGTGTCGGCGCGGCACACGGCCACGGAACGGCACTGGACTGGTCTTACGGATATGGGGGCGGCTGGTCGGCACGTGGCCGATTGGTATGTCGGGCATCAGCTGCATCGGCCGCCAATTCCATCCCGGGAAAATCGGGGGTTCGGCTACCTGCGCCCGCTGCGCCTCAGATGGAACCGGACGATAGCAGGTGAGCGCACATGCCCTTATACCGGCCCTACGTCTCACGGCGCGGACCCGGCAGGAGCGGACTTCTTCGCCCCCTCGGGCTTGCGTTCGTCCTCGGCTTCCGGCTCCACGTAGAGGATCTTGGCCTTCATATGGGCACGCGTCTGGGCCCCGACCCACACCAGGGTCGCGGCGAGCAGCGCGAGGGCGAAGGCCTTGACGTTGAACAGCGTGGTGTCCTGGAACACCGCGAGCACGACCGCCACCAGCAGGAACTCGGCCATGAACAGCACCATGCCCATGGCCTGGAACAGATGTGGCAGGTGCTTCGCGGTGCGCTCCAGCACGATCAGCCCCGAAGCCATGACCCCAGCGGCGACGAGCGTGCCGACCCCCGCGCCGATCGCGCCCTTGCCACCTGCGAACACAGAACCGACGGCGACCGCGACCACACCGGCGACGGCGGTGGGCACGGCGCAACTCAGCAGCGTTCTGGCGTCGTTGGACTGCATGAAGGGTTTCTCCGGCAAGAGTCGGAAGCAACGGTTCGTCGTGGACGAGCGTATCCCCGGGAACAGAGGAGACCTCGCGAGGAAGAGCCGTCGCCCTACGGCCCCTCGGGTCTAGCACCGGGTTTAGTGAACGGTATCACAAACTATTTGATGAGGTCTTTACCCGCCGTGTGTGCTGCGCGTCACACGGGAGAGTTATCGACCATGTATCGCGTTGACGCCGTTCCGTGATCTTCGGCGGTCTCCCCGCTGCCTTTACCGGGCACTTTTCCCCCGGTTTTCTAGGGCAATTACTGGGGCGTTCCGATCCTCCGGCGGCCGAAGCGGGACCGGTCGCCGATCGCGGTGGCACCGTTCACCCCACCGTTCACCCCACTCGCCCCGCCGTTCATCCCGGACCCCACCGGCTCCGGCGCGACCACCTCCGCCCCCGAGCGAGCCGTGGACGGTCCGCCGGCCGCGGCCGGCACCGGCTCCGCGACGGCCCCGGCACCCTGCTCGCTCCGCCCGGCCCGGTTGGCACGGCGGTAGCGCGGCGGCACGAACGCCTCGGCCCAGTGCGGAACGCGCGGCGTGAAGCGCGGCAGCAGCAACAGCACCAGCCCCACCCCGCTCAGCGCGACGATCGCGAGCACGAACCACACACCGGCCGAGTTCACCGAGTACGCCACCGCGCCGAAGGCGATCAGCGCGGACCAGAAGTACATGATCAGGACGGCCCGGCTGTGCGAGTGGCCGATCTCCAGCAGCCGGTGGTGCAGATGGCCCCGGTCGGCGGCGAACGGCGACTGGCCCCGCCAGGTGCGCCGGACGATGGCCAGCACCAGGTCGGCGAAGGGCACCGCGATGACGGTCAGCGGCAGCAGCAGCGGGATGTAGACCGGGACGGTGGCGTGCACCGCGGCCTGCTCGGACCCCTCGAACAGCTTCATCGCGTCCGGGTCCACCTGGCCGGTGATGGAGATGGCGCCCGCCGCGAGCACCAGTCCGATCAGCATCGAGCCCGAGTCGCCCATGAAGATCCGCGCGGGGTGCGCGTTGTGCGGCAGGAAGCCCAGGCACATGCCCATGAGGACGGCGGCGAACAGGGTGGCGGGCGCGGCCGCCTCCAGTCCGTAGCCGTACCAGATGCGGTACGCGTACATGAAGAACGCGGCGGCGGCGATGCACACCATCCCGGACGCCAAACCGTCCAGCCCGTCAACGAAGTTGACCGCGTTGATGGTGATCACGACCAGGGCGACGGTCAGCAGCGTGCCCTGCCAGGGCGTCAGCGAGACCGGCCCCACACCGGGCACCGGCAGCCACAGGATGGTCAGACCCTGGAGCACCATCACACCGGCGGCGATCATCTGGCCGCCCAGCTTGATCAGCGCGTCCACGCCCCACTTGTCGTCCAGCACCCCCAGCAGCCAGATCAGGCCGGCCCCGGACAGCAGCGCCCGCGGCTCGTTGGAGAGCTGGAAGACTTCCTTGAGGTTGGTGAGGTGGGCCGCGACCAGCAGCCCCGCGCACAGCCCGCCGAACATGGCGATGCCACCGAGCCGCGGAGTGGGCTCGCGATGCACATCACGGGCACGGATCTCGGGCATCGCTCCGGCCGCGATGGCGAATTTCCGCACCGGCCCGGTCAGGAGATAGGTGACCGCGGCCGTGATGCACAGAGTCAGCAGGTATTCACGCACAGGCTGCCCCAGGGGTATCGCTGGCCATCACAGCCACACACCCTATGCGTGTCGGACGCCTCGCGGTGAACGTACTTACAGACGTCCTACACCTTCGGATGGTTGCACGATTCGGCCCTCGTCCGGATAGGGCGGAAATCTCCCGGCCAGTTCCGCCACCTTTTCCCGTACCACGCCCTCGTCCCGCACCACGGTTCCCACCAGGGCCGCTATGCGCTCCATTTCCGGCGGGCCCATGCCCTGGGTGGTGATCGCCGCGGTGCCCAGCCGCAGCCCCCTGACGCGGCCTCCCGGCTCCGTGGCGGACGCCAGCGCGACGGTGTCCAGGACGATCCCGGCGGCCGCGCAGCGGGCCTTCGCGGTGCGTCCGTCCAGGCCCAGCGGGGACGTGTCGGCGGTGATCATGTGGGTGTCGGTGCCGCCCGTGACGACCGCGAGACCCTCCGCGGCCAGGCCGTCCGCCAGCACCCGGGCATTGGCCACCACCCGCCGCGCATAGGCGGTGAAGGCGGGCGCCGCGGCCTCGCCGAAGGCCACCGCCTTGGCCGCGACGGTGTGCATCTGGGCGCCGCCCTGGGTGAACGGGAACACCGCCCGGTCAACCCGCTCGGCCAGCTCCGCCCCGCACAGCAGCATCCCGCCGCGCGGTCCGCGCAGCACCTTGTGTGTTGTTGCGCACACCACGTCCGCGTACGGCACCGGGGACGGCGCCGCCTTCCCCGCGACCAGGCCGATCGGGTGGGCGGCGTCGGCGATCAGATAGGCGCCCACCTCGTCCGCGACGGCGCGGAACGCCGCGTAGTCGGGATGGCGCGGATAGGAGATCGAACCGCAGACGATCGCCTTCGGCCGATGGGCGCGGGCGAGCCCGCGCAGCTGTTCGTAGTCGATCAGTCCGGTCGCCGGATCGACCCCGTAGCCGATGAAGTGGAACCAGCGGCCGGAGAAGTTGGCCGGTGAGCCGTGGGTGAGGTGGCCGCCGTGCGACAGCGCCATCGCCAGCACCGTGTCCCCCGGCCGCAGCAGCGCGGCGTACGCGGCCAGCACCGCCGAGGACCCCGAATGCGGCTGCACATTGGCGTGGCTCGCGCCGAACAGCGCCTTCGCCCGGTCCTGGGCGGTCCGCTCGGCGATGTCCACCACCTCGCAGCCGCCGTGGTGGCGGGCGCCGGGATACCCCTCGGCGTACTTGTTGGCCAGCGGCGAGGCCAGCGCCGCCAGCACGGCCGGCGAGGTGAAGTTCTCGGCCGCGATCAGCTGCAGCCCGCCGGCGACGCGGTCGAGTTCGCTCAGGATGATCCCGGCCAGCTCCGGGTCCTGGCGGGCGAGGCGCCCGAAATCGGGGCCCCAGGGGGTGACGGCCATGGCGTGCTCACAGCCTCGGGAGGGTCGGCGGGTGGTCGGGGGCGCAAGAGGCGGTCACCCCCAAATGTAGGCCCGGTACGCCCTCCCCGCGCGCCGTGCGGCGCGCAGCGCCCCCGCCTGGCGCCCCCGGACGGGGCACCGGGGGCTACGCGGGGGCGGGAACCCCCGTCAGGGCCGTGACGACCGGGTCCAGCGCCTGGTTGATCTCGTCCCCGATGGACCGGAAGAAGGTGATGGGCGCCCCGTACGGATCGTGCACCTCGTCCGCCTCCTCGCTGGGGGCCAGCAGCCAGCCGCGCAGCGCGGCCGCCGCCTGCACCAGGGCGCGGGCGCGCTCCACCACACCGCCCGCCTCCTCCGGATCGGGCAGCGTCGCGGGGTCTATGGCCCGCACCAGCCGGGTGAACTCCTTGAGCGTGAAGGTGCGCAGGCCCGCCGAGTGCCCCATCGAGATGACCTGGGCCCGGTGGTCGCGGGTGGCGGTCAGCACGAGGTCGGCCCGGATGACGTGCTCGTCCAGCAGCTCACGGCCGATGAAGCCCGCCGGGTCGGCGCCGAAGTCGGTCAGGACCGTCGCGGCGTGCGCCTCCATGGGCGCGCCCTCATGGCCCCAGGTGCCGGCGCTCTCCACGATCAGACCGCTCGTACGGGCGCTTCCGAGGCGGTGGGCGAGGGCATGCCGGGTCAGCCGCTCGGTGATCGGCGAGCGGCAGACGTTGCCGGTGCTGACGTGGAGGATGCGGAAGGTGGCCTCGGGCTTCTTCTCACGGTGTTCCGCTATGCCACGCCCCTCAGGGGCTGTCAATTCGCCACCTCGAGGTCGGGTACGACCTCCCGGAGCTGCTCGGCGGTGAGCGCGCCCGCGCGGAGCAGCACCGGCACCTTGCCGGTGACGTCGACGATCGAGGAGGGCACGGCGGCCGGGGTCGGCCCGCCGTCGAGGTAGACCGACACCGAGTCCCCCAGCATGTCCTGGGCCGCGTCGCAGTCCTGCGGAGAGGGGTGTCCGCTCAGATTGGCGCTGGAGACCGCCATCGGGCCGACGTCCGTGAGCAGCTCGATCGCGACCGGGTGCAGCGGCATCCGGACCGCGACGGTGCCCCGGGTCTCCCCCAGGTCCCAGGTGAGCGACGGCTGGTGCCGGGCGACGAGGGTGAGCGCACCGGGCCAGAAGGCGTCGACCAGCTCCCACGCCATCTCGGAGAAGTCGGTGACCAGTCCGTGCAGCGTGTTCGGGGAGCCGACCAGCACCGGTGAGGGCATGTTGCGGCCCCGGCCCTTGGCCTCGAGCAGATCGCCGACCGCCTCGGCGTTGAAGGCGTCCGCGCCGATCCCGTAGACCGTGTCGGTGGGCAGCACGACCAGCTCGCCGCGGCGGACGGCGGAGGCGGCCTCGCGCAGGCCGGTCTTGCGGTCGGTCGCGTCCCCGCAGTCGTATCGCCGTGCCATTTAAGGGACCTCCTCGTACGTGGCCAATGGGTGGTGCGGTGCCGCCGTCACGGCATGGCCTTCCGCGCGGTGGCGAACCGGGGCCGGTTGTTCAGGTCGGGGTGGTCGGCGGCGTCCGCCCAGCCACGCTCCTCCGTGAAGATCCACGGCACCTGGCCGCCCTGGGTGTCTGCGTGTTCGATGACCACCACGCCCCCGGGGCGCAGCAGCCGGTGGGCGGTGCGCTCCAGGCCGCGAATGACATCGAGGCCGTCCTCACCGGAGAAGAGCGCGAGCTGGGGGTCGTGGTCGCGGGCCTCCGGCGCCACGTACTCCCACTCGGTCAGCGGGATGTACGGCGGGTTGCTGATGACCAGGTCCACCTGCCCGTCGAGCTCCGGCAGGGCGGTCAACGCGTCCGCGTGATGGAGAACGACGCGGGACCCCTCGACGTTCTTGCGGGCCCACCGCAGGGCGCCCTCGTCCAGCTCCACGGCGTGCACCGTCGAGCGCGGCACCTCCTGGGCCAGGGCCAGGGCGATGGCCCCGGAACCGGTGCACAGGTCGACGATGAGCGGTTCGACGACGTCCATGGCGCGCACCGCGTCTATGGCCCAGCCGACCACCGACTCGGTCTCCGGCCGGGGCACGAAGACCCCCGGCCCGACCTGGAGCTCGAGATAGCGGAAGAAGGCACGGCCGGTGATGTGCTGAAGGGGCTCGCGGGCCTCGCGGCGGGCGACCGCCTCCCAGTAGCGGGCGTCGAAGTCGGCGTCGGGCACGCCGTGCAGCTCCCCCCGCTTCACGCCGTGCACAAAGGCGGCGAGCTCCTCCGCGTCGAAGCGCGGTGAGGGCACGCCCGCGTCGGCCAGCCGCTGAGTGGCCTGCGCCACCTCCGCGAGCAGCACGTTCACTGAATTCCTCCAGCCGGTCCGGACAAGGGCACGAGACGTATCGACGGCGCGTGGCTCAGCCCGCGGCCGCGAGCTTGGCGGCCGCGTCGGCGTCGACGCACGCCTGGATGACCGGATCGAGTTCGCCGTCGAGCACCTGGTCCAAGTTGTACGCCTTGAAACCGACCCGATGGTCCGAGATCCGGTTTTCCGGGTAGTTGTACGTACGGATGCGCTCGGACCGGTCGACGGTGCGGACCTGGCTGCGGCGCGCGTCCGACGCCTCCCGCTCGGCCTCTTCCTGGGCCGCGGCCAGCAGCCGCGAGCGCAGGATGCGCAGCGCCTGCTCCTTGTTCTGGAGCTGGCTCTTCTCGTTCTGGCAGGAGACGACGATGCCGGTGGGCAGGTGGGTGATGCGCACCGCGGAGTCGGTGGTGTTGACCGACTGGCCGCCGGGGCCGGAGGAGCGGTAGACGTCGATCCGCAGGTCATTGGGGCCGATCTCGACCTCGACCTCCTCGGCCTCGGGCGTGACCAGCACCCCGGCCGCGGAGGTGTGGATACGGCCCTGGGACTCGGTGGCGGGCACCCGCTGCACCCGGTGCACCCCGCCCTCGTACTTCAGCCGGGCCCAGACGCCCTGGCCGGGCTCGGCGGTGCCCCTGGCCTTGACCGCGACCTGGACGTCCTTGTAGCCGCCGAGGTCGGATTCGTTGGCGTCGAGGATCTCGGTCTTCCAGCCGACGCGCTCGGCGTACCGCAGGTACATCCGCAGCAGGTCGCCGGCGAACAGCGCGGACTCCTCACCGCCCTCGCCGGCCTTGACCTCCAGGATGACGTCCTTGTCGTCGCTCGGGTCGCGGGGGACGAGCAGCAGCCGCAGCCGGTCGGTCAGCTCCTCGCGGCCCAGCTCCAGCTCCTTGAGCTCGTCCGCGAAGTCGGGGTCGTCCCTGGCCAGCTCCCGGGCGGTCTCGATGTCCTCCCCCGCCTGCTTCCAGGCGCGGTAGGCGGCGATGACCGGGGTCAGCTCGGCATAGCGCTTGTTGAGCCGCCGCGCCTCCCGCTGGTCGGCGTGGACCGCGGGGTCGGCGAGCCGCTTCTCGAGGTCGGCGTGTTCGCCGATGAGTTCCTCGACCGCCTCGAACATCGGAGGGCTCCCTGGGTGGTCTGCGGGGTGGCGTGCGGAAGAAGTGCCGGGACGGCCGGTGACGACGGCCGGTGACGACAAAACGCCGGTCCGGTCGCCCCCGGGGAGGGGTGACCGAAGACCGGCGCCGTGCGGGTCGCTACTTCTTGGCGGACCCGGCGTTCTTGCCGAAACGGGCCTCGAACCGCGCCACGCGGCCACCGGTGTCGAGGATCTTCTGCTTGCCCGTGTAGAACGGGTGGCACTCGGAGCAGATGTCCGCGCGGATGGTGCCGCCGCCCACGGTGGAGCGGGTGGTGAAGGAGGCGCCACAGGTGCAGCTGACCTGCGTCTCGACGTACTCCGGGTGGATGTCGCGCTTCAAGGGAATCTCCTAGGTTCGGGAGGGCACCGGGTCGACGGGCGGGTTGCCTGTCGTGAACCGGGACCGACGATCCAGTCTGCCAGTACTGGCCGCATCCCCCAAAACCGGGGGTCGCACCGGGATATTCCCGGCCCTCCCCCGAACGCTACCGGACGCTACCGGACGACCTTGCCGGCGCTGGTGGCGTCGCCCGCGGAGCCCTTCGTGGCGGAGGCGGGGACCGGCCGGTCGTGGCGGAGCGCGTCCCAGATCAGACCGGCCTTCTTCGCCATGGGCAGCACCCGGGCCGGGTTCTGCGGGTCGTACCGCACCGGCAGCGTGGTCATCTTCATGTCGCCCGAGCCGATGCCCCTCAGCGATTCGGCGAAGCCCTTCAGCTTGCTCACCGAGGCCAGCTCGGAGTCGGTGGTGAGGGCCTTGGTGGAGGTGTCGGCGAGGTCGTAGAGCTTCTTGGGGTTGCCGAAGATGTCGACGTGCTTGACCTGGTCCAGCAGCGCCTTGACGAACGCCTGCTGGAGCTTGATCCGGCCCAGGTCGCTGCCGTCGCCGACACCGTGCCGGGTGCGCACCAGGCCCAGGGACTGCTCGCCGTCGAGGGTGTGCCGGCCGGGCTCGAGGTCGAGGTGGCTCTTGGTGTCGTGGATCGGGGCGGTGGTGGTGATGTCGACGCCGCCCAGGTCGTTGATCAGCTGCTTGAAGCCGGAGAAGTCGACCTCGAGGAAGTGGTCCATGCGGATGCCCGTCATGGACTCCACCGTCTTGATGGTGCAGGCCGGGCCGCCGACCTCGTAGGCGCTGTTGAACATGGCCCCCTGCACGGCGGGCGTCCGCTGTCCGTCCTTCGTGGCGCAGGAGGGCCGGTCTATGAGGGTGTCGCGCGGAATGCTGACGACGTCGGCCTTCTGGTGGCCCTTGAAGACGTGGACGATCATCGCCGTGTCGGAACGGGAGGTGCCCTCGTCCTTGCCGTACTCGGCGTTCTTGCCGGCCCGGGAGTCGGAGCCCAGGACGAGGATGTCCATCGAGCCGTTGTCGACGTTCTTGGGGCGGTCGGTGCCGAGGGCGGCGTTGATATCGACACCGGTGAGGTTGCCGTTCAGCTGGTAGTAGAGGTAGCCGAGTCCGGCGCCGCCCAGCACCAGCACGGCGGCCAGCGTCCACACCGTGTAGAGCAGGGCCCTACGGCGCGTGCTGGGGCGCTTGCGGCGGCGGCCGGACGCGCTCGCGTGAGCGCGGCGGCGGCCCGGGTTCACCGGTGCTTTGCTGCTGTCCTCGGCCATGTGCTCCTCAGTTCTCTTTTAGCTGCCCGAGTACCCCCTGCCGTCACGGTCAGGCGTCGCGCCGCGGTGTGCGCGGTCTCGCGGGCTCCCGCTGTGCGCGGTCCCGCGGCGGTATCAGCCTGTGCTCCGGCCCTGTGTTCACGACCTGACAGATGGCAGGCCGGGCGCCAGGGTTGCATACGGGCCATGGCCGGTTTTCGCGCGGGCCGCTCCGCGCGCCGTTCGTCCCCTTCGTCCGCCTTACCGCTCTGACCTGCGTTTTCGCGGGCGATAACACCACAGCGGCCGGTCCGTGACGGGTCCGGCCGCTGTGGTGCGGATCTCAGTCGCTCCATGACGAAGGGCCTCCCCGCCCGTGGCGGGAAGGCCCTCGGCGGCGGAGCGTGCTCCGCCCGTTACCGCATGTCTCCGCGGCTGTCCGCGGGTGTCCGCAGGTGTCCGCGGCTGTCCGCAGGTGTCCGCGTCAGTCGCCGTTGTTGCCCGGGGTGGGCGTGGTCTTGGCGATCTGCATCAGGAACTCGGCGTTCGACTTCGTCTGCTTCATCTTGTCCAGCAGCAGCTCGATGGCCTGCTGGGAGTCGAGCGCGTGCAGCACCCGGCGGAGCTTCCAGACGATGTTCAGCTCCTCCGGCGCCAGCAGGATCTCCTCCTTGCGGGTGCTGGACGGGTCGACGTCCACCGCCGGGAAGATGCGCTTGTCGGCGAGCTTCCGGTCGAGCTTGAGCTCCATGTTGCCGGTGCCCTTGAACTCCTCGAAGATCACCTCGTCCATGCGCGAGCCGGTCTCGACCAGCGCGGTGGCCAGGATGGTCAGCGAGCCGCCGTCCTCGATGTTGCGCGCGGCGCCGAAGAACTTCTTCGGCGGGTAGAGCGCGGTGGAGTCGACACCACCGGACAGGATGCGGCCGGAGGCGGGCGCCGCCAGGTTGTAGGCGCGGCCCAGACGGGTGATCGAGTCCAGCAGGACGACCACGTCGTGCCCCAGCTCGACCAGGCGCTTGGCCCGCTCGATCGCCAGCTCCGCGACGGTGGTGTGGTCCTCGGCCGGGCGGTCGAAGGTCGAGGAGATGACCTCGCCCTTGACCGACCGCTGCATGTCGGTGACCTCTTCCGGCCGCTCGTCGACGAGGACGACCATCAGATGGCACTCGGGGCTGTTGCGGGTGATCGCGTTGGCGATCGCCTGCATGATCATGGTCTTACCGGTCTTCGGCGGGGCCACGATCAGACCGCGCTGGCCCTTGCCGATCGGCGCGACCAGGTCGATGATCCGGGTCGTCAGCCCGCCGGCCTCGGTCTCCAGACGCAGCCGGTCCTGCGGGTAAAGCGGCGTCAGCTTGCCGAACTCCGGCCGCCCGCGCCCGGTTTCGGGCGCCATGCCGTTGACCGAATCCAGCCGGACCAGCGCGTTGAACTTCTCGCGGCGCTCGCCCTCGCGCGGCTGGCGGACCGCGCCGGTGACGTGGTCGCCCTTGCGCAGACCGTTCTTGCGGACCTGGGCGAGCGAGACGTACACGTCGTTCGGGCCCGGCAGGTAGCCGGAGGTCCGGATGAACGCGTAGTTGTCGAGGATGTCGAGGATGCCCGCGACGGGGATCAGCACATCGTCCTCGGACACCTGCGGCTCGTTGCCGAAGTCGTCGCGGCCACGGCGGCCACGGCGGTCGCGGTAGCGGCCCCGGCGGCCCCGCCGGCCGCCCTCGAAGTCGTCGTCGCCCTCGTCGGCGCGCTGGCTCTGACCGCGCCCGTCGCGCTGCTGACGGCCGCCGCCCTGCTGGCCGTCGTCGCCCTTGCCGCGGCGGTCACCGCGGTCGCGCTGACGCTCCCGGCGGTCGCCCTTCTGGCCGCGCTCCTGGCGGTCACCGCCCCGGGCACCCTTGCCCTCGGCGGTGTCGGCGGCGGCCTCGGCCTTCGCGTCGCCCTTGGGCTCGGCCTTGGTCTCGGTCCTGCCCTCGGTCCTGGCAGTGGCGGCGGAGCCGTCGGCGCGCGTCTCGGTCTTGGTCTCCACGGCGGTGGCCGTGCCCCCGGACTCGGGGGTGGTGGCGGGCGCGGTGGCCCGCCGGCGGCGGCGCTCACCGGCCGGCTGCTCATCGGCGGCGGGTTCACCGGGCTGGCCCGGGATCTCGATCTGCGCCTGAGTGACGGCCTTCTCCGCCGCGTCGGCCTTGTCGGCCTTCTCCGCCTTCCCGGCGGCCTTCGAGGACTTGGCGCTGCCGCCCTTCTCCTCGGCGTCATCGCCCGTACGGGCCCGGGAGGTGGCGCGGCGCTTCGGCTTGGTCACCCCCTCCGCGTCGGACGGGGTGCTCTCGGAGCCCTGGGCGGAGCCGGAGCCCGCGGCCTGCTTCTCCTTGATGACCTCGATCAGCTGGCCTTTGCGCATCCGCGCGGTGCCCCTGATGCCAAGGCTGGAGGCGAGCTGCTGCAGCTCGGCCAGGACCATGGCGTCAAGGCCGGTGCCCGAGCGGCGTCGCCGCGGGGCAGCGCCAGTGGCAGCACCGCTGGCGGGCGCGGGAGCGTCCGTGGCGGGCGCGGCGTTGTTCCCGACACCGCTGTCGGAGGTGCCGGAGGCGTTCACGCCCATCAGATCGGTGGTGTCGCTCACGAAGGGTCCTTCCCTGGAGCGGGCGTCGGCCTGTCTGGCTCGGCGACCGGTTGTGCTGTCCGGCTGTGGTCCTTCCGATACGGACCGGGCCGGGGCGGTGGTCCGCCGGAGTACGGCGGAGAGATCAATTCATGGTTCCGACGCGACGGACGGTTCACTGGGATCCGCCACGCCGATTCCGGAGCGTGCTCGATACTGCTCAGGCAGGCTGCTCAGGCAGTGTGGGAGGCTCCCGGAAGAAGGGTGGTCCCGGATGGGGACACTGAGCACCTCGCCTCCGCATACATCCAAGAGGCTTCAAGTGCAGACTTGAGGTTAACACTACCGGATCCAACAAACATTCCCCCTCTCCAAGACCGGCTATCGAGTTTTCCCGTGTCCGGAGCGTCCCGGACCGCGGTGTCAGGTGAGCGGCAGGACGCTCGCCCCCCCGGCGTCGAGAGCCAGCCGGTTGGCCGCCCACCCCTCGCCCGCCAGTCGTGCGACCTTGTCGGCCGCACCGTCCTCGACCAGCGCGAGCACCGTGGGGCCCGCGCCGGAGATGACCGCGGGGACGCCGTCCGCCCGCAGTCGGTTCACCAGGGCCACGCTCTCGGGCATCGCCGGAGCACGGTATTCCTGGTGCAGCCGGTCCTCCGTCGCCGCGAGCAGCAGCTCGGGACGCCTGGTCAGGGCCTCGACGAGCAGTCCGGCGCGGCCCGCGTTGACCGCCGCGTCCACATGCGGGACGGTGCGCGGCAGCAGTCCTCGGGCGGTCTCCGTGAGCACCGGCCGGCCAGGGACGAAGACCACCGGAACGATGGAATCCGCAGGGTCCATCCTGATCGCCCGGGCGGCCCCCGCGTCCGTCCAGGCAAGGGTGAAGCCGCCGAGCAGACAGGCGGCGACGTTGTCGGGGTGGCCCTCGATCTCGGTGGCCAGCTCCAGCATCGCCGCTTCGCCGAGCCGCTCGGCGCCGCCTATGGTCACCGCACGCGCGGCGACGATCCCGGCGCAGATGGCGGCGGAGGAGGAGCCCAGGCCCCGGCCGTGCGGGATGCGGTTGGCGCAGACCAGCTCGAGGCCGCGGGGCTGCCCGCCCAGCAGGTCGAAGGCGGTGCGCAGGGAGCGTACGAGCAGATGGCTCTCGTCGCGCGGAAGCGTCTGCGCGCCTTCGCCGGCGATGTCGACGTGGAGCCCGGAGTCGGCCACCCGGACCACCACGTCGTCGTAGAGCCCCAGGGCCAGACCGAGGGCGTCGAAGCCGGGACCGAGGTTGGCGCTCGTGGCGGGGACGCGCACTCGGACGGCGGCGGCGCGGAACGCTGGACCGGCCATCGCTCGGTGACTCTCCTTGTGTCTGCGGGGGATTGCTCGAAGAGGTACGGAACACCGCGGGGGCCGTGACACGTACGGCGACGCCGCGCAGAGGCGAGCGCTCTGCGTCGGGGCGGATTCAGTACAGCCTATCGAAGGAAGGTTCTGTGGCGACATAGGGCGCACGGGAGGCGCACGATGCGTGTCGCGCTCCCAGCCGTTATCCGCGACCACTCTACTGGAGCGTTCCGCGCGCCCTCATGCTTCTCTGCCACCACTTGAGTGGATCTTTAGAGGAATCTTCCCACGAGGCCGGGCGGGGCGCGCACGGGCCCGGCGGGCCGGGCCCAAAGGCCCGCCGGAACCCCCGTCGCACCAGGTCAAGGCCCCGCCCGGGGCAGGGCAGCCCTGGCCGGGCCGGGCCGGGTCAGGCCAGCCCGAGCCGTACGGCCGCGGCGTCCGCGTCGACCGGGACGACGACCGGCTGCGGCGCACCCGCGACCGCCCAGTCCGGGTCCTTGAGCCCGTTGCCGGTCACCGTGCAGACGATGCGCTGGCCCGGGTCGACCAGTCCCTGCTCGGCCGCCTTCAGCAGACCGGCCACGCTCGCCGCGGAGGCCGGCTCCACGAAAACGCCCTCCTGCGCGGCGAGCAGCCGGTAGGCGGCGAGGATCTGACGGTCGGTCACCTCGTCGATGAGACCGCCGGACTCGTCGCGCGCCTGCTCGGCGAAGGTCCAGGAGGCCGGGTTGCCGATGCGGATGGCGGTCGCGATGGTGCTCGGCTCCTTGACCGGCTCACCGCGCACGATCGGGGCCGCGCCGGACGCCTGGAAGCCCCACATCCGGGGCGTGCGGGAGGCGCACGGACCGTCGCCGGCGAACGGCGCCGCGTACTCCTTGTAGCCCTTCCAGTAGGCGGTGATGTTGCCCGCGTTGCCGACCGGCAGCACATGGATGTCGGGCGCGTCCCCGAGCATGTCCACGATCTCGAAGGCGGCGGTCTTCTGCCCCTCGATCCGGGCCGGGTTGACCGAATTGACCAGCGCCACCGGGTACTTCTCGGACAGCCCGCGGGCCAGCGTCAGGCAGTCGTCGAAGTTGCCGTCGACCTGGAGGATCTTCGAGCCGTGGACCAGGGCCTGGCCCATCTTGCCCAGCGCGATCTTGCCCTGCGGGACCAGCACCGCGCAGACCATCCCGGCCCGTACGGCGTAGGCCGCCGCCGAGGCCGAGGTGTTGCCGGTGGAGGCGCAGATGACGGCCTTGGCGCCGGCCTCCTTGGCCGCGCTGATGGCCATCGTCATCCCCCGGTCCTTGAACGACCCGGTGGGGTTGGCACCCTCGACCTTGAGGTGGACCTCGCAGCCGGTGCGCTCGGAGAGCACCTGGGCGGGGACCAGCGGCGTACCGCCCTCGCGCAGGGTGACGACGGGGGTCGTCCCGCTGACCGGGAGGCGGTCGCGGTACTCCTCGATGATGCCCCGCCAGCCGTGCCACTGGCGGGTGCCGGACATTCGAGGCCCGGCGTCGGCGATTGCGTTCATGATCTTCCTTACTCTCCGCTCACCCTCTGGTGGGTCTCCGCGGGGCCGTTGCCCGGCCGCTCCTCGCCCTCGACCCGCATGATGCTCGCGACGTCGCGGACGGTGTCGAGCCGGCGGAGCGCCTCCACGGTCGCCGACAGCGCGGCGTCGCTCGCGCGGTGGGTCACGACGACGAGGGACGCCTCACCGTCCTTCCCCTGCTGGCGGACCGTATCGATGGACACGCCGTGCTCGGCGAAGACTGTGGCGACCTGCGCGAGAACTCCCGGCTTGTCGGCGACGTCCAGGCTGATGTGGTACCGCGTGATCACATCGCCCATGGGACTCACCGGAAGCCGGCTGTAGGCGGACTCACCGGGTCCGGTGGCCCCCGCCAGCTTGTTGCGGCAGGCGGCGACGAGGTCGCCGAGGACGGCCGAGGCGGTCGGCGAACCGCCCGCGCCCGGCCCGTAGAACATCAGTTGACCCGCGGCGTCGGCCTCCACGAAGACCGCGTTGTACGCCTCCCGGACGGAGGCCAGGGGGTGGCTCAGCGGAATCATCGCCGGATGCACCCGCGCGGTGACCGACCGGCCGTCGGCGGCCCGCTCGCAGATCGCGAGCAGCTTGACGGTGCAGCCCATGCGCTTGGCGGAGGCGATGTCGGCGGCGGTCACCTCGGTGATGCCCTCGCGGTGCACATCGTCGAGGGTGACCCGGGTGTGGAAGGCGATCCCGGCGAGGATCGCCGCCTTCGCGGCCGCGTCGAAGCCCTCGACATCGGCGGTCGGGTCGGCCTCGGCATAGCCCAGGGCCGTGGCCTCGTCCAGCGCCTCGCTGTAGCCGGCGCCGCTGCCGTCCATCCGGTCCAGGATGAAGTTGGTGGTGCCGTTGACGATGCCCAGGACGCGGTTGACCTTGTCGCCCGCGAGCGACTCGCGCAACGGCCGCACCAGCGGGATCGCCCCCGCGACGGCGGCCTCGTAGTAGAGGTCCGCACCGCGCTGCTCGGCGGCCGCGTGCAGCGCCGCGCCCTCCTGCGCGACCAGCGCCTTGTTCGCGGACACCACGCTCGCGCCGTGGTCGAAGGAGGTGGTGATGAGGGAGCGGGCGGGCTCGATCCCGCCGATGACCTCGACCACCACATCGATGTCGCCGCGTTTGACCAGGGCGGTGGCGTCGGTGGTCACCAGCTCGGCCGGCACCCCTTCCCGGACCCGGCCGGGACGCCGCACGGCGATCCCGGCCAGCTCGACCGGGGCGCCGATGCGGGCCGCGAGGTCGTCCGCGTGCGTCGTCATGATGCGCGCCACCTCTGAGCCGACCACTCCACAGCCCAGCAGCGCCACTTTCAGCGGACGCGTACGCATCATCCGACCTCGTTTCTCATCCATCGCGTTCGTGCACCAGTCTCATGCACTGGACGGGATTTCCTATCCCGGGTCCAGTATCCGAGATCCATTTCTCGCTAGCCGACATCGAGCCGCAGGAGATCTTCCTCCGTCTCGCGCCGGACGATCTCGCGCGCCCGTCCGTCACCCACGGCGACGACGGGCGGACGGAGTGCGTGGTTGTAGTTGCTCGCCATCGAGCGGCAGTACGCGCCGGTGGCCGGGACGGCGATCAGATCGCCCGGCGCCAGATCGGCGGGCAGGAAGGCGTCCCGTACGACGATGTCGCCGGACTCGCAGTGCTTGCCGACGACCCGGGAGAGCATCGGCTCGGCGGTGGAGGAGCGGGAGACCAGCGCCACCGAGTACTCCGCGTCGTAGAGCGCGGTACGGATGTTGTCGGACATCCCGCCGTCGACGCTGACGTACGTCCGCAGCGCCGGCAGCTCCTTGACCGTGCCCACCTCGTAGAGGGTGAAGGTGGTCGGCCCGACGATCGCCCGCCCCGGCTCGACCGACAGCCGCGGCACCGCGAGTCCGGCCGTCTCGCACTCCCGGTGGACGATGTCACGCAGCGCCTTGGCGATCTCCTGCGGCTCGCGGGGGTCGTCCTCCGAGGTGTACGCGATGCCGAGACCGCCGCCGAGGTCGATCTCGGGCAGCTCGACGCCGTGCTCGTCCCGGATCTCCTTCAGCAGCCCCACGACCCGGTGCGCCGCGACCTCGAACCCGGAGGTGTCGAAGATCTGCGACCCGATGTGCGAGTGGATCCCGATCAGCTCCAGCCCGTCCAGCTTGAGCGCCCGCCGCACGGCCTCGGCGGCCAGCCCGCCCGCGAGCGGAATGCCGAACTTCTGGTCCTCGTGGGCGGTCGCGATGAACTCGTGCGTATGCGCCTCGACGCCGACGGTGACCCGGATCTGCACCCGCTGCCGCGTGCCGAGCCGCTGGGCGATGTGCGCGACCCGCGCGATCTCCTGGAACGAGTCGAGCACGATCCGCCCGACGCCCGCGCCCACGGCCCGCTCGATCTCGGCGGTGGTCTTGTTGTTCCCGTGCAGCGCGATCCGCTCGGCGGGCATCCCGGCGGCGAGCGCGGTGGCCAGTTCCCCGCCGGAGCACACGTCGAGGTTGAGCCCCTCCTCGTTCAGCCAGCGCACGATGGCGCGGGAGAGGAACGCCTTCCCGGCGTAGAAGACGTCGGCGTCCTCCCCGAACGCCTCCCGCCAGGCCCGGCAGCGCGCCCGGAAGTCGGCCTCGTCGAGGAAGTAGCCAGGGGTCCCGAACTCCTCGGCCAGCGTCTTGACGTCGATCCCGCCGACGGTCGCGACACCATCGGCGTTCCGGCTGACCGTACGGGACCACACCCGCGGGTCGAGCTGATTGAGGTCGGTGGGCGGCGCGGCGTAGTGCCCCTCGGGGAGGACATCGGCGTGACGGGGCCCGGCGGGGTGGGCGGAACGGCTCATGCTGGCTTCGCTGTCTCTCTCACGGTGTTACAGATGTCGGGGTGCGCTGATGCCGAGCAGGTGCAGGCCGCCGGCGAGCACCGCCCCGACGGCCTCGGCGAGGGCCAGCCGGGAACGGTGGACGGCCGGGGGTTTGCGCTCGCCGGAGGACAGCGGCGGACAGACGTCGTGGAACCGGTCGCGGGCCGGGTCCCGGAACAGATCGCCGAGCAGATCCTGGAACGGGAAGAAGGCGTCGGCGGTGGCGACGAGATGCCGGGCGAGCCGATCGGGCGCCCGGTGCCGGGCGGCGGCCTCGAGGGTACGGGGATGGTCGCCGAGGAGAGCGAGAAGGGCGGCCTCGGCAGGGTGGTCGTAGACGCCGGGAGCGGACGTGAGGCCGAGCCGACGGGCGTTCCTCATCAGGCCACGGACCCGGGCATGGGCGTACCTGACCCGGAAGAGGGGGTTGTCCTCGCGCTGGGAGAGGAGCCGGGCGGGGGCGGTATCGGGCAGATCGTGCGCCGCGGGCCGGAGCAGCGCCCAGCGGGCGGCGTCGGGCCCGAGACGGGTGAGGAGATCCCGGCCGGAGAGCGGGGAGGGCCGGACGACCGGCCCGTCCCCCGCAACGACGGCTCCCCCGCAGGCGGCGACGAGCCCGCGCACCACATGAGCGACGAGCGCGGCACGCACCTCGTCACCGGTCCCGACCGGAACGCGGACCCCCGCGAGCGCGTCACCACGCCCGTAATCCGGTCCCTGGGAGAGAACGGCCTGGACGAGCTGGGTGTGGGAGGCGGCCTCGAGGGTGATGTTGAGGAACCCGGGCGCGGCGACGTCGACGCGGGCGATCCCGGGCGTACGGACGAGCCGCCGCCGCAGGACCTCGGCGATGACGAGCGCGTCACCGCGAGCCCTGGCCAGCTGCAGAGCGACGTTGGTGGCGTAATCCCCACACCCGGGCCGAGGCGGGGTCCGCACCGTCACCCGCTCCGGCACGGCAACGCACAGCTCGTCGTCCTCAACGGCACGACGCACGGTGTGCAGCACAGTGCGGGAGAGCTGGGCGGGAGTCACGGGACAAGCGTATGGGAGGAGGGGGGTGCACAAGCGAACCGGTTTCGCCCTTCGGACGGGGGCGGGGGGGCGTGGGGGGACGGGGAGAGCGTGGGGGCGCACCCGCCCAGGGGGGCACGGGGACGTCCGCCCATGGGGACATCCGCCCACGGGGACACGGGGGCACGGGGGCACAGGGGCAGGCACCCACGGGGACATCCGCCCATGGGGACACCGGGGCACAGGGGCAGGCACCCACGGGGACACGGGGGCGCCCGCCCACGGGTGGATCACACGGGGAAGGCCGACCCGTGAGCGGAGGACTCGGGACCGACCCGGAAGACGAGGCCGGAAGCCGAGACCCGGAGCCGCGACCCGGGACCGGACCAGGAGCCGAAACCCGGACCGGGCCGGGGGAGGAACCCCGGGACCGGACCGGGAGCCGAGGCCCAGGACCGACCCGGGAGCCGAGACCCAGGACCGACCCGAGAAACAAGACCACCGACCGGCGCGAGAGCCGAGACATGGACGGAAACCAAGCCCGCCCCACGACCGAACGGGAAGCGCGGCCCGGGAGGGCCGACCGGGCCGGGGCCCACCACTACCCGGTGGGCCCCACAACCGGCTCGGCATCACCAGGCGCGGCCGCACCGGCCGCCCCCTGCCGCATCAGCCTCCGCACGAGCTCGACGAGATCGACGGGCTCGAAGGGTTTCGCGAGGAAGGCATCGACGCCCAACGCCTTCCCGCTGTCCATCTCGTACTGCGTACACGCGCTGATGATCGCGACGGGCACATGACACATTCGAGCATCAGCACGCAACCTTGATGCCGTATGCAGCCCATCGAGTCTGGGCATCACGACATCGAGAGTGATCACATCGGGCCGCACCTGGTGAACGATCTCCAGGCACTCGGCACCATCGGCCGCGGTCACGACCTCGAAGCCCTCCAGCTCGAGGTTGACCCTGATCAGCTGCCGGATGACCTTGTTGTCGTCGACGACAAGGACCCGGCCGGACAAGCCAGGCACATCCTGAAGAGTAGGCGCGCGGCCAGGGTCGCGTCCGGGTTTTCCCTACTTCCGCCACGTGCGAGGGACCTTTCCCCGAGACTCCTGCGCCCCGACCTCCACATGCGGTATACACCCCTCCGCTCCCGTCTCCCTCCCCGCCCTCCGCACCCGCTTCCGCACCCGCGTCCGCCTCCGCCCCTCCCCCGACCGCCGGCTCCGATAAGCGTTCATGACCACCCCGCTCGAGCTGGTAGGGTTCTACCCGTCGCCGCAAACAGCAGCGACAAGCCCCCGTAGCTCAGGGGATAGAGCAACGGCCTCCGGAGCCGTGTGCGCAGGTTCGAATCCTGCCGGGGGCACCTCACAGAAGGTGCCAGTAAGACCCCGTCACCAGCGGAGACGCTGAGGCCGGGGTCTTCGTGTATCTGCAGCCGTATGCGGCCCGAAGCGGCCTATGCCGGGGCTGTGGATGAGGCGGGGACGGGATCTTGGAGCATCCCCGCAGGTGATGAGCCTGATCCGAGTCGAGCACACCTGCTCCTCGCTATCGTCGTTCTGGCCTGTAGGCCCGCCGCTGCGGGGACGCCAGGCTGGCGGCGGGAGCTGTCGAGGCCGCCACCAGTCGTCGGATCTACTGCGGGTCACCTTGCGACATGACCTCGGCGTCGAGGTACAGCCTGGCTTCGACCGCTCTCGCATGCGGGGTCTCGCTGTCCTCGGCAGTGAGCGAAGAAGCCTTGAACGCCAACTCGACTCAGAGCAGAGCCGAGCCAGCCGGTCCGCATAACGCGGAGAGCCAGACACCGAGGCCCCTGGGCAAGACGCTCACGGGCCCCGGAATGATCAGGCCTTGTCACTCGTACTCGTGGAGCAGGTCCTCGATGCGGCGGTTGGCGACGTTCTGCCGACCGTCGAGGCACTTCGCGTACCGGGTCAGCAGGACCTCAACGCTGTTGCCAGCGCGCTCGGCAACCTCGGTGGGATCAACCCGGCGTTGACCCACGTCGACAACGCCGGGTGTCGAAGGTCGTACGGCCTACTCGCGAGCGGCGAGGCCGCGCCGGCCGGCGGAAGCGCCAAGAGACGAGCCTCCTGCCACACGCGGTAGTAGGTCGGGGACGGGACAGCCGAACCCTTCTCGCTGAACAAGAGCCACCCGTCCTCCGCCGTGTCGGCGGTCACGTAATTCCCCAGGGGCTGTGGTCACGTAATTGCCCAAGTGGCGGCCCGCCATGAAGCCGCTCGCTGGGAAACCGATTGCCCCTTTGTGGTCGGCTCCGCATCCTGCTGGAATGCGCTTCTCCATCAATATCCCCAACTTCGGTGACTTCGCCGATCCCCATAACGTCGCGACCGTGGCGGGCGCCGCTGAACAGGCAGGCTGGGACGGGCTCTTCGTCTGGGACCACGTACTGCACCGACAGCATCAGAGGCGTCCCTTTGGAGACCCCTGGATGCTGTTGACCGCGGCCGCGCTGGCGACCTCCCGGATCCGACTGGGCACCCTGCTGACGCCGGTCCCCCGTTACCGTCCGCAGCAACTCGCCCGCCAAGTGGCCACCCTGGACCACCTCAGCGGCGGCCGCGTGATCTTCGCCGCCGGCCTGGGCGGTCCGATCGAGGACGAATACCGCAGCTTCGGCGACGCCGCCGAGCCGCGCCTTCTCGCCGAGCGGCTGGACGAGGGACTGGAGCTGTTGAGGCTCTTCTGGTCCGGCGAGCCAGTGAACCATCACGGCCAGCACTACGAGGTTCGGGACGTGACGCTGCTGCCCGCCACCCTGCAGCGGCCCGGTCCGCCGGTGTGGATCGGCGGGTTCTGGCCGCGCCGCCCGCCCATGCGGCGGGCAGCGCGGTGGGACGGCGCGGTGCCGCTGTTCGAGACGGCCCGGCATGGTCATGTGCCGGATGCGGCGGAGGTACGGGATCTGGTCGGGTATGTCCGCAAGCACCGTGCGGCCGAGGCCGGGCGCCCCTTCGAGTTCGTGCTCGGCGGTGCCACGCCGCCGGACGTGGCCAAGGCCAGGGATGTGATCGGTCCGCTGCACGACGCCGGCGCCACCTGGTGGGATGAGCGACAGGTCCAGACCGGCCCTGACCTGGACCGCCTGGCCCCAGTACTGCGCCGCGTCGAGGCAGGGCCGCCGGTGGTCTGACTAGGGGCGCCAAATGGCCCCGTCAACGGTACGGGGCGCGTGGCTCGGGAATCCGGCTGGCCCCGTCCGATGCGGCGACCGCCGCCAGTCCTTCGGGCCGTCGCAGCAGCCGCGCGTGAGCGGCAGGGTGTCCCGCCCGTCACCGCGGCCATGGGATTTCCGCCCTGGCGTACGCGTCGGGGAGAATGCCGGGACGATGACGTCACCAGCTTCCGGGCCGCGCGGCAGCGAGCATGCGCCGTTCATCCATCTGACCGTGCCGAACGCGGCCTTGTACCGTCAGGTGATGCGTGCGTTCCTCGCGGCCAAGGAGCGGTTCGCGGTGCATCTGCGGCCCGAGGACGTGCACGCCGCGCTGCCCCCGGAGCACCGGCCGTCCGAGCTGGAGGCGGTGGTGAAGGCGCTGGACAGCCTCGTGGAGTGGGGCAACCTGCGGGCGGATCCGGACACCTCCCGGGTCACCGCGGTCGAGGACTTCTACCGCAAGCGGTTCATCTACCAGCTCACACAGGCCGGGGAGGCCGCCGAGCAGGCGTTGTCGGTGTACGACGAGGCGCTGGGGCGGCGCGGGGCGCTGCAGGCGGTGGCGCTGCACGACATCGTCACGCAGTTGCGGGCCCTTCTGGTGATCGCGGCCGAGCGGGAGGAGGGCGGGCCGGACGCGGCGAAGGCGCATCTGGCGCTGTCGGCGCTGACGGGCCGGTTCGAGGCGCTGGCGGAGAACGCGCGGGCGTTCATGGGGTCGCTGCAGCGCACCATGGATCTGCACGGTGTGGAGGTCGAGGTGTTCCTCGCCTACAAGGACCGGCTGATCCAGTACCTGGAGCGGTTCATCCAGGACCTGATCACGCTGGGCGGGCGGATCGCGGTGCTCATCGGCGAGCTGGAGCGGGACGGCCGGGCCGGGGTGCTGCTGCGGCTGGCGGCGGCCCGGGAGGCGGCCGATGCCGCGCCCGAGGAGGCCGCGAGCGCCGAGGAACAGGCGTATGAGCGGTGGACGGCGAAGTGGGCGGGGCTCACCGCCTGGTTCGTCTCCGCGGACGGCCGGGAGTCGCAGGCCCGGCTGCTGCGCGGGCGGGCCCTCGGGGCGATCCCGCAACTCCTCGCGGTGGTCAGGCAGTTGAACGAGCGGCGGGCCGGGCGTTCGGACCGGTCCGCGGACTTCCGCACCCTGGCCCGCTGGTTCGCCGAGGCCCCGGACGACGAGGCGCGGCACCGGCTGTGGCGTGCCGCCTTCGGTCTGTACTCCGCGCGTCATCTGACCGTGGACGCCGATACGCTGGCCGAGCGCACGGCCCGCCCGGTGCCCGCGTCCACGCCGTGGGCCGAGGCCGAGCCGTTGCGGATCAGCCCGCAACTGCGCCGTACCGGCAGCTACGAACGCCGTGGGCGGGCCCGCCGGGTGCAGGACCGCTCCGAGCAGCGGCACCGGCTCGCCGAGATAGCCGCCCGGCAGGCGGAGGAGATCGCCGCCGCCCGTGCCCGGCTCGCGACGGACGGCGCCATTCGGCTGTCCGCGCTGGGAGAACTCGACCCGGTGGCCTTCACGCTGTTCCTGCAGCTGCTCGGCGATGCCCTGGCCACCTGGCGGCCCGGCGTGACGAGCACGGTGGCGACCAGCAACGACGGGTCGATGGAGATCCGGCTGACGGCCCTCGCCGACGGCACGACGGCCGGCATCCGCACGCCGGGCGGGACCTTCCGCGGCCCCGACCACCTGGTCGAGATCACCGACCTCACCCGGCCCGGCCGCGCGGGACAGCCACGCACCGGCCGGGACGATTGAGGGGGAGCGATGACCACGCCGCTGGGCGAGGTGCTGGACGGCCGGCGAACGGCCGAGGTGCACAAGGCGGCCCGGACCCTGTTGAAGGAGCCGCTGTTGCTGGCGCAGGGCCCGCACGCGGACGAGTTCCGGCTGGTGCGGCAGCACGCTACGGAGCTGCGCGACTGGTTCGACCGCAACACCGGCTGGTCGCTGCGGGTGGACCCGGAGGCCGCGCGGCTGGCCCGGACGCCCGGCACCTTGGCCGATCCCACCCATCCGGCGCGCGAGGCGTCCCGGGGCCGCGCCGCGTTCACCCGCCGCCGGTACGTACTGCTGTGTCTGGCGCTGGCCGCGCTGGAGCGGGGTGAGGCGCAGATCGCCCTCGGCCGTCTGGCCGAGCAGGTGGTGCTCGACGCCGCCGATCCCCATCTGGCCGCCGCCGGGGTGGAGTTCACCATGGAACGCCGCGACGAACGCCTGGACCTGGCGGCGGTGGTGCGGCTGCTGCTGCGCCATGGGGTGCTGCGGCGGGTGGCCGGTGAGGAGGAGGCGTACGTCAGCGGTAGCGGCGACGTGCTCTACGACGTGCGGCGGCGCGTCCTGGCCGGGCTGCTGGCCGCCCGCCGGGGCCCGTCGACGATCACCGCCGAGGACTTCGAGGACCGGCTGGCCGAGCTGACCGCCGAGAGCGCGCTGGACAGCGACGAGCTCCGCTTCCGCGCGATCCGCCAGCGGCTGACCCGCAGGCTGCTGGACGACCCGGTGCTGTACTACGAGGAGCTGACCGACGAGGAACTCGCCTATCTGACCCGCCAGCGCGCCTTCCTCACCGCCCGTATCACCGAACTGACCGGCCTGGTTCCCGAGGTGCGGGCCGAGGGCATCGCCATGGTCGACCCGCACGACGATCTGACCGACGTGCGGATGCCGGAGCAGGGCACGCACGGGCACATCACGCTGCTGCTCGCCGAACGCCTGGCGGCCATGGGCGGCGAGGTGAGCCGCGCCGACCTCGAACGCACGGTTCGGGAGCTGGCCGCCGAACACGGGGCGTTCTGGTCCAAGAGCGCCAAGCAGCCCGGCGCGGAGGCGGAGCTGGTCGGCCGGGCGCTGGAGAGGCTCACCGCGCTCGGTCTGGTCGCCGCCACCCCGAAGGGCGTCGTCCCGCTGCCCGCGCTCGCGCGGTACGCGGTCGGCGAGACCGTCGTGACGGAGCCGGGACGGGCATCCTCCCGCACACCCCGTGCTCCTCGTACACCCCGTGCTCCCCGCACACCCCGCGCCCCCGAGCGAAAGGCACCGCAGTCGTGACCGCCCTGCCCGACCCCGCACCCGGCCGGTGGCAGCCGCTGCGCATCGGCCTGGTCGATCTCTTCTACTACGACACGGAGGAGTTCTGGTTCCGCGACGGCCGCCTGCTGCTGCGCGGCAACAACGGCACCGGCAAGTCCAAGGTGCTCGCCCTGACCCTGCCCTTCCTCCTGGACGGCGACCTGTCCGCCCGCCGGGTGGAACCCGACGCCGACCCGGGCAAGCGCATGGAGTGGAACCTGCTGCTCGGCGGCCGGCACCCGCATCCAGAGCGGCTCGGCTACACCTGGATCGAGTTCGGCCGCCGCGACCAGGACTCGGGCCGGGCGCACTTCCGCACGCTGCTGTGCGGGCTGAAGGCGGTGGCCGGCCGCGGTATCGCCCGCCACTGGTTCGCCGTCACCGACCAGCGCGTCGGCGAGGAACTGGCCCTGCTCGACGCCACCGGCACCGCGCTGTCGCGGGATCGCCTGGCCGAGGCCGTCGCCGGCCGCGGCATGGTCCACGACCAGGCGAAGGCGTACCGCAGGGCGGTCGACGAGGCGCTGTTCGGGCTCGGCGAGCGGCGCTACGCCGCCCTGGTCGACCTGCTCATCCAGCTGCGCCAGCCCCAGCTGTCCAAGCGCCCGAACGAGACGGCGCTGTCCCGCGCGCTCACCGAGGCGCTGCCGCCCATGGACCAGGCGGTGATCGCCGATGTGGCCGAGGCGTTCCGCTCCCTGGACGAGGAGAAGGAGGAGCTGCGAGCGGCCAGTGAGGCCGAGCGGGCCGCCTCCGCCTTCCTCGACCACTACCGCCGCTACGCCCGCGTGGCCACCCGTCGCCGGGCCCGGCTGCCGCGCAGCGAGCACGCCCGCTACGAACAGCTGCACCGTGACCTGTCCCAGGCGCGGACCGAGCGGGAAGAGGCCGAGCGGCAACGGGCGGAGGCCGCGGAGCGGATCACCCGGCTGGAGGAGACGGCCGCGCGGCTGGCGGCCCAGGACGCCGCGCTGCGGGCGGGGCCGGAGATGCGCAGCGCCCGGGAGCTGGAGCAGGCAGCGGCCGACGCACGGCGCACGGCCGGCGAGCGGAACGTCGCGGAGGCGGACCGGGACCAGGCCGCCCAGGCGAACTCCCGCGCGCTCTCCCGCCTGAGCAGCGCCGAAGGGCGGCTGGCAGCGGCCGGGCAGCGGGTCGAGAGCACGCTGCGCCAGGCACGGGAGACCGCCCGAGCGGCCCGGCTCGACGACGTGCTGGACGTGCTGGGGCCCCACGACACCGTCCCGGAGACGGTCCCCGAGACGGTCCCGGAGGCGGTCCCCGAGACAGTCCCGGAGGCGGAACTGCGCCACGCGGCCGAGGAGTCGGTGGCACGCCGGAGGCGCACCCTCGACCACGTGGAGGAACTGGCCGCGGCGGCCGAGCAGGCCGCCGGCGAGCGGCGGGAGGCCGCCCGGCGCCTGGACGAGGCCCAGACCGAGGCCGCGCACACCGCCGAACGCCAGGCCCAGGCGGAGGCGTCCGCCGCACGGGCGGGCCAGGAGCTGGTGGGGGCCGTACGCGAACACTTCGGCCGGTGCACGGAACTGGTCCTGCCCGACCCGACGGGGCTCCTGGACGCTCTGCACGACTGGAGCACGCATCTGCACGGCCCCAGCCCCGCCCGGGAGCAGGCCGCGGCGGCCCACCGCGGGCAGGCCGCGGACCTGGCCGACCGGGCCGCCGCGCTCGGCCAGCGGCTGGCCGAGCTGGCCGAGCGGCGCGCCGCGGCGAGCAGGGAGCTGGCGGAGCTGGAGGCCGGTGGCCAGCAGGGACCGCAGCCACCCCACACCCGTACCCCGGGCCTGCGCGACCGGACTCCCGGGGCGCCGCTGTGGCGGCTGGTCGACTTCCACGACCACGTCACTCCGGACGAACGGGCGGGGCTGGAGGCCGCGCTGGAGGCGTCCGGGCTGCTGGACGCGTGGGTGTGCCCGGACGGCACCCTGCTGGAGGCGAGCGGGCACGACGTACTGCTGTCCCCGCCGCCTTCGCACGCGCCGCGGGCCGGCGCGGCGCTCGGCGACGCGCTGCGGCCCGCCGTCGACCACGGCGATCCCCGGGCCACGCAGGTCGGCGAACCGGCCGTGTCCGCGCTCCTGGCGGCCATCGGTCTCGGGGACACCGGCGCGACCGGCACCTGGGTGGCGGTGGACGGCCACTTCCGCGTCGGCGCGCTGACCGGCAGCTGGTCGAAGGAAGCGGCCGGGTACGTGGGCGAGGGCGCTCGCGAGGAAGCACGCCGCGCCCGGATCGCCACCCTGCGCGGCGAACTGGACGCCCTGGCCGACAGCACGGCACGCCGTGAAGCCGAACGCGCCGCGGTGGCCGCGCGCCGGCGCACCCTGGACGCCGAACTGGCCGCCGTCCCCGACGACGCCCCCCTGCGCCACGCCCACGCGGTGGCCGCCGCGGCGGCGGACGCCGCCCACCGGGCCCGCACCCG
>NZ_BBOX01000263.1 GCF_001553455.1 Streptomyces hygroscopicus subsp. hygroscopicus
TGCCCCGGCGGCTCGCGGATCGGCCGCCTGCCCCTGGCCGCCGGTGGCCGGAGCGGCCAACTCGTAGTCGTCCTCCGGGTCCGGCTCCGGCCGGGTGGCCCGCACCGCGCCGCTCAGCTGCGGCGGCACCGGCCGGTCGGCGGACGCCTCCGCCGCCGCGGCCGCCGCCGAGAGATCGGCACCGCACCGATCGCAGTATCTGTCCCCCGACTGCGGCGGCTCATCACAGGTCGGGCAGGCTGACAGCTGGGGCGGCTGCGGCATCTGCGACATCGATCACACCCACGTCCTGGGGCGGAAACGGTTGGCCCGCTCCACCAGTTCGATCCTCTCCTCGCCTCGCTGCGCGAGTCTGGCGAGTACCCGGTACGAGCGCTCCAATCCGAAACGCAGCCCGCGCTCGTCCAGGCTGCTGCCGAGCAGAGACGGCCGGTTGTGCCCCGGCGGCGCCCCGCTGCTGCCGGACAGTACCCAATCCAGGGCGCTGCCCAGGACCTCGGTACGCAGCCGCTCGCGCCGCACCGCGTCCAGCCCGAACTCGCCCAGCCGCTCGACCTGGACGGCCGCGGCCGTCAGGTCGCCCAGCAGAGTGTCGTGCGGGGCGCGCCGGCGCAGCCGGGCCCGTACGGCGGCGACCCGCGCCGCCGTGTAGTGGATCGAGGACTCCGGCACCGACTCCAGGGCCCGCACCGCGCCCGCCCGGTCCCCGGAGCGCAGCAGGACCCGGGCGAGGCCGAAGGCGGCGCTCACAAAGCTCGGGTCGGTGGCCCACACCAGCCGGTAGTACTCCGCCGCGTTGTCCAGCTGGCCGAGCACCTCGGCGCAGACGCCGAGCGCCAGCTTCGGCGCGGGCTCACCGGGGAACGCGTCGTAGACGGCGTCGAAGGAGAGCGCGGCCGTCTCGCGGTCGCCGGTGGCCAGGGCGTGCAGCCCCCGGTACCAGACGATCCGCCAGTCGTCGCTGTAGGCGGCCTCCAGACCGGTCAGGGCGACGCCCGCGTCATGCTCCTGGCCCAGCTCCAGCTGGGCGCGCACCCGGCGCAGCCGCAGCTCGATCGAGTCGACGGGCGCGGTCCGCAGCGCGGCGCTCACCTCGGCGGGGTCGGCGGCCAGCAGCCCGGCCAGGAATCCGGCGTTGGGGTCGTCCGGATCGACCATCGGCACCGGGAGCGCCAGCGCGGTGGCCCGCCCGTCCAGCGAGGCGGTGGCGGGCAGCGGCGGGGCCGGCGGGCCCGGTGGCCGCTGCGCGGGGACGGCCGGGGCGGCGCCCCGGCCGGTGTGCCGGGCGCCCAGCAGGGACGGGTCCTGGCCGTCGTCGGCGAACAGCTCGGTGTCCACCACCCGTGGTTCCGGCCCGAAGAGGGTGGACAGGGCCGGCCGGGGCCGTCCGGTCTGGAGCGCCACGACCTCCCGCAACACCCCGGTCAGCTGGTCGGCCATCTCCCGCGCGGAGGCGAAGCGGCGCTCCGGGTCCGGGTCGGTGGCCCGCACCAGCAGCCGGTAGAAGGACTCGTAGCGCCGGAAGACCTCGATGTGTTCGGGGTCCGGCAGGCTGTCCACGAAGACGTTCGTATAGCCCTGGAAGTCGAAGGTGAGCACGGCGAGGGTGCGCGCCACCGTGTAGAGGTCGGAGGCGATCGACGGACCGGTCTCCGAGATCTCCGGGGCCTGGTAGCCGACCGTGCCGTAGATGGGGCTGTCGTGGTCGTCCATCCGCCGGACCGCGCCCATGTCGATCAGCTTGAGCTGGTCCTGCTGCTGGATGGCGTTGTCGACCTTGAAGTCGCAGTAGAGCAGATTGCGGCTGTGCAGATGGCCGAGCGCCTCCAGCGCCTCGATGCCGTACGCGCACGCCTGCTCGACCGGCAGCGGATCGCGCCGGCCCTCGGGGGTGCGGCGGGCGTTGGCGATGTCCTTCAGCGACTTGCCGCCGACGTACTCCATGACGATGTAGCCGTCGAGGCTGCCGGTGCGCTGGTCGAGGTGCTCGACGAAGTTGTAGATCCGGACGATGTTGGAGTGCTCGATCTCGGCGAGGAACCGGCGCTCGGAGACGGCCGCCGCCAGGGCCTCCTCGTCGCCGGTGTCCAGCAGGCCCTTGAGGACCACCCAGCGGTCGGACACCGCGCGGTCGATGGCCAGATAGATCCAGCCGAGCCCGCCGTGTGCCAGACAGCCGGCGACCTCGTACTGGCCGTGGACGATGTCACCGGGGCTCAGCTTCGGCAGGAACGAGTACGGATGGCCGCACTTGGTGCAGAAACCCTCCGTGCGGCCCGGCCGGTTACCGCGGGCGCGCCCCACCGGGGCGCCGCAGTCGGCGCGGCTGCAGAACCGCTTCCGCTCGGGGACCTCCGGGTCCGCCAGCACCGCCGTCCGCGGATCGGGGCGCGGCACCTCCGGGACGCTGACCAGGCCGGCGCCCAGTGCGTTCCGCCCCGAGGCGGCCGAGGCGGAGGAGCGGGAGCTGCGCACCGAGACCGAACGCGAGGTGGACCGCCCCGACAGGGAGCGGGACAGCCGCCCGGACACCGAGCGGCGAGACGAGGAGGAACGCGCGGACCGCGCGGACCGCGACCGCCCCGAGGCGCCGGACGAGGGGTCCCGGCCGGACGAGGGCTCCCCGCCCGGCACGGAGCCCCGGCCGGACGCTGAGACATGGCCCGGCACGGAGCCCCGGCCGGAGGCGGGGACATGGCCCGGCGCGGCCCCCCGGCCGGAGGCGGCGAACCGGCCGGACGACGCGGAGCCCCCGCCCGGCCCGCCCTGCCCGGTGATCCCGGTGGCCGGTGAGCCGACCATCCCCTGCGGTGAGACGACCGGGGCCATACCGCAGACGTCGCAGTACAGCTCACCTCCACCCACGTCCTCGTAGGACCCGCCGCAGTCACGCCGCTGGCAGGCGACGACCGCCGCACTCATACCGACCCTCCCTCGATGCCCTCGTCGGCCGGGCCCGACTGGCGTGGCACCAGGGCCTCGGCCGCCGCCTGCTGATAGCGCAGGACGGCCTGCTCGGCCGCCCGCAGATCACACGGGGCGCTCCACAGCATCCGGCGGGCCACGTCATACCGCTCCACCAGCAGCGGATCCTCCGCCATGCCGTGGCGGGCGACCTTCGCCCGGTACGCGTCGAGGCGGCCGCGCAGCTCGGCGCGGACCGCGAGCGGCGCGGTGACCGCGGTCAGCGACTCCCGGGCCCGCAGCAACTCGTCGTCGGCGCGCTGCTCCAGGCTCTCCAGCAGCGGCGAGAGCCGGTGCCACTGGGAGCGCCTGCGGTAGTCGGCGGCCGCCACCAGCTGCTCGTGCAGCGCGGTCGGCGGGCCGCTGACGGCCGGAACCTCCGATGCGGCGATCTTCGCGAGCACCTCGCCGCGCGCCTGGCGCGCCTCCGCCAGGGTGCGGTCGGCGCGGGAGAGCACATCGCGCAGCCGCATCAGCCGCCGCTCGGCGTCCTGGCGCACGTCCAGCACCGCCTCGATCTCGCGCCGCACATCCTCCAGGGCGCGGGCGGCGCGGTCGTAGCGCTCGGTGTCGGGGCTGCCGCCGCCGGGCGCGGAGCTGCCGCTGGCCGGTTTCCAGAAGGCCAGCGGGTCGGAGACCACCTCGGCACGCAACGCGGTCAGCTCGGCGGTGATCTGCTCCAGATCGTCCCCCGAGGGGTGCTCGCCGGGGCGCACCCCGACGGAGTGGGCGAGCGAACGGGTGCGGTGCAGCTCGGCGGAGAGCATGTCGATCCGGGCGGGCAGCGCGGACCATACGGCGTCGGCGCTGACGATGACGTCCAGGGCCTCGGCGTACCAGCGGTTCATCCGGTCCACCAGCCGGTCCAGGCTCAACTCCTCGCTGAGCAGGGGGGAACCGCAGAGGGTGGCGCTGCTGGGCAGGGTGATCGCGGTGCCGCAGAGCAGTTCGGTGAGCTCGGCCAGCTCGCTCTGGGTCGGCCAGCGGTGGCGGGAGCGCACCTCACGGGCGCGGGCGAGGGCCTCGGAGTACGCGTCGAAGTAGCTCCAGAGGAGGGAGATGGCCCGCTCGGTGGTGGACCACCGGTCCTTGGTGACGCCCGTCAGCTCGGCGCCCTCGAGGAGCCTTCTGCCCGCGTGGTCCTGGAGGGCGAGCAGTGAGGACTCGATCGCCTCGTGTTCGGCGGCGAGCTTCGCCAGCGCGCGGTCCACCTCCTCGCGGCCCAGGACCGGGCCGTCGGGTGTCCCCGCGAAGCTGGGGAAGGGTCCCGGGACCCCCATCGATCACTCTCCCATGTCCGTAATCATTACGTGATCTGTCTCAGCGTCATCCCTACGCGTGTGAGGCGGGCGCTAATCCTTGTTCGCCTCAGTCCTTGTACTGGGGGGCGGGTGGTGCCGGATTCTCCTGTGCCGTGCCGAAGTCCTTGGCGAGCCATTTCTGGTAGGCCCGCATCCAGGGGCTGCCGGCGCCGCCCTGGCGGTAGTTCTCCAGAACCTTGTTGACCCGGCGTACCAGGTCCTCGTCGTTCTTGTTCATCGCCACGCCGTAGAACTCGTCGGTGAATCGGGAGCCGACCAGCTTGACGGAGGGGTCCTGGGCGGCCTGGCCCGCCGCCAGCGCGTTGTCGGTGATCACCGCGTCCACCTGGCCGAGCTGCAGTCTGACCAGGCAGTCCAGCTGGTTGGGAACGGGCTTCACCTTGATCGCGCCCAGATGCTCGGCGCCGGTGTCCGGCTTGTCCAGCTCGGCCTCGGCGGTGGAACCCTGCGCGGTGCAGACCTTCTTGCCGCGCAGGGTCTTGTTGTAGCCGGTGATGGTCGAGTCGTCGGCGACCAGCACCTGCTGCCCGGCCTGGAAGTAGGCGGTCGAGAACGCCACGTCCTTGATCCGGTCGCAGTTGATGGTCATGGTGCGCACCACCACGTCCACCTTGCCCTGCTGGAGGGCCTTGATGCGCTGACTGGTGGGGATGGTGCGGAAGATGACCGCGTCCGGATCGCCGAAGATGTCCTCGGCTATGGCACGCACCAGATCGATGTCGAAGCCGGTGAGGTCGCCGGTGGCCGGATCGCGGTAGCCCCAGCGGTAGCTGTTCTGGTCGACGCCCGCGATCAGCTTGTTGAGCTTGTGGCCGTTGACCACACGGTTCTTGATCCGCTTGATGGCCGGGCCGCTCGCGCTCGACGGGCGCAGGCTCGCCTCGGGGTCACGGCAGCTGTCCGCCGCGGCCTCGGCGCCGGTGCGCACCGTGCGCGGGTGCTGCGCACCGCCCCTGCCGCCGCCGTCGCTCCCGCCGTCGTCCACCATCGCCGGTGCCACGATGGCCGTGGCCACGCCCAGGACACATACCGTCACCGCGGCGGCCGATCGCACCGATCGCATGCTTCCGCCCCCCATCGTCCTCATCGGTACTCCGACAGTCTGCGGCCTATGCCCAGCACCGCGCCCGCGGCCCCCAGCACGGCCAGCACCCCGGCGCCCAGCGCCAGCGCGGTGAACGCGCCGCGTCCGTCGTCGGCGGCCCGCTGGAACTCCCGCTGCTCGTGGTCGAGGGCCTTGGCCAGCTGGGTGTCCACCGCGTCGAAGGACTCGCCGGTGCTGTCCCGGGCGCCGATGACCTTCGTCAGCGCCGTCTTGTAGTCGCCCCCGTCATCCGCGGCGCGGGCGGCCTTGTGCCGCACCTGCCACTCCCGGATCCGGCCGGCGGCCTTCTCCACCGGCCCGCGGCCCGCGTCGTCGTCCGCCAGGGACTGCGCCTTGTCCAGCAGGCTGCCGGCCGAGGGACGCCCGCCGGGCGCCGTGCCCACCAGCGCGGACATCCGCGAGCCGTAGCTGACCTCGTAGGCGTCCTTGCCCTTGTCGGCGCCGTCCTCGTCGACGACGACCGCGCCCCGTGCCACCAGGGTCAGGTTCTCGTCGGCGCGGGCCCGCAGGGAGTCGATCCGCGCCTCGTTGAGCACCTGGAGGGACTTCGCGCCGTGGTCGTCGGAGTCGCTGAGCTCGGCGCGGGCGATCCCGTGGCCGATCACCAGCCACAGCATCACCACCGCGGAGGCGGCCGTGGCGGCGAGCAGACCGTGGTTGAGCACCCGGTTGGTCCGCTGGTACTCACGGCGCTGCGCCCATCCCAGCGCGCCCAGCGCGACGACGCCGGTGGCGATCGCCACCCACGGCCATGCCTCGGCGTCCCCGTAGTCCTCCCCGAGACGGGCGGTCTCCGCCTTGTAGAGCCGGCCGGCGGCGGGCAGCAGCTCACCGCGCATGGTGTCGTTGGCGTAGCGCAGATACGCGCCGCCCAGCGGCAGCCCCTGGCGGTTGTTGGCGCGGGCGGACTCGACCAGGCCGGTGTAGACCGGCAGCAGTTGGTTGATCTTCCGTATCTCGTCGCGGGCGGAGGCCGAGCCCTCCGTATTGGCCGCGGCCCGCACCAGCAGCTCGGAGGCGGTGTCGATGTCCCGCTCGTACCGCTGCCGGATGTGGCCGGGCTCCTGACCGCCCGCCAGGAAGCCGCTGGTCGCCGTGGTGTCGGCGTCGGCCAGGGAGCGGTAGATCTGCGCCGCGTCGGCGCTCAGCGGCTGGCTGCGCTCGGCCACGGCGTCCGCCGCGGTCTGCCGGTCGGACACCTGCCAGGCCGTGACCGCGCCGAACGCGACCACCAGCGCGGCCAGCACCGCCCCGATGACCCGCAGCCGCCCCGGCTCGGTCGTCGCCGCCGCCCGCGCCCGGTCGAGCCCCTCACGCCACGCGGGCCGCGGCGGGGCCGCGGGCGCGGGTGGCGCTACGGCTCTGCCGGTGGTCGGCGGGTATGACACAAGACTTCTCCCCTTTGGCCCGGATCCCATGGATTGGGTGTCGCAGTCGGTGTCGCAGCAGTATGGACCGCGGCGCCGGGAGAGGTCACCGGCCGAGCCTCGATCTTGTTCGGATCGCGATCTTCCCTCCCCTTCTCATTACGCTTCGGACGGACTTTCGGTTCCACTTTCCGTGCCGGTGCTTCTACGGCCGTCAGTCGGGCCGTAGTGCGCGCGGAGCCGGGTGTACGCCGATGCGGGGGCGCCGGTGCGGTCCAGGCCCAGCAGCGCGGCGCCGAGCACCGGCGGCGCGGTGACCACCCGCGGCTCGGCCTTCGGGGCGCGCTCCGCCAGCAGTTCGCGGATCCGGCCGTCCAGCAGCGGATGGCGGGCCGCGATCACCCCGCCGCCGAGCACCACCGGTGTCTCCTCGCCCAGCAGGTCCAGCCGGGTGAGGGCGACCGTGGCCATGGTCACCACCTCCTCCGCCTGGCGGTCGACGATCGCCCGCGCGATCCGGTCGCCGGCGTCGGCCACCGCGAAGAGCACCGGCGTCAGCTCGTACCGCCGGGCCGTCTCCAGACGGCCCAGGTGCAGCGCCTCGATCAGCTCGTACATGGTGGTCAGGCCGAAGTGCGCGGGCAGGGCGCGGGCCAGCTCCGTCGGCTCGCCGCGGCCGTCTTCCGCACGCGCCGCCCACCACACCGCCTCCTCCGACAGATGACCCCCGCCGCCCCAGTCGCCGGAGATCCGGCCGACGGCGGGGAAGCGGGCGACCCGGCCGCCGTGGCCGATCCCGGCGCAGTTGATGCCCGCACCGCAGACCACGGAGACGCCGGTCGGCTCGCCGGCGTCCGCGACCCCGGCCCGCAGCAGCGCGAAGGTGTCGTTGGCGACCGTGACGGTGGCGCCCCAGCCCCGGCCGGCCAGCACACCGGTCAACTCCTCCTCCTCGCTCGGCAGATCGACGTTGGCCAGACACGCCGAGACATGCCCCACGGGCCGCGGACCGGACCGGCCCGCCTGCCGCGCCACCTCCGCGACCAGGGGCGCGAGCGATCCGACGGCGCGTTCGGCGCCCACGACGGGCGGCTGGAAGCCGCCGCCGCGGGCGGAGCCGAGGACGGAGCCGTCGGGGCCGACGAGCGCGACATCGGTCTTGCTGTTGCCCGCGTCGACCGCCAGGACCGACCGGTCCGGCGAGGCAGCGGACGAGGGCGAAGAAGCGGACGGGGTCGGAACGGACTGGGTCAGGCCCACGCCAGATGCTCCCGGTTGTGCGCGATGAGGTCGTCGGTCAGCTTCTCGGCGTATGCGATCTGGCCGATGAGGGGGTGGGACAGCAGCGCCTGGAAGACCCGCTCCCGGCCGCCCTTCAGCGCCGCCTCCAGCGCGAGGTGTTCGTACGCCGTGACATTCGCGACCAGGCCCGCGAACAGGGGCTCGAGGGGGCGCACGGGCAGTGGCTTCGCGCCCTGTGCGGTGACGGCCGCCGGGACCTCGATCACCGCGTCGTCGGGCAGGAAGGGCAGGGTGCCGCCGTTGAGCGTGTTGACGATCCGCACCTCGCCGGTGTCGCCCAGCAGGGACGAGGTGAGATCGACCGCCGCCTCCGAGTAGAACGCCCCGCCGCGCCTGCTGAGCAGCTCCGGCTTCTCGTCCAGCGCCGGATCGCCGTACCTCTCCAGCAGCTCCCGCTCGATCGCCGCGACCTCCGCCGCCCGTGACGGCTTGGTGCGCAGCTCCCTCACCACCGCGTCGTGCTGGTAGTAGTAGCGCAGGTAGTAGGAGGGGACGACGCCGAGACGGTCCACCAGCGTGCGCGGCATCCGCAGGTCCTCCGCGATCGCCTCGCCGTGCTCCGCGAGCAGCTCGGGCAGCACGTCCTCGCCGCCGACGCGCACCGCGCGCTCCCAGGTGAGGTGGTTGAGGCCGATGTGCTCCAGCGTCACCTCGCCCGGGGCCACGCCCAGCAGCCGGGCGAACTTCCGCTGGAAGCCGATGGCGACATTGCACAGGCCGACCGCCCGGTGCCCGGCCGTGAGCAGCGCCCGGGTCACGATCCCGACCGGGTTGGTGAAGTCCACGATCCAGGCGCCGGGGTTGCGGCGGCGCACCCGCTCGGCGATGTCCAGCACCACCGGAACGGTGCGCAGCGCCTTGGCAAGACCGCCCGCGCCGGTGGTCTCCTGCCCGACACAGCCGCACTCCAGCGGCCAGGTCTCGTCCTGGTTCCGGGCGGCCTGACCGCCGACGCGCAGCTGGAGCAGCACCGCGTCCGCGCCGTCCACGCCCGCGTCCAGGTCGCCGGTCCAGGAGATGGTGCCCGGATGGCCCTGTTTGGCGAAGATCCGGCGCGCCAGCCCGCCGACCAGCTCCAGCCGGTCGGCGGCCGGGTCGACCAGGACGAGCTCCTCCACGGGGAGCGTGTCCCGCAACCGGGCGAATCCGTCGATGAGTTCGGGGGTGTAGGTGGATCCGCCCCCCACGACTGCGAGCTTCAACCCTTGACTCCTGTCAGTGTGACGCCTTCGACGAAGGCTTTCTGAGCGAAGAAGAAGACGATGATGACGGGGGCCATGACGAGCAGGGTCGCGGCCATCGTCAGGTTCCAGTTGACGCTGTGCGCGCTCTTGAAGCTCTCCAGGCCGTAGGAGAGCGTCCAGGCGCCCGGATTCTGGGCGGCGTAGATCTGCGGCCCGAAGTAGTCGTTCCAGCAGTAGAAGAACTGGAAGAGCGCGACGGCCGCGATCCCCGGCTTCGCCATCGGGACGACGATCCGCAGCAGCGTGCGGACATCGCCGCAGCCGTCCACCTTCGCCGATTCCAGATACTCCCGGGGGATCGTCAGCAGGAACTGGCGCAGCAGGAAGATGGAGTACGCGTCGCCGAACGCCATCGGAATGATCAGCGGCCACAGCGAACCCGACAGATGGAACTGCTGGGCCCAGACCAGGTACATCGGGATCACGACGACCTGCGGCGGCAGCATCATCGTGGAGATGACCAGCAGCATGGCGGTGCGGCGGCCGCGGAAGCGGAATCTGGCGAGGGCGTAGGCCACCGGAACGGAGGAACAGACCGTGAAGAGGGTGCCGAGTCCGGCGTACATCAGCGAATTGCGCCACCAGTCCAGGAAGCCCGGGGTGTGGAACACCTCGGCGTAGTTGGACCAGTTCCATTCGGTGGGCCACAGGGTGCCGCTCATCGCCTGCTCGTCACTCATCACCGAGGTCAGGAAGACGAAGACGAAGGGCAGGACGAAGAAGAGCGCGGCGGCGACGGCGACCGTGTGGACGGCGATCCAGTGCAGTACGGCACGGCGCCGGGCGGCGGGGGCGGGGGAGCGCCCGGCGGCCGGGCGGACGGGCGCCGGGGGCGCCGAGAGGGCGGTGGTGGCGGTCATGGCGGATCGGTCCTCTCAGTCCTCGGTCAGTCCTCGGCTTCAGTCCTCGGCCGACAGCAGTCCGGCGCGCCTGCGCATCAGCAGCATCGTCACGGCCATCGCGATCGCGAACAGCACGAGCGAGAGCACACAGGCGGCTCCGGTGTTGAAGTTCTGGAAGCCGAGCGAGTAGACGAGCTGCGGCACGGTGAGCGTGGCGTGGTCGGGATAGCCGGGCTGGATGACCGTGCCGGGCCCGACGCTGACCCCGGAGGCGAGCTTTCCGGCGACCAGCGCCTGGGTGTAGTACTGCATGGTCTGGACGACGCCCGTCACGACCGCGAACATCACGATCGGGGTGATCGACGGCCAGGTCACATAGCGGAACTTATGGAATGGCCCGGCGCCGTCGAGCTCGGCCGCCTCGTACTGGTCCCTGGGCACGTCCAGCAGCGCGGCCATGAAGATGACCATGAGATCGCCGATGCCCCACAGGGAGAGCAGGACCAGCGAGGGCTTGGCCCAGGCCGGGTCGTTGAACCAGTTGGGCGCGTCGACACCGAGGTGCCCGAGGATGTCGTTCACCGGGCCGGTGCCGGGGTTGAGCAGGAAGACGAAGGCGACGGTGGCCGCCACCGGAGGGGCGAGGTAGGGCAGATAGAAAGCGGTGCGGAAGAAACCGACCCCGGATTTGATCCTGGTGACCAGCAGCCCGATGCCCAGGCCGAAGACGACCCGCAGCGCGACCATCACCACGACCAGCCAGAGCGTGTTCCACAGCGCCGGTCCGAACAGCGGCATCTGCGCCAGCACATAGCGCCAGTTGCGCAGGCCCACGAAGGTCGGGGCCTCGATCTGGTTGTAGTGCATGAAGGAGAAATAGACGGTGGCGATCAGCGGATAGCCGAAGAAGACGGTGAAGCCGACCAGCCAGGGGGAGAGAAAGCCGAGGGTGCGCAGCCGCTCATGCCGTGCCTTGCGGCGCAGGGCGGGGGCGTTCGTCGGGGTGGCCATATCGCCCTCCGTCAGTTCTGGGCCTGGAGATTGTCGGCGTCGATCTCGTCATCCAGTTTCCTCAGCCCGGCGTCCAGATCGTGCACTTTTCCCGCCTCGACGCGGTAGGAGAAATCCCGGAGCGAGACCACGTACTGACCGCCGTTGATGGAGGCGGGCATGGCGGTGCTGTAGCGGTTCCGCGCGATGTCGAGGAAGGCCCGGAAGGTGGGGTCGGTGTCGAGCTTCGGAGAGGTGAGCGCCGCCTTGGTGGACGGCACGTTGTGAATGGCGTTGGCGAAGGCGACCACCTGATCGGTGTCGGAGGTCAGGAACTTCACCAGTTCCCAGGCGGCGTTCTGGTGGGTGCTGCTGTGCGCAATGCCGATCACCGTGCCGGTGAGATAACCCCGGCCGTAGGTTTCGGGCTGGTCGTCGGGCACGGGCAGCGGTGCGGTCCCCCACCGGAACGGGGCGCCCTTCATGAACAGCCCGCGCCATTCGCCGTCCATGTGCATGGCGAGTTTTCCGGTGAGAAAGGCGTTCTGGGACGACATCTCATCGCCGAAGGAGGTGCGGAACGTCTCCAGCGGGCCGTAGCCGCCCTGGCGCCGGATCAGCTCCCGGGTGGTGGCGAAGAATTCTTTGGTCGCCTTCTCCTCGGCCAGCCGCGCCTTGCCGTGCTTGTCGAAATAGGCCGGGCCCCACTGCGCGAAGAGCCGGTCCGGGCTGTTCTGGTAGAGCCGGAAATTGGGCATGAAGCCGACGCGTCGATAGCCGCCGTTCCCGGTGCGCCTGGTCAGCTTGGCGGCGTCGCGCTTCAGCTCCGACATGGTGCGGGGCGGCCGGGTGATGCCCGCTTCCTTGAAGGCGTCCTTGTTGTAGTACATGCCGTACGCGTCGGCGAGCAGCGGCAGGGCGCACTGGTCTCCCCGGTAGCTCGTGTAGTCCAGCAGCGTTTTCGGGAAGACCTCCGCCTTGTTCAGCCCGGTCTTCCGCATGAACGGATCGAGATCCACCCACATCCCGGAGGAGCAGTACTGCCCCACGTTGTCGGTGGTGAAGGAGGAGACGACATCGGGGGCATCGCCGCCGCCGGCCCGCAGTGCCTGGTTCACGGTGGCATCGGCGACGTTTCCGGTGGCCTTCACCGTGATGTTGGGGTGCTGCCTCTCGAACCGGGCGATACTCGCGTCGATCGCCTCGACCTCGCTCTTCTCCGACCAGCCGTGCCAGAACTTCAGCGTGACGGGTTCGGTCGGATCGTCCTCGGCGCTGCCGGTGCCGGGATTCGCGCAGCCCGCCAGGAGGAGGGCGCCGGCGCTCAGCACCGAGGCGAACGCGGCCAGTTTTCGTGACATGGGACTTCCTTTACTGCGGTACGCGAACCCGCGGCGCATTCAGGCGCCCTGATCAGGCGTCGAAACGGGAGGTGTCGAAAACGGTCCGGCGGGCGTCGGTGACCGCCGTCCGCAGCGCGCCGAGGAGAATCGGATCCCCCTCGAGCTCACTGATCCGCACCAGCGGGCGGGGCAGCGCGAGACCGGTCATCTCGGCCTCGACGAGCGCGCGCAGCCGCTCCCCGCCCGCCTGGGCGACCTCACCGGAGAGGACGACCAGCTCCGGGTCGACCACGGCGACGACGGAGGCCAGCCCGGTGGCCAGCCGGCGGGCCAGCTCCGTCAGCACCTCGTCGCCCGCGCCGGGGGTGCGCCGCGCGGCGGTGAGCGCCTCGGTGGCCGTGGGCGCGTCGATCCCGTGGTCGCGGGCCAGTCCGACGACGGCGGGGGAGCCGACCAGCATCTGGAACCCCCCGCCCCCGTCCGGCCGGGCGGCGGCGTCCGGGCCGCCCCGTGCCAGGGGCGCGCCCGGCAGCGGCATGTAGCCGATCTCCCCGGCCCCGCCGGTCGCGCCGCGCAGCAGGGTGCCGCCGAGCACGATGGCCGCGCCGACCCCCTCGTCGGCCCAGACCAGCGCGAAGTCGTCGAAGTCCTGGGCGGTGCCGTGGTGTTGTTCGGCGACGGCGGCCAGATTGACGTCGTTCTCGATGACGACCGGTGTGTGCAGCACCTCGGCCAGCTCGTCCCGCAGGGTGCGGGACTGCCAGCCGGGCAGATGCGGGGCGTACCGCAGCCTCCCGGTGCGCGGGTCGAGCGCGCCGGGGGTGCCGATCACGGTGGAGCGCAGATCGTCCCGGCCGAGTCCGACGGCGGCCAGCGCCCCGTCCACCGCCTCGGCGACCAGCTCCCCGGTGCGGTGGGACACGCTCTCGTCGGTCGCCGGGGCCGTCACCCGGTGCTCGCCGACCACCTGGCCGGTGATGTCGGCGACGGCGGCGGTGATGCCCTCCTGGTCCACGGCGAGCGCGGCCACGTGGGCGGCGGCCGGATCGATCTCGTACAGCCGCGCGTTGGGCCCCGGCCGTCCGGTGACGTTCCCGGTGGTGCGGACCAGGCCGACGCTCTCCAGGCGGGTCAGCAGCTGGGACGCGGTGGGCTTGGACAGCCCGGTCAGCTCCCCGAGCCGGGTCCGGGTGAGCGGCCCGTGCGCGGCCAGCAGCTCCAGTGCCGCGCGGTCGTTCATGGCGCGGAGGACGCGGGGGGTCCCGGGCGTGCCGCCCTGCGTGCTGCTGCCGGGTGGTGCGGCCATGGTGCTGCCCCCGTCTCACTCTGTTAAGAAAGTTTCCTATTGGTGGAGAGCAAGCTAGGGGGCATGCGAGGGCGGCGTCAATGGGTGAGAGCGGCGGGATTCCCGTGCGCGGGGACGGGCGTGCGCGACGGACCAGGGGGCAGGCCCAGGGGAAGCGCCTACGGGAGGAGGCATCGCAAGAGGCCACGGCAAGGGGCCACGCGTGGGGCTACGGGGAGGGGCCATGGCAAGGGGCCAGGAGTAGGGCTACGGGGAAGGGGCACGGCAAGGGGCCACGCGTGGGGCTGCGGGAAGAGGCCGTGGCAAGGCCCGTGGAAGCCGGGGGCTACCCCTCGCCCGCCTCCTGCCGGAGCCCGACGACGAGATCCCACACATCCTGCGTCGCCGGATTCCCCGCCCCCAGCGTCCCGCAGTGGACCGCCAGAGCGCGCTCGGCGAGCGGAAGGGCCAGGGAATCGTGCCCCAGCCCGCGGTAGATGACGGCCAGGCTGCGCAGCCGGATGGCGGTGTACGGATGGTAGGGCCCGAGGCCGTCCTCGACGATGGAGAGGGCGCGCAGTTCGAAGGGGAGCGCCTCCGCGTACCGGCCGAGCGCCGAGTGGGCCATGGCGAGATCACCCAGGTACATCGCGGTGTACGGGTGATCGTTCCCGAGGGTGGCTTCGGCGATGGAGAAGGCGCGCGTCGCGCAGGACAGGGCCGAGTCGTGGCGGCCCAGCCATGAGTAGGTCCGGCAGAGAAACGCCAAGTGGGAGGCGATGCCCTGGTGGCCGGGGCCGAAGGTGGCCTCGGAGATGGCGAGGGCCTCCTCGGCCAGCGGCAGGGCCTCGGCGGGCCTGCCGAGATAGTACAGGGTGGACGCAAGGCTGCTCAGACAACCGGCGGTGTAGGGGTGGTGGGGGCCGAGCACGTTCATGGTGATGTCCAGGGCGCGCTGCGCCAGTGGCAGGGCGTCGGCGGGCCGGCCGAAGTGCTGGTAGGCGTAGGCGAGCTGGACCAGCCGGACGGCGGTCTCCGGGTGATACGGGCCGAGGACGTTCTCCGTGATGGTCAGGGCGCGGATCTGGTACGGCAGGGCGCGGGTCGACTGACCCTGCATGAGGAGGAAGTCGCCCAGCCCGCCAACGAGCCAGGCCATGGGCAGGTGGTGGGCGACGTCCGGGGAGCCGTCGACGGCGCTTTCGATATGCGGGAGCAGCGCCTGCCAGCGCGGCCAGCCGGCCGGATCCATGGGGCCTTCCGGTGCCAGAGCCGCCATCAGCACGTCGAGCGCGGTCGCGAGTGATTGTCCGACCGGTGCCGCCCAGCCGTTCCCGCGACGTCTTCGACTCCATGGACCCCGCCGGTGCGCGTCGTCGTGATCGCTCGCGCGGACGACGGCCTGGACGAGCCGATGGGTGGAGACGGTGTCCTCGGTCAGGCTGATCATGCTGTAGCTGGAGAGCACCCCAAGAGCGTCGTTCACCTCGCGGACGCCGCCGAGGACGGGGCCGAGCAGGTCGCGGGGAACGTTGTCCGGGGCGAAGTGGGAGAGGGCTCGCAGCAGGGCGAGGGCCTGTGGGTGTCGCTCCTCGATGAGCCGGAGGGTGAGACGCCAGACGCGGGTGGTTTCGGCGCGGCCTCCCTCGCCGGTGAGGGGGGAGGGGGCGCCGGGGTCGCCGCGCATGCTGTCCAGATAGTCGGCGATGCCGATGCGGGTCTGTGCGATGTACGCACCGGCCTGTTGGAGAGCCAGCGGGAGATACCCCAGGTCCCGGGCGAGTTCGGAGGCCGCCTGCCGGTCCCGCTCCCCGGTGCGGCCGGTCAGGCCGATGAGCGTTCGGACGGAGGACTGGAGGTCGAGAACGCCGAGGGGCAGTACGGCGCCGGACTCCGCACAGCCGAGGTTCCGCCGGGTGGTGATGATGATCCGGCCGGTCGTCAGGCGGCCGAGCAGATCCCGTATGTGCGCGGGCTCTTCGACGTTGTCCAGGACGAGCAGCCAGCCGTGGTGTGCCTGGAGCCATGCCACGGCCCAGCCGACGGCGGCATCGCCCACCACCTCGCCGCTGACGGTCGGGTTGAGCGCGCGGGTGAGCTTGGCCAGGCCCTCGTCGATGCGTTGGGGGGTGTCCGCGGTGATCCACCAGGTCGGTGTGTGGCTGTCCAGGTGAGCGCGTGCGTGGTGGCGGGCCAGTGTGCTCTTCCCGATGCCGCCGAGGCCCTGCACGGTGGTGACGCGACCGGTGTCCGGCCCGTGGGACCGGGCGAGCCGTTCGAGCTGGGCGAGGGCATCCGTACGGCCCTCGAAGACCGCGTCGGGAGCGGTCAGATTGTGCAGACCGCGGGGTGCGTCCACCGAGGCGGGCGCGGGCAGCGACGGAAGCGCCTGGTGCACATAGGTGATGTGCTGCTCCAGATGCGGGTAGTCGCCGGTGGCGGCCATGCCGAACAGGTTCTGCGCGGCTACGCTCCTGGGCCCGCTCGCTTCCGTCGTCATCGCTGGATGGTGGGGTTGTCGCCGGTGGCGATGATCCCCTGGTTGTTCTGTACCGCGACGGAGCGCTCCCCGGACGCGGTGACCGTAACCGTCCCGGCCGGGGGGATGCTGGGCTCGGGGTCGGGCGCAGGGTCGGGTGTCGGCTCCGGCGCGGGCTCGGGCACGGGGTCGGGTGTCGGCTCCGGCGTGGGGCGCGGCGGGGGCTCCGGTGCCCGGTTCGGCGTGCCGATGACCGCGGCGGCCCAGGCGGTTAACACCCCGGCCAGGACGGCCCCCACGGCCGCTCCCGTCCCGATGCGCTCGGACCGGTCCCAGGGCAGTGCCACCTCACCGATCCAGATGCACAGGGCAACCGCCATCACCGAACCGACCGCTATGCCGCTCCACTTGGCGTGAAGGTTCATCTCTCGCCACCTGCCCCCGCCTGACGCCGAGTCCCCTGAAGTTCCCCAACTCCCTACTTTACGGGGGCGCGTGGCCAGTCGGGGCGCGCGGCGTCGTCGTACGGGAACCCCGGGCCGGGAACCTCGTCGTCTCCGCCGCGGTCACTTCGACGCGGGCGGCGGCACCGTAGCGGACGGAGTGGCGGTCGGAGGGGTGATCGGGCTGGCCGCCGCGGACTGCGGCGAATCCGGGTTGGACAGCGCCGACGGGGCCGCCGTGCCGGCCGTCGGATCGGCGGGGGCCTCGGTCTCCAGATCCGGCTCCGTCGGCCGGCCGACGAGCTGGATGCCCGCCTCGTCGAGCGCCTTCTTGATCCGCCAGCGCAGCTCCCGCTCGACACCGACCGACTTGCCGGGCATGGTCCGCGCCGACACCCGGACGATCATCGAGTCCAGATAGACCGCGTCGAGCCCCAGGACCTCGATCGGCTCCCACAGCCGCTCGTTCCACGGCTCGTCCTTGGCCATGTCCACACCGACCTGCGTGATCACCGAGCGGACCCGGTCCAGATCCTCCTCGGCCCGGACCTGGACGTCGACCGCCGCCGTCGCCCAGCCCTGGCTGAGGTTGCCGATCCGCTTGACCTCGCCGTTGCGCACGTACCAGATCTCGCCGTTGTCCCCGCGCAGCTTGGTGACCCGCAGCCCGACCTCGATCACCTCGCCCGAGGCCACCCCGGCGTCGATCGTGTCGCCGACCCCGTACTGGTCCTCGAGGATCATGAAGACACCGGAGAGGAAGTCGGTGACCAGATTGCGGGCGCCGAAACCGATCGCCACCCCCGCGACCCCGGCGCTGGCGAGCAGCGGCGCCAGATTGATCTGCAGCGCGGAGAGGATCATCAGCGCCGCGGTGCCCATGATCAGGAACGAGGCGACGGAGCGCAGCACCGAGCCGATCGCCGCGGAACGCTGCCGCCGCCGCTCGACATTGACCAGCAGCCCGCCGAGCGCGGTGCCGTCGACGGCCTGGACGGTGCGGTTCATGCGCTCGATCAGCTTGGTGATCGCCCGCCGGACGACCGACCGGAGCACGAACGCGATGATCAGGATCAGGGCCATGCGGAGCCCGATGCCGAGCCAGGTGGACCAGTTCTCCTCCACCCAACCCGCGGCGTTCGTGGCGCTCTTCTGCGCATCGTCGAGAGTCGTGGGACGAGGCGTCGAGTCTGCGGCCAGAGCAGCGGACCAGAACACAGCAGAAACCCTTCGTATGCGACATGCCCGCACGGATCGCCCGCGCGCACAACCTCTCACACAGTAGCCGGGCACGGGATGCGCCGTTCCTGTGTTCGAGAGCGCGCGAGCGCGCGCAGGGGGCGCGTACGAGCGGGACCGGAGGCCGCAGTTCCACCTCCTGCCACGGCCGGAGGCGTCTTCCCGGCCGGCCGGGGCAGGGCCGCGCCACCGGGCGGGGCAGGACCGTGATTCTTGCCACTCGCCGGGCGGTGGCCCGCTCGCCCGCACCCCCGCGCGGGAGGGCCAACGCGGGCTGCTGGGGCGGTGGTCGAGCGGTGGGTGTACCTACGGTGTGCGGGCGGTATACGCGTGGTACGCGGAAATGCCTCTCAACCGTTAACCCGGTGATAGTGGCGTTCCGGCCAGGGTTCAGGGGAAACTGGGGGAGATCGTCCCGGCGCGAGCCACGCGCCGCCGGCGTACAAGGAGGCCCCCGTGCCGCATGTCCTGGTCCTCAACGCGTCGTACGAGCCCCTCGGCGTCGTACCGCTCCGCCGCGCGCTCGTACTCGTCCTCAATGACAAGGCCGTCAGCCTCGAGGACTCAGGCGCCCTGATGCACAGCGCGACCCGTGCGATCCCCGCCCCCAGCGTCGTCCGGCTGAAGCGCTTTGTGAGGGTGCCCTTTCGCGGCCCCGTCCCGCTCACCCGCCGCGCGCTGTTCGCCCGCGACGGCGGCAGATGCGCGTACTGCGGTGGCGTCGCAACCAGCGTCGATCACGTCATCCCGCGCAGCCGTGGCGGGCAGCACACCTGGGAGAACGTGGTCGCCGCGTGCCGTCGCTGCAACCACGTCAAGGCCGACCGCCATGTCGCCGAGATCGGCTGGCGGCTGCGCCACCAACCCGCACCGCCGTCGGGGCTCGCGTGGCGGATCATCGGCACGGGCCATAGGGACCCGCGCTGGCTGCCATACCTGCAGGCATACGGCGCGGAGGACGCCATGGCCCGGATCGACGGCAGATCTGCCTGAGATCCGGGCCGCTTCTTTTCCCGGGCTCCTGGCCGCCGCTGGGGGTGCCCCGGCCGGACGGCGGCCTCGGCGGTCGGATGGCCGGGGCGCCCCGCCCGCGCGCCCCGGCCGGGCCGCGGGGAAGGGGCGCTACGCGTCCTTGACCGCGTAGGCGGCGACCGACCAGAGGGAGTAGCCGAAGCGGGTGGCCCGCTCGACGCCCTGGACGCGGATGAAGCGCGTGTCCGGGGCGTCCATGCCGATCGACTCCCGGCCGCCCTTCCCCTGGGCGACCGTCGCCGCGTCGCGCCAGGTGCGGCCGTCCCGCGAGACCTGGACGCGGTAGCGGGAGGCGTACGCGTCCTGCCAGCGCAGCTCCAGCCGGCCGATCCGGGCCGGGCGGGCCAGCTCCAGCTGGAGCCAGGCGCCGTCCTCGGCCGGGGAGGACCAGCGGGTGTCCGCCCTGCCGTCGATCACGGCGGACGCCGGGAAGCCGGGGGCCTCGTCGCCGGAGGAGGTCGCCCTGGTGCCCTTCGCGCGGGCCAGATCCGGGCCGCCGGTACGCGGGAACGCCCTTACGGTCAGCACGTGCTTCTCCGAGCCGAAGCGGACCGGCAGGGAGTAGCTGCCCGGCTTGGTGCCCGCGGCCACCGCGATCTCCAGCCGGGCGGTCGCCGTCCCGCCGCGCGGGGCCGTCACCCCCTCGGGGGCGCGGACGGTGATGCCGTGCGGCGCCTTCACCGTGAGGTCGCCGCGCACATCGCCGGGGCGGCGGGAGACCAGCAGGGCCTCGACGACGGCCGCGTCGCCGCCGATCTCCGCGTCCGCCGTCCTGTGGGACAGCAGCAGCTCGGCGTCCGGGGTGTCGCCGAACCACGGCGTGATCTCGTGCACGGCCGGCGGGGCGGTGCCGGGTGACCAGCTGAGCCGGATCGCGTCCGCCTTCCGGGCCTTGTCCCCGTCCGCCGCCCTGACATGGGTGAAGCCGCTGCCGGAGAGCGCCCCGAGCCGGCGCCAGCCGGCACCGGGGACATGCGCCTCGACGGTGCCCGGTGAGGCGCCCTGGGTCCGGGCGGTGAGCGCTGAGACGGCGGAGAGCGGACGGCTGCGGCCGAAGCGCACGGTGACCGGGCGGCCGGGGGAGGTCACCGCGGTGGCCGCCTTGCCGTCGGCCGCCGCGCGGTCGTCCGCGGTGGTCCGCAGCCCCTCCCGCGGGGTCCGGTCCACACCCGACCAGGCGTCCGCCCGGACCAGGGCCTTGGCGAGGAACGGGTCGAGGACGCCCTTGCCGACCGTGACCCGGCTCTCCCCGATCTTCTCGCGCAGCGCCTCCACCGCCAGCCGGGCCCGCCAGGCCGCCGCCCCGTCGCCGTGCGCCTGGGCGGTGAGCATGTCCACCGCGCGGACGCCCGCGTCGCCGTACCGCCCCAGCTGGTCGAGCCAGGGCCGCACATCCTCGCCCAGCGTGCCGGACAGCCGCTCGGGGGCGTCGCGCATCGTCCGGAAGGCGGCCCGCAGCCGGTCGGCCGACCGCTCCAGCCGCTCCACGTCCGTACCGCCCTGGGCCTTCCAGAACGCGTCCATGAGCGGGCGCAGATACGCGGACTCGTCGCCGCCGAGCACCGAGGAGGCGTCGTTCCCGGCGAGGGCGCGCAGCGCGGCGCGGGTCGTGGCGTCGGGCCCGGCCAGGTCGTCGATGGCCGCCTGCCAGGACTCCTGGGGGCGGTAGCCGCGCGGGTTCCAGGCGAAGTCGGCGGCGGTGAACAGCGCGATCCGGGAGGCGGTCGGCTGCTCCATGGCGTTGGCCAGCAGCGCGGCGGACCGGGTGGCCACCGCCGGGTCGCGGCCGGTGTACGGGCCGAGGAAGATCCGGTCCTGCGCCCAGTCGTTGACCGGGTAGTTGTCCATGGTGACCAGGGGATGGCCGAACGCCGCACGGGCCACGGCCAGCTCACCACCGGTGATCGTCCGGGGCACCACCCCGACCCCGGTCCAGGCCACCTCCACCCTCTCGTCCAGGGCGCCGGCCAGCGCACGCCGGAACTCGGTGTCGCCGTCCTGGTAGTACTCGGTCGGCATCAGGGACAGCGGGGCCGAACCGGGATACCGGTCGGCCAGATGGCGGGCGAGGGCGCCTGCCACCTCGGACTGCGCCGCGGCGGCGGCCTCCGGGCCGGAACCGAAGGTGTCGGCGTCGGCCCGGCAGTGCCATTCGCTGTAGCTGACGTCCTGGAACTGCAGCTGGAAGGAGCGCACCCCGAGCGCCCACATGGCATCGACCTTCCGCAGCAGCGCCTGGAGGTCCTTCGAGGAGGAGAAGCACATCTCCTGGCCGGGGGAGACCGCCCAGCCGAGGGTGACGTGGTTGCGGCGGGCGCGCGTGGCCAGCTCGCGGAACTCCTCGCGCCGCTCGGCGGGGTAGGGGTCGCGCCAGCGGGCCTGCCGGTAAGGGTCGTCACCGGGCGCGTACAGATAGCGGTTCTGCTTGGTGCGGCCCATGAAGTCGAGCTGGGCCAGCCGGTCCCGGTGCGACCACGGGGAGCCGTAGAAGCCCTCCGTCATGCCCCTTACGGCCGTGCCGGGCCAGTCGCGGACGGCCACCCCGGCGAAGGCGGAGCGGCCCTCCCGGGTGACGAGCAGCTGGCGCAGCGTCTGGACGGCGTGGAAGAGACCGTCCGGGCCGACACCCGAGAGCGCGACCGTGGGCCGCCCGTCCACCGCGCCCGTGGCCAGCAGATAGCCGCCGGACGGAAGGTCGCCGCGCTCGGGCGCGCGTAAGGCGCGCAGCGCGCTCGTCGCGCCCCGGCCGCCGACGTGCACCACCAGCCCGCGAGCCGGGGCCCTGCCCCCGGGCGTGGCCTCGTCGACGGTGCGCACCCCCGCGTCGTGCAGCAGGGAGCGCAGCGCGTCCAGGGCGTACGGATCGGCGTCGCCGTCGGCTATGAGCGTGGCCTCGTCCCCCAGGGCGACCTCCGCGCCCCGCGCCCGCAGCGACTGGGGGCGCGGCCATACGGGCGGTACGCCGCCGTCACTGTCGCGCTCCGGTGCGAAGGCCCCGGAGCCGTCGTGGTCCGCCGGCGCGGCGGCGGCCGCGGGGGCACTGCCGAGCAGTCCGCCGATGACCGCGGCGGCCAGCGCCGCCGCACCCGCTGACCTGGGCCTTTTCCCCCCGAACTGCACGGGCCTCTCCTCGATCCAGATAGCCGGTCCCCGTACGTGTGGCGCCGATAGGCGTGAGCCCACCACCAGGCCGCTGAGGGTGTCAACGCGAGCGACCGAAGTGTCGGCATTGCCGCCTCCGTGACGCGCCGGGCGGGCCGGGCGAGGCATGGCGCGCCCGGCGCAAGTCTGACGGACGAAGGGCGGCCTTGTTCGTAAACTCTGTGCTCTCGCCCCCTTGCCGCAGTGAAATCGCCGCCCAGCGGGTATGTGACCTACAGCACGTCCGAGGGGCGTTTACGTCTGCGCCCGCCCGGAGTGGGTAGGGCTCGACATGACCCACTGCCGACAACCCCACGGAGGTCCGTGTGGCCGCGTCAGCTCAGCTTCTGCTCTCCGCCCTGTCCAAACCCGCACCCGAGGCGTCCAGCGAACCGGATCCCTTCGCCGGGGTCTCCGGCCCCGACTGCGGACTGTGCGGCCTGGACGGCTTCGGGTCCGGAAGCGCCACCGAGGCGCCCCTCACCAGCGAACCCCCGCTCGCCGACAACATCCCCCTGACCAGCGAGCCCCCGCTCGCCGCCGAACGCCCCCTGACGAGTGAGCCGACCGCCGCCCTCTCCGGCGCGGGCACGGGCTGCGAGCCGATGGAGTACTGATGGGCAGAGCGCGGCTCGCCGAGCTGCACGGTGTCGCCACCTCCTACGAGCCCGCCCCGGGCCGCACCGTCCAGGTGCCCGAGGACACTGTCGTCGCCGTGCTCGCCGCACTCGGTGTGGACGCCTCGACCCCCCGATCCGTGACCGAAGCGCTGGACCGGCACGCCGCCCGCCAGCGCGACCGGCTGCTGCCCCCCTGCGTGGTGGTGCGCCCGGGCAGGGCGCCCCGCCTGAGCCTGCCCGAGGGCACGGCACTGCGCGTGCGCGCCGAGGACGGCGCACCGCATGCGCGGGGGCGGTCGGCCGCGGGGGCCCGCGGAGCCGACGGCCTCCTCGCGGATGGTCTCGTCGCGGACGGCCGCCTTACGGGCGGCACGGGCGGCGTGCGCGCGGACGGACTCCTTACGGGGGGCACGGGCGGCGCTCCGGCGGACGGCCTCCTTGCGGATGGCTCTCCCGCACCGGGCCCTCTCCCCCCTCTTACGGACGGCCCTCTTACGGACGGCGCGCTCGCCAAGGGCGCCGTCGCCGGCGGCCTCCTCGCCGGGCTCGCCGCGCTGCCGCCCGGCGCCCACACCCTGCTCGCCGAGGCCCCCGACGGCCGCCGCGCCACCGCCCCCCTCATCGTGGCCCCCGACCGGATGCCGTTACCCCCGGCCCGCAGCCACGGCTTCCTGGTGCAGCTCTACTCGCTGCTCTCCGCGCGCTCCTGGGGCATGGGCGACCTCGGTGACCTGGCCGACCTCGCCGCCTGGTCGGGGCGGGCGCTCGGGGCCGGCTTCGTCCAGATCAACCCGCTGCACGCCGCCGTGCCCGGCACCCCGGCCGCGCCCACCGACCCCTCGCCCTACCGCCCCTCCTCGCGGCGCTTCCCCGACCCGGTCCATCTGCGGATCGAGGACGTACCCGAATACGCCCATCTGCGCGGTCGCGCCCGCGAGCGGGCCGATCAGCTGCTGGAGGCCGCCGCCGCCCTCCGCCGGTCCGTCCTGCGCGAGGGCGCCCTCATCGACCGGGACGCCGTATGGGCCCTCAAGCGGGAGGCGCTGGAGCTGGTGCGGACCGTGCCGCTCAGCCCCGGCCGCCGCGCCGCCTACTGCGACTTCCTCGCCGAGCGCGGTCAGGCACTGGAGGACCACGCCCTGTGGTGCGCGCTCGCCGAGACCCACGGCCCCGAATGGCGCGGCTGGCCCGACGGGCTGGCCGATCCGCGCTCCGCGCGCACCGCCCGGGCACGCGCCGAACACCTGGAGCGCACCGACTTCCACTGCTGGCTCGCCTGGCTCACCGACACCCAACTGGCCGCCGCCCAGCGCGCCGCACGCGACGCGGGCATGGACATCGGCCTCGTGCACGACCTGGCGGTCGGGGTCCACCCCTCGGGCGCCGACGCATGGGCGCTCCAGGACGTCTTCGCCTCCGGCATGTCGATCGGCGCGCCTCCGGACGCCTTCACCTCCCGGGGCCAGGACTGGGGCCTGCCGCCGTGGCGCCCGGACGCCCTCGCGGCCACCGGATACGCCCCCTACCGCGATCTGCTGAGCGGCCTCCTGCGGCACGCGGGCGCGCTCCGCATCGATCATGTGATGGGGCTCTTCCGGCTGTGGTGGGTCCCGGAGGGGCGCGAACCGGCCGAGGGCTGTTACGTCCGCTACGACGCGGAGGCGATGCTCGGCGTGCTCGCCCTGGAGGCGCACCGGGCCGGGGCGGTCGTCATCGGGGAGGACCTGGGGACGGTCGAGCCCGGCGTACGGGAGGAACTGGAGCGGCGGGGGGTGCTGGGGACGTCGGTGATGTGGTTCGAGCGCGCCTACGGCGAGCCCGGCGCGGCTCGTCCGCTGTCGCCGGAGGAGTGGCGCACTGACTGCCTGGCCACCGCGACGACCCACGATCTGCCGAGCACGGCCGCCCGGCTCACCGGTGACCACGTCGAACTCCGTCACCGGCTGGGCCTGCTGAGCCGTCCCCTCGCCGAGGAACGGGCGGCGGACGCGATCGAGGTCGCCGAATGGCTGACGCTGCTGGGGCGGCTCGGGCTGCTGCCGGAGGGGCCGGGCGACGAGGAGGCGGCGGTCACGGCCGTCCACCGCTTCCTGCTGCGCACCCCGGCGAGGCTGGTGGGCGTCTGGCTGCCGGACGCGGTGGGGGACCGCAGACCGCAGAATCTGCCGGGCACCTGGGACCAGTACCCCAACTGGCGGCTGCCGATCGCCGACGCCGAGGGGCGCCCGATGTCCCTGGAGGAGCTGATCGCCTCACCCCGGCTGCGCGCGCTGATGGCCGAGGTGGCCCGGCTCGCCCCGCGCGCCCCGGCCCGTGAGACCCCGTGAGCCGGGATGCCGCGAACATGGCGGGGCGCCGCCTTCTGTTAGCGCCACTGGGGCCTGGCGGGGCACTGCCTTCTGCTACCGTCGCCGGGGCCTGGCGGGGCACTGCCTTCTGTTACCGTCGCCGGGGCCCGGCGGGTCCTCCCGCCGGGCGGACCCGTCACCGCCGACGAGCCGCGGATACGGGGACGCGCCCGCCGTGCGGCACCGCGGCTGCCGTCGCGCCGCCGCCCCCGTCCACCTCGGCGAGGCGGGCAGCCCCGGGACGACCTCCCGGGGCTGCCGTCATGGGCACCTCAATCCCGTGGTAAAGGCGACCCCGGGCACGCGGCGCCGCGGGGCGTCGGATAACTTGAGTCCGTGAGCAACAAGGTCAACAAGAACGCCGTGCGCGCCGGTGCAGTCATCGCCGCGACGACGGCGATGCTGCTGATGTCGTCCCCCGCGTTCGCGCTCACCCGCGACGACGGTGACGACCCGGGTCCGGGCCTGAGCGTCGCCGAGACGCTGGGCCTCTATGTCGCCGCTCCGATCATTCTCTTCCTGGTGATCGCGGGTCTGGTGATGGCGGGAGACAGGAAGTCCCGCAAGCAGACCGACTGAGCGATCGATCGACGAAGCGCGCGTACGCCGCTGCCAGGGCGCCCCGGCCATCAGGCCGGGGCGCCCTTGTCGTTGTGCCCTCGCGCGTCGCCCGGCCCACCCGCCTTCCGCCCGGGGACCACTGGCCTTCGGCGTCCGGGCCATCCGTACGGCCGCTCGTGTTCCTTCCGGACCACTGGCCTCCGGCGTCCGCCACCCGTACGGCCGCCCCTACGGCCACCCGTTTTCCTTCCGGACCACTGGCCTTCCCGTCCCCGGCCCACCCGCTTCCCGGACCGGATCGCCACGTCCGACCGGGGCACGGAGCGTTCCCCGGGCACCATCCCCAGGTCGCGGGCCGTTTATTCTCGCTTTAACCTACGGTGTCGTAACCTACGGAAGCGTAAGTAAGCCCATCGCCCCCGTCCCCTGGAGCCGCGCAGTGACCCTCGCCCCTTCCCACCCCCACGGTCAGGCCGTATGGAGCGACACCCAGCTCCTGTACGCACTCGAAGAGGTCGTCGAGACCGAGCTGAACCGGCATCTGAAGGTCGCCAAGGAGTGGATGCCGCACGAGTACGTCCCGTGGAGCGACGGCCGGAACTTCGACGGGGTCATGGGCGGTGAGGCATGGGCGCCCGACCAGTCCAAGGTCAGCGCGGTCGGCCGGACGGCGCTCGTGGTCAACCTCCTCACCGAGGACAACCTCCCCAGCTACCACCACGAAATCGCGACCCTCTTCGGCCGCGACGGCGCCTGGGGCACCTGGGTGCACCGCTGGACGGCGGAGGAGGGGCGCCACGGCATCGTGATGCGCGACTACCTGCTGACCAGCCGCGCCGTCGATCCGGTACAGCTGGAGCGGTTCCGCATGGCGCACATGTCCGAGGGGTTCGAGTCGGACAACCAGCACAGCATGCTGCACACCGTCGCCTACGTGGCCTTCCAGGAGCTGGCCACCCGCATCTCGCACCGCAACACCGGCCACCACTCCGGTGACCCGGTCTGCGACCGGATGCTGGCGCGCATCGCCGCCGACGAGAACCTGCACATGATCTTCTACCGGAACCTGCTCGAGAAGGCGTTCGAGCTGGCCCCCGACCAGACCATGTGCGCCGTCCGCGACGTGGTGGTCAACTTCCGCATGCCAGGTCATGGGATGCCCGGATTCGAACGCGCCGCCGCCCAGATCGCCATCGGCGGCATCTACAACCTGCGCATCCACCACGACGACGTCCTCCAGCCCGTGCTGCGCTTCCTGAAGGTCCTGCAGATCGGCGGGCTCGGCCCGGAGGGGATCAAGGCGCAGGAGGAACTGGGCCTCTACATGGGCGGACTGAACGACCAGGCCACCAAGTTCGACGAGCGACGCGAGGCGCTGCTGGCCCGTCGCAGGGCCCGTGCCGAACGAGTGTGATCACTCTGGCACCATCGGGTGATGGTCGAACATTCATCGCAAGAGGGGCCCGGCGCGGCTCCCGGTGAAACGCCCGCCACGGTGGACCAGGTGGCGGCGGATCAGGAGGCGGACCCGGCGGCCGAGGCGGCCCGGCTGAGGGCCGCCGCCGCGGCCGGGAAGCCGGGCGCGTACCGGGCGTACGCCGAACTCCTCACCGGACGGGGCCGCCTGGACGAGGCCCTGCCGTGGTGGGCCAGGGCCGCCGACGCCGGGGACGCGGACGCCTCCCGCACCCTGGCGATCTGTCACAAGGACCGCGGCGAGTTCGCCGAGGCCGAGCGGTGGTACCGCACGGCCGCCGATCGCGACGGCGGCTGTGCGTTCGGCCTGGCCCGGCTGCTTCAGGAGGCGGGCGACGCGGCCGGCGCCGAGAAGTGGTACGAGCGCGGAGCCGCGCTCGGCAGCGTCGAGTGCAAGACCAACGGGGCCGTGATGCTGGCCGCCCGCGGCGCATGGGACACCGCCCTGGAGCGGCTGGCCGAGGCGTCCGCCGAGGGCGACGAGACCGCCGCCCGCGCCCGCCGGGTCATCCAGGACATGCTGCGCGACCTGGCCCGCTGGCGCGAGGCCCTCGCCCGCGCGGAGGCCGAGGGCGACCCCGAGGAGGCGTACGAGGCGCTGCGCGAGCTGCTCGATCCGGACCGCAGGGCGATGTTCGAGCGCTACCCCCGGATGGTCGCGGAGGCCGAGGCGCTGTACGCCGGGGCGGCGGCGGTGGGCAGCGCCAAGGCGCTGGTGGACCAGGCCCTCTTCATCGCCCGCGACCACAGCCGCTGGGACGAGGCCCGCGCCCTCGTCGAACGCGCCCATGGGCTGGGCTACGACGGCGCGGCGTACGTCCTCGGGGTCTGGGCGGAGGAGAACGGCGAGCTGCGCACCGCCGAGGAGTGGTACCGCACGGCCGACGAGGCGGACGGCGGCCACATCTGGGCCTGCTTCAACCTCGGCGTGCTGTGCGTACGGCAGCGCCGGCTGGACGAGGCGGAACGGTGGCTGCGGGCCACCGGTGTCGACGAGGAGAGCCGGGACCCGTTCGACGAGGGCGAGGAGCGGATCGTCACGGCACTGGAGAGCATCGCCGCGATCCGCGCCGACCCCGAGCGGATGCCGCCCGCCGAGTGGGCGGAGCGGCTGCCGGGGCTGCGGGCCCGCGCCGAGGAGGGCGGCCCGGACGACTGGTACGCGTACGCCGACGCCCTGATGCGGCTGTACCGGCTCCCGGAGGCCGCCGACTGGTACCGCAAGGCCGGCACCCCGCGCGCCCTGCTGGCCCTCGGCCGGATGCTGTACGAAGGGGGCGGCGCCAACGGGGTGCGGATGGTGCCGTACTACGAACCCGCCGCCGCGGAGGGCGACGCCGGGGCCGCGTACGACATCGGCCGCATCCACGACGAGGCCGGGGACCGGCGCACCGCCCAGATCTGGTTCCGCCGGGCGGCCGACCTCGGACACGGGCGCGCCGCGTGGTGGCTCGGCTGGACGTCGGAGGAGCGCGGCGGCGATCCACAGCACGCCGAGCGCTGGTACGTGCGCGCCGCGCGCAGCGGCCTGGTCCCGCCCGCCTTCCTCGCCGGGCGCAGCATGGTCCGGCGCGGCGCCTGCGCCGAGGCCGAACCGCTGCTGAGGATCGCCTGCGAGGGGGACCACGAGGAGGCGCCGTACTGGCTCGCGCAGGCGCTGCGCGGGCTCGGGCGGACGGAGGAGGCGCAGCGGTGGCTGCGGGTCGCGGCCGAGACGTACCCGGACCTGCTGCGCCGGTACGGCGACATGGCCCGCCTGGCCGTCCCCGACCCCCGCTGATGGCTGATCGCTGACCGGGCCGCACCCGGCAACGAACCCGTCGGACGGCCCCGGCCCTACGCGGCAGCGGCGCCGTGCGGGGCGCAGGGCCCCGCACGGCGCCACACCCCGGTCAGCCCGCGTTCGCGTCCGCCGCCTGGGCCTTGAGCGCGCGCTCGATGCCCGCGCGGGACTCCGTCACCAGGCGCCTGAGCGCCGGGGAGGGCTCGGCGGAGGCGAGCCAGGCGTCCGTGGCGTCCAGCGTGTCCTGTGAGATCTGCAGCGACGGGTAGAGGCCCACCACGATCTGCTGCGCCATCTCATGGCTGCGGCTGTCCCAGATGTCCTTCACCACCGCGAAGTACTTCTCCGCGTACGGCGCCAGCAGCTCGCGCTGATCGGTCTGGACGAAGCCGCCGATCACCGCCTCCTGCACCGCGTTGGGCAGTTGGTCGCTCTCCACGACCGACGCCCACGCCTCCGTCTTGGCCTGCCGCGTCGGCCGCGCGGCCCGCGCTGTCGCGGCGTGGCGCTCGCCCGCGGAGGTCTTGTCCCGCTCCAGCTCCGCCGCGATGGCCGCCTCGTCCGCCCGCCCGGTGGCGGCCAGCCGCTCCAGCAGCGTCCAGCGCAGCTCGGTGTCGACGGCCAGGCCCTCGATCGTCTCGGTGCCCGCGAGCAGCCCGGAGACCAGGTCCAGCTGCGCTTCCGTACGGGCGGTCGCGGCGAAGGCCCGTGCCCAGGCCAGCTGGTGGTCGCTGCCCGGCGCCGCCGCCCGCAGGTGGTCGAGCGCGGCCTCGGACCACTTCGCCAGGCCCGTCTCGCGCCAGGCCGGCGCGGCGTACAGCTCGATGGCCAGCTTCACCTGGCGGTGCAGCGACTGGACGACGCCGATGTCCGACTCCTTGGCGATGCCCGAGAGGACCAGCGACAGGTAGTCGCGGGTGGCCAGCTCGCCGTCGCGGACCATGTCCCAGGCCGAGGCCCAGCACAGGGCGCGCGGCAGCGACTCCGCGAAGTCGCCCAGGTGCTCGGTGACGACGGCCAGCGAGTCCGGGTCCAGCCGCACCTTCGCGTAGGTGAGGTCGTCGTCGTTGAGCAGGATCACCGCCGAGCGCTTCTTACCGGCCAGCTGCGGCACCTCGGTCAGCTCACCGTCCACGTCCAGCTCGATCCGCTCGGAGCGGACCAGCTTGCCGGTCGCGTCCAGGTCGTACAGGCCGATGGCGATGCGGTGCGGCCGCAGCGTTGGCTCGCCCTTCGCGCCCGCCGGGAGCGCCGGGGCCTCCTGCCGCACCGCGAACGAGGTCACCGTGCCGCTCGCGTCCGTCTCGATCCGAGGCCGCAGCACATTGATGCCGGCCGTCTCCAGCCACTTCTTCGACCAGGTCTTCAGGTCCCGGCCGCTGGTCTCCTCGAGCGCGCCGAGCAGGTCCGACAGCCGGGTGTTCCGGTACGCGTGGCGCTTGAAGTACGCCTGGACGCCACGGAAGAACTCGTCCATCCCGACGTAGGCGACCAGCTGCTTGAGCACCGAGGCGCCCTTGGCGTAGGTGATCCCGTCGAAGTTGACCAGGACGTCGTCCAGGTCGTTGATCTCGGCCATGATCGGGTGCGTGGAGGGCAGCTGGTCCTGCCGGTAGGCCCACGTCTTCATGGAGTTGGCGAAGGTGGTCCACGAGTGCGGCCATGTGCTGCCCGGCGCGTGGGCCTGGCAGGCGATCGAGGTGTAGGTGGCGAACGACTCGTTCAGCCACAGGTCGTTCCACCACTCCATGGTGACCAGGTCGCCGAACCACATGTGGGCCAGCTCGTGGAGGATGGTCTCGGCCCGCGTCTCGTACGCGGCGTCGGTGACCTTGGAGCGGAAGACGTACTGGTCACGGATGGTGACCGCGCCCGCGTTCTCCATCGCGCCCGCGTTGAACTCCGGCACGAAGAGCTGGTCGTACTTGGCGAACGGGTACGCGTAGTCGAACTTCTCCTCGAACCACGCGAAGCCCTGCCGCGTCACGTCGAAGATCGCGTCCGAGTCGAGGTACTCCGCGAGCGAGGGACGGCAGTAGATGCCCAGCGGCACCGAGCGGCCGTCCTTCTCGTAGGCGCTGTGCACACTGTGGTAGGGACCGGCGATCAGCGCGGTGATGTACGTGGAGATGCGCGGGGTCGGCTCGAACCGCCAGACGCTGTCCTTGGGCTCCGGCGTCGGCGAGTTGGAGATCACCGTCCAGCCCTCGGGCGCCGTCACGGTGAACTGGAACGTGGCCTTCAGGTCGGGCTGCTCGAAGCTGGCGAACACCCGGCGGGCGTCCGGCACCTCGAACTGGGTGTAGAGGTACGCCTGCTGGTCGACCGGGTCGACGAAGCGGTGCAGCCCCTCCCCGGTGTTGGTGTACGCGCAGTCGGCGACCACCCGCAGCTCGTTGCGCCCGGCCAACAGCCCCGGAAGGGCGATCCGCGAGTCCCGGAAGACCTCGGCGGGGTCCAGCGCGTCCCCGTTGAGCACCACCTCGTGCACCGTGGGCGCCACCAGGTCGATGAACGTCTCCGCGCCCGCCTCGGCGGCGTCGAAGCGCACCGTGGTCACCGAGCGGTAGGTACCGCCCTCCTGAGCGCCGCTCAGGTCCAGTTCGATCTCGTACGCGTCCACCGTGAGGAGGCGCGCCCGCTGCTGCGCTTCCTCCCTTGTGAGGTTGGTGCCAGGCACGTCGGCTTACTCCCGTTCGTCATGTGCGGTACGCCATGCGTCAGGCGGATGGCCATCCTCGCATGTCGGACGGTCAGCGGGAGGCGTCCTCGGCCCGCGGCCGGGCACCGGGCAGATGCGCGCCGACATGCGAGGTCAGCTCCCAGTCGTCGCGCCCGGTGTACTCGCGCCAGACCGCCCGTACCGCGGCGGCGCCGAGCACCAGGGAGTAGACGGGCGTGCCGAGGACGAGCTGGACGTAGTGCCGGAGCCGGATGCCGACCTGGTACTGCCGGCCGAAGTCGTGCAGGGCGGCGCATTCGAAGGCCACCATCGCGGCCATGGGCAGCACCGGCAGCCAGGCGAAGAGCGCCGCCGGCAGCGGGATTCCGCCCGCGACCGCCACGCCCGCGCCGATGGGCACGGCCACCCCGCTGAACGCCTGTACGAAGGGCGTGGTGAGGGTGTAGCGGGCCAGGACGCGCTGGCCGAAACCGGGCAGCCGCCGCCACTCGCCCTTCCTGAGCACCTGGAGAAACCCCTGGTTCCAGCGGGTGCGCTGTTTGTAGAGGGCGACGAGGGAGCCCGGTGTCTCCTCCCGGGTGACCAGCGCCGCGTGATAGGCGACCTGCACCTTGGCGCCGCCGCTGGAGAGCCGTACGCCCAGGTCACAGTCCTCGGCCAGGCAGTCTCCGTCCCAGCCGCCGGTGGCGCGCAGCAGATCCGCTCGTACGAAGACGGTATTGCCGCCGAGCGGAATGAACCCCTTTCGGGCGTGCAAATGCAATCTGCTGCGGAACCAGAAGAAGTACTCGAGACAATTTCGGAGCGCGTACCAGCTGCTCTCGTAGTTCATCAGCTGGACCCCGCCCTGCACCACATCCGTCCGTCTGCCGTCCCCTTCATCGCGGTGGAAGGCGAAATCGACATGGGTGAGGAGTCCGGGATGGACGATGTCCTCCGCGTCGAAGACCCCGATGATCTCACCACGGCAATGCGGCAGCGCGGTATTCATCGCCCGCGGTTTGTTCTTCCGCTCATGATGGTCGGTGACCACCTTGACGCGATCGGAACGGACGGCGGCGAGCCGGTGCGCGATGGCGGCGGTGCCCGGATCGTCATGCCCGACGATCACCACGATCTCGAAATCCGGATGGTCGATGCGGAGCATCCGCCGGACGGTGTGCTCCAGTACGGCCTCCTCGTGCCGCGCCGGGACCAGCAGCGAGAAGGACAGCCGGTGCTCGCCGTCGGGCTCGGCGAACGCGGTGGCCTCCAGCGTCTCCGGGGTGCGCCAGGCGTGCATCATCCACCACAGCGTGGTGGTGGCCGCCGTCATGAGCACCAGTGACACGAACAACAGCACGGCGGAAAGCGCCATGGAATTCCCCCCAATGGATTCCAGCGGTGCTCCGGCGAAACAGGACGGGACGCTAGCACCCCTTTACGATTCCGTCAATAACGGAATGTGGTATTCCGTATCCATGGTCCATCTCCGGCCAAAGGCCGGACGGGGTGAACCGGGCGAACATGTCGCCACTCCGAAACCGGTGGTTTATTGTTTCGTTATCGGCTGCTGGTGTTCTGTAAAGCCGTGCCGACGGTGTTCTGAGGGGGGTTCCGTGGGGTACGCCACCATGCCCGTGGCCGAGGATTCGGCGACGGGTTATCCGGGCAGCGCGAAAATGCCGCCGCCCGGCGTGCGGAGAATACGCACCGGCCGGGTGCCGGATCTCGCGCTGCTGTTGCCCGTGGTGATTCTGGCCGTGGCCGTCCGCGCCTGGAACATCGGCGGACTGCCCTTTCCCAACGACGACGAGGGCACCTATCTGGCCCAGGCGTGGGCGGTCCGGCATGCCGAGGGCCTGGCCCACTACACGTACTGGTACGACCATCCGCCGCTGGGCTGGATCCAGCTGGCCGCCGTGTCCTGGCTGCCGTCCTGGCTCCTTCCGGACCTGCCGGCCTTCGTCCAGGGCCGGATCGCCATGCTGCCCGTGGCGGCCGCCACCACCGCCCTGATCTGGGCGGTCGCGCGGCGCGGCGGGCTGAACCGCCGGGCGGCCGGCGGCGCCGCGCTGCTGCACGCCCTCTCACCGCTCTCGGTGACCCTGGGCCGGCAGATCTACCTGGACAACTTCGCCGTGCTGTGGGTGCTGGCCGCCTTCGCCTTCGCCCTCTCCCCGCGCCGCCATCTGTGGCACCACGTCGGCGCGGGCGTCTGCCTGGCGTTCGCGATGCTCTCCAAGGAGACCATCGCCGTCGTGCTGCCCGCCGTGGTCGTCGCGCTGTGGCAGGGCAGCCACCGGCGCACCCGCGCCTTCTCCGTCGCGGGCTTCGCCTCCGGGCTGCTGGGCACCGCCCTGCTCTATCCGCTGTACGCGCTGCTCAAGAACGAGCTGCTGCCCGGCGCCGGCCATGTCTCGCTGCTCGGCACGCTGAAGTTCCAGCTCGCCGGCCGGGCCGGCACCGGCTCGGTGTTCGCCCCCGGGACCGAGGCGCATGCGCTGGTGCGGCAGTGGCTCGACACCGACCCCGTCCTCCCGCTCGCCGGGCTGGCCGCCACCCTCGTCGTGCTCGCCCTGCCCCCGCGGTCGGGGCTGCGGCTGCGCGGCCCGGCGCTGGCCGCCGTGGTGCTGGCGCTGGTGGCGCTGCGACCGGGCGGCTATCTGCCGAAGATGTACATCGTCCAGCTGCTGCCGTTCCTCGCCATCGCCCTGGCCGCGGTGGTCCAGGCGGCCGTCGCCGCGCTGCCCGCCGAACGCCTCGCCCGCGGCGGCGCGCGGGGCGCGCGGGGCGTCCGCGCCACCGCCGCCGCGCTGCTGCTGACCGGCGCGGCCGTGCTGACCGTCCCGCCCTGGGCCGGCGCCGGCCGGCACAACGCCACCACGGCCGAGACCGACGCCTACTACCAGGCCGCCCGCTGGCTGCGCGAGGGCCACATCCCGGATCCGGGCGGCAGCCGCGTGGTCGTCGACGGGGTGCTGTGGCTGGACGCCGTCGGCAGCGGGCTGCGTCCGGGCACCGGGGCCATCTGGCACTACAAGGTCGACCAGGACCCGGCCATCGCCGAAACGATGCCCCACGGCTGGCGCGACATCGACTACGTCGTCTCCACACCCGCGCTGCGCGGCGAACGGCACAACCCGCAGATGCCGACGATCGCCGATCTGCTCCGCCACGCCACGCCCGTGGCGACCTTCGGCGAGGGCGACGGCCGCATCGACATCCTCAAGACCCACAACGGACAGGGGTGACGCATGAGGAGACCGAGTCCACCGGGGCGGAAGGCCGGACGGCGAAGAGCGGCACGGCTCCTGGCCGTCCTGCTCACCACGCTCGCGTCCGTCGTCCTCGCCCTGTCCCCGCCCGACCCCGGCGCGCGGGCCGCCGCCAGGGCGGCCCCCAACCTGATCACCAACCCCGGTCTGGAGAACCTCGGCGCCGACTCCTTCCCCACCTGCTTCGAGAAGTCCGGCTACGGCGACAACGACCACACCTTCACCGTCACCGGGGCCGCCGGCGCCCACAGCGGCAGCCATGCCGTCGAGCTCACCCTCACCCGCGTCGCCTCCGGCGACCGCAAGATGATGATGCTGGAGAACGACTGCGCCCCGGCCGTGGTCCCGGACCACCAGTACGACGTGTCGGTCTGGTACCGCACCACCTCGCCCCACACCGTCCTGACCCTCTTCCGGCACGACGCCGCCGGCGGCTGGACCTGGTGGACCGACCTCAAGACCCTCCCGGTCACCTCCGCCTACGACCGGGCCGAGGTCCGCACCCCGCCCGTCCCCGCCGGTACCGACCGGATCACCTGGGGCGTCACCCTCTACGGCACCGGCACCCTGGCCACCGACGACTACGCCATGACCGACGCGACCGACCCGGGACCGCGGGACCCGGTCTGCGCGGCGGAGGACACCGGCCCGGCCTGCGACGGCCGCTGGACGGTCCTGTCCCTGCCCTCGCCGGTCCGGGCCATCCACTCCGTGCTGCTGAACAACGGCAAGGTGCTGCTCATCGCGGGCTCGGGCAACGACCGCGACGCGTTCGCGGCCGGGACGTTCAGGACCACCGTGTTCGACCCCGCGACCAACGGCTTCACCGACGTGCCCACGCCCGACGACTTCTTCTGCGCCGGGCACGTCCAGCTTCCCGACGGCCGGGTGCTGGTCATGGGCGGCAACAAGGACTACGCCGCGCTCGACGGCAGCACCAGTTACAAGGGCCTGAAGACCTCCTACGTCTTCGACCCCGCCACCAACCGCTACACCCGCACCAACGACATGATCGCCGGACACTGGTACCCCTCGGCCACCGCCATGGGCAACGGCGACGTCACCTCCTTCGGCGGCCTCGACGAAACCGCCAACGGCACCGTCGTCAACGAGCGGTTCGACCACACCACCGGCGCCTGGAAGGGCTGCTGCGAGAAGCAGACCTGGAGCTTCTGGGGGCTGTACCCGGCGATGATCCTGCTCCAGGACGGCCGGCTCTTCTACACCGGCAGCCATGTCTTCGGCAACGGCCTGCCGGGCACCGGCGCCTCGCTCTACGACTACGACAAGGGCACCATCACCGACGTACCCGGGCTGCGCCGCAAGGACGAGCGGGACGAGTCGATGAGCGTGCTGCTGCCCCCGGCCCAGGACCAGCGGGTGCTCACCGTCGGCGGCGGCAACCACACCGTCACCGAGAACGCCCACCGCCTCACCGACCTCATCGACCTCAAGGCCGACGACCCGGGGTACGTCCCCGGGCCCGATCTGCCGCACGGCCACTACGCGGACGGCACCCCGCAGAAGGGCGAGGAGGGCAAGGTCTACGTCTCCACCGTGATCCTCCCGGACGGCAAGGTCCTGGAGACCGGCGGCGCCCTGCACACCTACCGGGAGAAGCCGGTCTTCGAGGCGTCGCTGTTCAACCCCGCCTCGGGCGCCTTCGAAGCGGACCTGGCCACCGACCCGGTCCCGCGCACCTACCACTCCTCGTCGCTGCTGCTGCCCGACGGGCGGGTGCTGAGCGTCGGCGACAACCCCGGCGACGGCTCCTTCGACCGCCGGATCTCGATCTATGAACCGCCGTACCTCTTCCGCGGCGCCCGGCCGCGCATCACCTCGGCCGCCTCGCGGGAGTGGGCCTACGGCTCGACCCAGCGCGTCACCGTGGACCAGCCGGTGGTCAAGGCGTCGCTGATCCGGCCCGCGGCCGTCACCCACTCCTCCGACCCCAACCAGCGCTATGTCGACCTGCCGATGACCGTGGTCGACTCCACCACCCTCGACACCACCCTCGACCTCAACCTCACCAGCAACCCCAACCTGGCCCCGCCCGGCTGGTACATGCTCTCCGTCGTGGGCGCCGACGGCGTCCCCTCGGCCTCCCGCTGGGTGCACATCGGCGGTACGACGGCGGCCGGGGCCCACGCCCAGCCGTTCGCCGACGACCCCTCCGCCGCGCCCCACACCGCCAAGCACCGGAGCACCGGGGGGACGGCCCTGCCCGAGGGGTACGACGGATGCGACCACACCTACGGCACCGGCGACCAGTGCGTGCCCTGGACCTTCCCCCGGGGCGTGACCGGGTCCGAGCGCTGCGCATGGCTGCTGTCCCGCGGCTACGGCGCCATGAGGACCCACGGCCGTGACCGTCACCACCTCGACCGCGACCACGACGGAACGGCCTGCGGCACGGGGGACTGAGCGGGCGGGGGACGCCGAGGGGGAGCGGCCCGCCGGGCCGCTCCCCCTCGGATGTGGCGGTGGCCGTCAGCTCAGCTCGGCCGCCACCAGTTCGGCGATCTGCACGGCGTTCAGCGCCGCGCCCTTGCGCAGATTGTCGTTGGACAGGAACAGCGCGAGACCGTGCTCGACCGTCTCGTCCACCCGGATCCGGCCCACATAGCTGGGGTCCTGGCCGGCGGCCTGGAGCGGGGTGGGGATCTCCGAGAGCGCCACGCCCGGGGCCGAGGCCAGCAGCTCATAGGCGCGCTCCACGCTGATCGGACGCTCGAAGCGGGCGTTCACCTGGAGCGAGTGGCCGGTGAAGACCGGGACCCGGACACAGGTGCCGGACACCTTCAGCTCCGGGATCTCCAAGATCTTGCGGCTCTCGTTGCGGAGCTTCTGCTCCTCGTCGGTCTCGAACCGGCCGTCGTCGACGATCTTGCCGGCCATCGGGAGCACGTTGAACGCGATCGGGCGGGCGTACACCCCGGGCTCGGGGAACTCCACGGCCGCGCCGTCGTGGGTGAGCTCGGCGGCGCGGTCCGCGGTCTTGCGGATCTGGCCGTCCAGCTCCGAGACGCCGGACAGCCCCGAACCGGAGACGGCCTGGTAGGTGGTGGCCACCAGGGCGGTCAGCCCGGCCTCGGCGTGCAGCGGGCGCAGCACCGGCATGGCGGCCATGGTGGTGCAGTTCGGGTTGGCGATGATGCCCTTGGGGCGGTCCACCGCGGCGTGCGGATTGACCTCGGCGACCACCAGCGGCACCTCGGGGTCCATCCGCCAGGCCGAGGAGTTGTCGATCACGACCGGGCCCTGTGCGGCGACCTTCCCGGCCAGCGCCCTGGAGGTGGCGCCGCCGGCGGAGAAGAGCACGATGTCCAGTCCGGAGTAGTCGGCCGTGGCCGCGTCCTCGACCGCGATCTCGGTACCGCGCCACGGGAGCGTACGGCCGGCCGAGCGGGCGGAGGCGAACAGCCGCAGCTGCTCGGCCGGGAAGTCGCGCTCGGCGAGCACCTTGCGCATCACTCCGCCGACCTGGCCGGTCGCTCCGACGATTCCGATCCTCATATCAGCCCTTTTCCTTGGTCGTGCCTGCTCGAGGCGCCTACCCTCCTGGCAAGTGTCTCAGGCGGGCCCGTTACCGTCCCGTGATTTTTCCCACGGCGGATGCGGTTCCCAGCGCGGATGAACGCCGGGTGAGCGAGAGGATTCCGGTTCCCCAGGGCGCGATGACCGTTTGCCACCGCCAAGATCCACGTGTGGATATCGGCGGCCGGCGTTGCCGTCTCGTTCACTCCCAGGCCACCCCCGGTGCCAACGATCCGAGGTGAGGACAGCCCCGCTGTCCGCCCGTCACCGCGTGTCCACTCGGGGAGATCGCGCATGTCCCGCATACGGTCCGTACGGTCCGCCGCAGCTGCCGTCGCCGCCCTCGACCGGCGCACCTTCCTCGCCGCCACCGCCGCCACCGGCGCCACGGCCGGTCTGGGGCT
>NZ_BBOX01000264.1 GCF_001553455.1 Streptomyces hygroscopicus subsp. hygroscopicus
CCGACCCGACCGGCCGCCGACCGGCCGGTCGGTCGGGCGTCCGTCCGTCCGGGCCCGGCGACGGCGGCGTCCGGCCGGCCGCCTCCGCCCGCCCGCCACCGCGCACGCCGCGGCCCGCCGGGTGGCACAGGCCCCCGCGGCGCCCTCGAAGGCCGGCACCACGCTGGAGGCGTTCTCCGCGGCGCGCGGCACCACCGGCTACCGGCGGCTCGCCGCGGGCCCCGCCTGGGCCCGTGCGGTCCGTACCGAGATCACCGGCGCCAAGGCCGGCCGCGCCGGCCGGCGCACCGCCCTCGCCTCGTTCGTCCAGCTCACGGATCTGCACCTGACCGATGTCCAGCACCCGATGCGCTACGAGTTCCTGCGCGCCGGGCGCCCCGGGGCGTGGCGGCCGCACGAGGCGCTGACCGTCGCCGGGGCCGCCTCGCTCATCGAGCGGATCAACGGTCTGCGCGGCGGACCGGCCACCGGGGCGCCGCTGTCGTTCGTCATGACCACCGGCGACAACACCGACAACAACGCCAGGATCGAGCTGGAGTGGTTCCTGGCCGTGATGAACGGCGGCCGGATCACTCCCAACACCGGTGACCCACGCCACTACGAGGGCGTCCAGAACAGCGGGCACACGGCGTTCTGGCACCCCGACCAGGCGCTGCGCGACGCGGACAAGGCGCTCGGCTTCCCGCGTCTCGACGGCTTCCTCGAGGCCGCGCTGCGCACCGTCAACAGCCCCGGACTGCGGCTGCCGTGGTACTCCACCGTCGGCAACCACGACGATCTGGCGGGCGGCGTCTACTCCTTCGGCCGTGACTACGCCACGGACTTCGCCACCGGGAAGCGCAAACTGGAGATCATCTCCGCCGCGGAGGCCGAGAGGTTCTCCCAGGCGACGCGCCAGGGGACCGACCCCCGGGGCACGCGGATGAAGGCGCTGCTGGAGGCGCACACCAAGGACATGCGCACGGTCACCCCCGATGAGCGCCGCGCCCCCTTCACCCGGGCCGAATACCTGGCCGCCCATCTCGACCCGGCCGCCACCGGCCCCGGTCCGGCCGGCCACGGCTACACCCGGGACAACCTCGACCAGGGCACCCTCTACTACGCGTTCCGGATCTCCGACGACGTGGTGGGCATCAGCCTGGACACCACCGACCCGGGCGGCCACTACACCGGTTCGCTCGGCACCGCGCAACTGCGCTGGCTGGAGCGGACCCTCAGGGCCCACCGGGACGACTACGTGATCGTCTTCAGTCACCACTACAGCCGCAGCCTGGACAACCAGAACCGCGACCCGGCCCGGCCCGGCGAGGCCCGCCACGGCGGGGACGAGGTCGTCGCCCTCCTCCAGCGCCACCCCCGGGTGCTCGCCTGGATCAACGGCCACAGCCACCGGAACGAGATCACCCCGCGCTCCACCTTCTGGGAGATCACCACCGCCTCGCACGTGGACTTCCCCCAGCTGGCGCGGGTGATCGAAGTGGTGGACAACCACGACGGCACGCTCTCGCTGTTCACCACGCTCGTCGAGTCGGCCGCACCGCACCGCACGGACTTCTCGGACCTGTCCCAGACCGGTCTGGCGGCCCTGTACCGCGAGCTCTCCTTCAACGCGCCCGGCGTCAGCCAGAAGCTCGCCGGCGACCCCACGGACCGCAACACCGAACTGCTGCTGCGCAAGGTGTGACCGCCGCCCGCGCCGGGGCCCGGGGCACCGGCGGCATCAGCGGCATCAGTGGCATCAGCGGGGCAGCACCACCACATAGGAGGCCGGGGCGCGGTCGGCCGCCGCGATCAGGGCGGTCCGCACCACCGCGGCCTGCTCCTCCAGGGACTCCCGGAGCTTCCTCGGGGTGACCCGCACGACCGTGATGCCGAGCCGCTCCAGGTGTTCGCGGGACCGGCCGGAGCCGCCGTGCCAGGCGTCCTGGTCCTGGCGCGGCGCCCGTGCGTCGATCTCCACGGCCACCGCCTGCTCCCGCCAGTAGGCGTCCACCCCGCCGAGGGCGGGTCCGCCGGGCAGCCGCAGCTCCACGTTCCACAGCGGCTCGGGCAGGTGGTGGCCGCGCACCAGGTCGTACAGCCGCCCCTCGGCGATCGACCGGCCCTCGGCGAGCAGCGCGTCCACGGCGTCCACGACATGCGGCCGGGACAGCAGCCGGGCCGCGCTCAGCTCCGCGACGACGGCCGCCGCCTCGCAGTGGCCGTGGCGCACGGACTCGGTGAGCAGTCCCCGGACCAGCGCGGCGTCGGTGAGCCGGGCGACCGCGTCGGCGAGGGCGCGGGCCACCGGGGCGGTGGGCACCCCGGCGAGGTACTGGGCGCCGGGCAGGGTGGTGGCCCGGACGAAGCGGACGAAGCCGGTGGCGCGCAGCCGCCGGGCGCGCGGCACCAGGACGTCGACGTGGTCCAGGGAGGCCAGCGGGGGAGCGGAGGAGAAGTGGTGCAGGGCGAGCGCGGCCAGCCCGGTGATCATCGCCCCGTCACGCGGGCCGCGGTCGCCCGGCGCCCCGCCGTCGGCCCCCTGGCCCCGGCTCGCGGTGTACAGCAGCGCGGCCAGCAGCCGCTCCTCGCTGGTCGGCGGGCCGGGGTGGAGCAGGTGGACGCCCGGCAGGATCTGCTGCCAGGGCCCGCCGGCCCGGCAGCGCTCCGCGGCGACGGACGCGGTGACCCCGTGCTCACGCAGCTGGCGTGTGGTCAGGACGCGGCGCTGGACGTCCGAGAGGTGGTGGAGGGGGCGGGGGGACAGCGGCGTGTTGTGGCTCATGCCCCCGCCATTCCCGCGCCCGCTCCACGGGCTAACCGCTGTTACACAGTCGTCGACAAAAGCGGACAACCCCGTACTAAAGTACGGCAGTTCGAATGCCGAAAGGGCTCCCCGCGCAGGTGCCCGGTACGAGCGTGATGCGGAGGTGGCGAACGCCGGGGGCGGGGCGTAGCTCGCCCCGGTGCGGCGCCCGGCGC
>NZ_BBOX01000265.1 GCF_001553455.1 Streptomyces hygroscopicus subsp. hygroscopicus
GGCCTCGCGTGCGGTGGCGCGGGCCCGCCGCTCGGGTTCCGCGGCCCTGGCGGCGGCGGTCCGCCGGGCGGGGGGCGAGCGCGGGCGGGTCCATCCCGGGCTGCGGCTGGCCGCCGCGTACGCGTGGCGTCTGGTGGTCATCGGGGTGGCCGTCTACCTGGCGTTCACGGTGCTGGGGCGGTTCGAGCTGGTCGCGGTCGCGGTGTTCCTGGCGCTGGTGGCCACCGCCCTGCTGCGGCCACTGGCCGATCTGCTGGCGCGGGCGCTCCCGAGGCCGCTGGCGGTGGCGGTGGCGGTGTTCGGCACGCTCTTCGCGGTGCTGGGGCTGCTGACGCTGGTGGGGAGCGCGGCGGCCGCGGAGGCGGGCCGGCTGGTGGGGGAGCTACGGGGCGGGATCGGCCGGATCGAGCGGTGGCTGGAGGGGCCTCCGTTCCGCGTCCGGCACGGTGTGCTGTCGGGGGCCCACGACAGGATCACCTCGTTCGTGTCGCGGCATCGCACGACACTGATCAGCAAGGCGCTCAGCAGCGCGGGACGGGTCGTGGAGGCGCTCACGGCCGCGTTCCTGGCGCTGTTCTGCTCGATCTTCTTCATCCATTCCGGCGACCGGATGTGGCGGTGGTTCCGGGACCAGCTCCCCGAGGGCGCCGGACCTCCGCTGGACCGGGCGGCGCGGGCGGCGTGGAGCACCTTCGCCGGGTACACCCGCGGCATCATCGTCGTGGCCGCCTCCAACGCGACCCTGGTCGGGGTCGCCCTGCTCCTGCTGCGGGTGCCGCTGGCCCTGCCGCTGTCGCTGCTGGTCTTCTTCGCCACCTTCGTTCCGCTGATCGGCTCGCCGATCGCGCTGGCGGTGGCGACGGTGGTGGCCCTGGCCGGGCGGGGTCCGGCCGTCGCGGCCGTGGTGCTGTTGCTGATCGTGGCGGTCGGCCAGTTCGAGGGCCATGTGCTGCATCCGCTGGTGATGAGCTGGGCGGTGCGGCTCCATCCCGTGGTGGTGGCGATCTCGGTCATCGCCGGGAGCATCGTCGCGGGGGTGGTCGGGGCGGTCGTGGCCGTGCCCATGGTGTCCGTCGCCTGGTCGGTGACCCGGGCCCTGCGCCGGCGGCCGCCCGGTGGCCGGTGACCGACGGCCGACGCAGATCACATCCGGATAAATTGCATCTCAGATTCGCATTCACGTAATGTGCGACGCATGCGGTTGACGAAGTCGACGGACCTGGCGCTCCGCACGGTCATGCGACTGGCGGTCAGCGGAGCCGAGCCCAGCACCGCCCGGCAGATCGCCGGGGAGATGCAGGTGCCCCACAGCCATCTGTCCAAGGTGGCGGCCCGGCTGCAGCACCTGGGCGTGATCGAGACACGGCGCGGACGGGGCGGTGGGCTGACGCTCACCGCGACCGGGCGCACCGCCTCGGTCGGCCGGCTGGTCCGTGAGTTCGAGGGGGTCGGCGATGTCGTCGACTGCGAGGGGGACACACCGTGTCCGCTGCGGCAGGGCTGCCGGCTGCGCATGGCCCTGCGCCGGGCACAGGAGGCGTTCCTCGCCTCGCTCGACCCCCTGACGGTCGAGGACCTGGTGGCGTCCCCGACCGGTCCCGTACTGCTGGGACTGGTCGGACGCGCGCCCGACGTGAGTCCGTCGCCCCGGGGTGCGGATCCCGCGCCCCGTTCCGCCGTGCCGTGACGACACGGAGGTCGCCACACCCGGTTTCCGCACGCCGCATAATGCGAATCTGACATACCAGTTAGGCCCGTCCATGCTCTCCCAGAAGTCCGCCGAAACCGTCCGCGCCACGCTTCCCGCCGTCGGTGAGGCCATCGGCACCATCACCGACCTGTTCTACCGGAAGCTGTTCACGGCCCACCCCGAACTGCTGCGGAACCTGTTCAACCGGGCCAACCAGAGCGCGGGCACCCAACGGCAGGCCCTCGCGGGCGCGATCGCCGCGTTCGCCACCGCCCTGGTGGAGCGGCCGGGCGTGCGCCCCGACGCCCTGCTGAGCCGGATCGCGCACAAGCACGCCTCCCTCGGGGTGAGCGCCACGCAGTATCCGGTGGTGCACCGCCATCTGTCCGCCGCCATCGCGGAGGTGCTCGGCGACGCGGTCACCGAGGAGGTGGCCGCCGCCTGGGACGAGGTCTACTGGCTGATGGCCAACTCCCTGATCGAGATCGAACGGCGGCTGTACGCGGAGCAGGGTGCGCTGGCCGGCGGGACCTGGCGGCAGTGGGAGGTGGCCGAGCGGATCCAGGAGACGGCGGATGTGGTCACCTTCCGGATCCGGCCGGCCGACGGCCGCCCCGCCCCGGCGTTCAAGGCGGGCCAGTACGTCTCGGTGCAGGTGGAACTGGCCGACGGGGCCCGGCAGATCCGGCAGTACAGCCTGACCAACGCCCCCGGCGCCACGGTGCGCTCCTTCGCCGTCAAGCGCCTGGACGAGGGCGAGGGACCGGCCGGTGAGGTCTCCGGACATCTGCACGGCCAGGTCCACGAGGGCGACCTGCTCACCGTCTCCGCGCCCTACGGCGACATCGTGCTCGACGCCACGGACGCGCCGCTGCTGCTCGCCTCCGCGGGCATCGGCTGCACCCCGATGGTGGCCATGCTGGAGGCCCTGGTCGCCACCGGCCACCAGGGCCCGGTCGTCGTCGTCCACGCCGACCGCTCACCCGCCGACCACGCCCTGCGCGCCGACCAGGAGCGGCTGGTCACCAAGCTGGCGCGGGGCACCGCCCAGGTCTGGTACGAGCGGCCCGAGGGCGACTGGCCGGCCGAGCGCACCGGACGCGCCGACCTGTCCGGCATCGAGATCCCGGACGGTGTCCAGGTGTATCTGTGCGGACCGCTGCCCTTCATGCGGTCGGTGCGGACCCAGCTGCTGGAACGGGGTGTGCACCCCTCCGCGATCCACTACGAGGTCTTCGGGCCCGACCTGTGGCTGGCCCAGGGCGACGGCGGGGACCACTGACGCCCGTCCCTCGGATGTGGCCGGATGAACTCGAATGGCCCAGGGGCCGGTCGCTTTTGTCCGGGTGAGCGTGGGACCGTACGGACACGGGTTCTGTCCGTTCCGTGCACGGCCGAGCGGAATCGTCCGTCCGGCACCCCCACATCGACGAGGAACCATGGATCGCGAAAAGATCACTCTCAGTGGCGCCCAGGAGACCTTGCTCGCCACGCTGTACGGCAGGGCGGTGGACAGCCGCTCACCGGACTCCGTCCTGCACGACCACGCGGCCCGGGAGGCGGTGGAGCGGGTGGCCTACGACTTCGGCAGAACGGGGATGACGGACACCACCGCGGTCGGCATCGCCCTGAGGGCGAAACAGCTCGACGACTGGACCGTGGAGTTCCTGGCCGAACACCAGAAGGCCACCGTGCTCCATCTCGCCTGCGGTCTCGACACACGGGTGCAGCGGCTCGCCCCGCCGCCGTCGGTGCGCTGGCTCGACGTGGACTACCCCGAGGTGATCGAGCTGCGCCGGCGGCTGCTTCCCGAGCCGTCGGGGCACTACGAGACGGTCGGCGCCTCGGTGACCGACGAGGCGTGGCTGCGCGAGGTGCCCGACGACCGGCCCACCGTGGTCGTCGCCGAGGGGCTGACGATGTATCTGCGCAAGGAGGAGGCCAAGCGGCTGATCCAGCGGATCACCGGGCGGTTCCCCAGCGGTCAGCTGCTCTTCGACGTCTACGGGCCGCTGGGCATCCGGCTCCAGAAGATGGTCCCCGCGGTGCGCAACGCGGGCGCCACCCTGCACTGGGGCCTGGCCGACCCCCATGAGGTCGAGACCTGGCACCCGGGGCTGACCTGCCTCGACGCGGTGCGCAGCGTGGACATGCCGGGCGTGGAGAAGATGCCCGCCGCGGGCCGGATGAGCATGCGGGTGATGGCGCGTCTGCCCGGCTTCCGGGACGTGGGCCGGATCCTGCGCTACCGCTTCTAGACGGCTCATGAGGGTCTCTGGGTTCCGGGCCGCGGTGGTGCCGGGGCCTTCCCACGGGCCCGTCCCAGGAGGGCCCCGGCCCGGTGCCGGGCCGGGGCCGTCCGCCGGGGCGGTCCGCCGCGGCTACTTGATGCCCACCAGCATGGAGTAACCGTCCGTCAGCGGTTCGATCCGGCTGTCGCGGAAGCCCGTCTCCGCCATCCAGGCGTGGCCGTCGGCGGCGGTGTACTCGAAACCGGACCGGGTCTCGATGAGCATGTTCAGGCTCGCCAGCAGCCCGAAGGTGTTCTCCCTGCGGTCGTCGTCGATGATGGCGTCGTAGACCAGCACCGCTCCCCCGTCGGGAAGGGCGTCGTACGCCTTCTTCAGCAGCAGCCGCTTCTCCTGAAGGCCCCAGCCGTGCAGGATCTGGCCCAGCACGATGACATCGGCACCGGGCAGGTCATCGGTGAAGAAGTCGCCTCCGTGGAAGGTGAGCCGGTCCTCCAGGCCGAAGGACGCCACGTACTTCTCGAAGACCGGCCGCACCCGGGGCAGCTCGAAGACACCGCCGCTCATATGGGGGTGGCGCCGGGCCACCGCCACCGGAACGCAGCCGACCGCTCCCCCGACGTCCAGCACCGTCCGGTAGTCGGCCCACGGGAACCGCTCGGCTATCACCAGCGCCTTGCCCATGCTGAGCCCCGTCATCCCGTGCAGGAACCGCTCCAGGCCCTCCTCGTCCCGGTAGATGGCGTCGAACACATCGCCCCCGTGCTTGTGCTCGTTCTGCGGGTGCCCCGTTCTCAGCGCCTCGGTGAGCGAGCCCCAGAAGGGATACAGACGGCTGTTGGCCATCTCCAGAACGCCGCCGGCGTAGGTGTCCTTCCCGCGGTCGAGGAAGGTGTCGGCGGACGGGCCGTTGCGGTACTCGCCACCGGACCGCTCCAGGAATCCCAGGGCGACCAGGGCGTCGAGGAAGTCGGCGGCGCCCCGGGGGTGCAGTCCGAGCGCCCCGGCCAGGTCGGCGCCCGCGCGGGGGCCCTTGGCGAGCTCGGAGAACAGATCCAGTTCCACCGCGGTGAGCAGCGCCTTCGATGCCATGAAGCCGAGCCCGACCTGGAGGATCGATTCGGGGCCGGTCTCCTGCCGCAGGGGGCCGATCTCGTGCCGCATAGGGATTCCTCGCTGTTCTCCCGGATGGGTGCTCACCACACCTGACGCCGTGTCGGCCGCTACGCTACCGTGCCGTTGTGCCCTACACGGGTCGCCGTTCGGGCGGCCCGGCGGGGGACGGGCGACTGGCCCGGCGGGGGACGGGCGACTCCGCTCGGCCCCGCCGTGGCGCCCCCGCCGTCGAGCCACACGCCCGGCCGAGAGGGTCCGCCGGAAGACCGCGACGGGCGCGCGGGCGCCCGCCGACGCCGGCCGTTCCGCTGGGCGGACACCAACACCCGGGCACCAGCACCCGGGCACCAGCACCCGGCACCCGGGCGGCGCCGCGCGGCCGTGGCCGCCGGTTCAGGTCGCGGTCGCGGCCGCCGCGGCCCTTCCCGCCACGCGGCCCGAGAACAGGCAGCCGCCGAGGAAGGTGCCCTCCAGGGAGCGGTAGCCGTGCACCCCGCCACCGCCGAAGCCCGCCACCTCACCGGCCGCGTAGAGGCCGGTGATCGGGGCGCCGGAGGCGTCCAGGACACGGCCGGAGAGGTCGGTCTGGAGGCCGCCGAGGGTCTTGCGGGTGAGGATGTTGAGGCGTACGGCGATCAGCGGCCCGGCGCCCGGGTCCAGGATCCGGTGTGCGGAGGCGGTGCGGCTGAGGGCGTCCCCGGGGTAGGCGAGCGCGTTGCGGATGCCCATCACCTGGACGTCCTTGGTGTACGGGTTGTCGATCTCGCGGTCGCGGGCCTCGATCTGCCGGGTGAGGTCCGCCAGGTCGATCAGGCCGTCGCCGGTCAGCTTGTTCATGCCCGCGACCAGTTGGGGCAGGGTTTCGGCGACGACGAAGTCCTCGCCCTTGTCCCTGAACCGCTGGATGGGCTCGGGGGTCTGCCAGATGCGGGAGAGGAGCTGGAGGAGGTCCTTGTTGGTCAGGTCCGGGTTCTGCTCCGAGCCCGAGAGGGCGAACTCCTTCGCCAGGATCTTCTGGGTGGTGACGAACCAGGAGTAGTCGTAGCCGGTGGCGGTGATCGACCCGAGGGTGTGCAGGGTGTCGTAGCCCGGGATGTCGGGGGTGGCGAACCGCTTGCCCGTGGCGTCGAACCACATCGACGACGGGCCCGGCAGGATGCGGATGCCATGGCCCGGCCAGATCGGGTCGTAGTTCCTGAGGCCCTCGGTGTAGTGCCACATCCGGTCGGGGTTGACGATCCGTCCGCCCGCCTTCTCGGTGATCGCGAGCATGCGGCCGTCCACGTACGCCGGGACACCGGTGACCATGAACGTGGGCGGTGAGCCGAGCCGGTCCGGCCAGTTCCGCCGGACCAGCTCGTGGTTGGCGCCGATACCGCCCGAGGTGACGATCACCACCGGGGCGGTGAACTCGAAGTGGCCCACCACGGTGCGCGAGCTGGGTTTGCCGCGGGCGGCGTCGCTCGGCTCCAGGACCGCGCCGCCGACCCCGGTGACGGCACCGCCGGTGACGGCCAGATCGTCCACCCGGTGGCGGAACTTGAAGGTCACCAGCCCGTCCTTCACGGCGGCCCGCACCTTCTTCTCGAACGGCTCGACCACGGCCGGACCGGTGCCCCAGGTGACGTGGAAACGCGGCACCGAGTTGCCGTGCCCGTCCGCGAGGCCGCCACCGCGCTCGGCCCAGCCGACGATCGGGAACCAGCGCACGCCCAGCCCGTGCAGCCAGGACCGCTTCTCCTCGGCGGCGAAGTCCACGTACGCCTCGGCCCATTTGCGGGCCCAGTAGTCCTGGCCGCCGGGGTCGGTGACGCCCCGGTCGAAACCGGCCGTGCCCAGCCAGTCCTGCCAGGCCAGTTCGCGGGAGTCCTTGATGCCCATCAGCCGCTGTTCCTGGGAATCGACGAAGAACAGGCCGCCGAAGGACCAGAACGCCTGGCCGCCCAGGTTGCTCTCGGGCTCCTGGTCGAGGAGGAGCACCGTGCGCCCCGCGGCCGCCAGTTCGGCCGTGGCGACCAGTCCGGCGAGCCCGCCGCCGACCACGATCGCGTCCGCGTCCGCGGACGCCCCGGACGCGGCGAAGGCCGGGGCCGCCGCCTGGGCGAGCGCGGCACCGGCGAGCACACCGCCCGCCGCGGTCAGGGCTCGGCGGCGGCTGATCCCGGCGGCGGAGGCGCAGTTGTCTCTGGGGTTCTCCATGGGCTGCCTTCCGGAAGGGGGTTCGGAGGGTGCGGGAGACACGAACGAGGTTGCCCGGCGGCAACGCGTTACCGACGGTAGCCCACAGGGTGCGGAGCCGCCAGAGTCCTGCCGCACGACCGGCTCCGGGACGGGGGGCCACGGGTGGTCAGCCCCCGCCGCCCGGCGGCGGAGCGGACCGGGAGCGCCGCTCCCGCGGGGTGAAGGCGTACAGCTCGAGGATGTCGGGCAGCGGTGCGACCCCGGGGCCGCCCGCCCGGACCCAGGCCGCGATGTCCTCAGTCGCGTCGGTGTCGTTGACCAGGCCGAGCCACACCGGTCCGGCTCCGGCGGCACGCCCGGCGGACGACGGCTGCACCACGACCACATTGGCCTGGTCGCACACGTCCAGACATGCCGAGACCCGCACGGGCGCCTCCCGCCCGAGCCGGGCGGTCTGCTCCGCGTGGTCGATCCCGGTCACCTTGGGGCTGCCGCAGCAGCAGTCCCGGCACACGGTCACCCGGCACGGCACCGGGTCGGTCGGTCCGATGGGCATGGAGAACCACCCTCCTTACGGGGAAATCCGCCCCGCTGCGTCGAGGAGGCGACCGCGTGAGTCTCCTGGCTCCCGGGTCGGTGCTCGTCCCCGCCTTCCCACCCGCGCACGCGGGCAGTGGCCCCTTCGGGATCCGCTCGCCGGTCACAGTGGCGGTACCGCGCCGGATTCACACCGGCTTCCTCGTTCCGCCGTCGCCCATGTCGCCCGGCATCATCGCATCCCGGGCGGACGCCATGCCACAAG
>NZ_BBOX01000266.1 GCF_001553455.1 Streptomyces hygroscopicus subsp. hygroscopicus
CCCGCCCGGCCCGGCACCGCGGCGCGGTGCCGGGCCGGGCGTCGCGGGCACAGCGGGACGCGCCGGAGCGGGCCTGTGGCGACGGACGGGTCAGCTCCGGCGGGCCGTGGCGCTCGCGAGGATGTCCCCCAGCCCCTGGCGGGTGGCGGCCAGCACCACACGGTCCTGTGGCCGCAGGACGTAACCGGGGTGCAGGTCCCACACCAGGGCGGGCTCCTGGGCGGCGCCGTCGTAGGGCGGCGCCGCGAGGTCGCGTCGCCGGTCCGCGGGTTCCGCCGCGTCCAGCGCGATCACCCGCCAGGCGCCCGGCACGAACGCCTCGGCGACGGTACGCCCTTCCAGCCGCGGATGCCCGGCGACGTGCAGGGCGGCGAAGAGCAGCACCCTGCGCTCGATCGGTATGGCGCCGAGTATCTGACGCCCCATCATCGCCCCGGCGAAGGCGGGCGCCGCCAGGCTGGAGACGCTGCGGCTGCGGGTCAGTGCCCGCGGATGGGCCGCGCGCAGGGTGCGGAAGACGGCGGTGGCGAAGCCGTCGTCGTACAGGCGCAGCGCCACCCGCAGCCGGGGTTTGACCGAGCGGGCGTACAAAGTCGCCTCCAGATTCGTGGTGTCCGCGCTCGTCAGGGCCAGCAGGGCGTGCGCCCGCTGGATCTTGGCGGCCTCCAGGACGCCCTCGTGGGTGACGTCGCCGATCACGGTGGGCACCCCCAGCTCGCGGGCCAGCGGGATGCCACGGGCCCCCGGATCCTCCTCCACGCACACCACGGGGATGTCCATCTCCCGGAGCCTGGCCAGCACACGGGTGCCGATCTTGCCGAGTCCGAGCAGGACGACATGGCCGGAGAGGCCGCGCGGGGGGCGGCGCAGCGTGGACGCGGTGCGGAAGGTGCCCAGCGCCTCGAGTGCGGCGGCCACCAGGACGGGCAGCAGGAGCAGTCCGGTCAGCCCGGCCAGCAGTTGGAGGATCTTGCGTCCGGTCGGCTCGTCGAGCGCCGGGTCGTCGATGGCCAGCACGTCCAGCACGGTGAGGTAGGCCGCGCGGAGCAGCCCGGCCCCGGTGAGCTGCCAGGAGACGATGGTGAGCGCGAGCACGGCGACGGCCATTCCGGCGACGGACCAGCGCAGCCGGCGGGAGAAGAGCGAGGCGAGCGGCAGTCTGCGGCTGCCGAGCCGCCGGGGCGGCAGCGGCGGGCCGGTGGCGGAGATGGCCTCGAGCACCACCGTGTCGCGTCCGGTGGCGGCGGCGACGTCCTCGTCACCGGGCAGCAGCACGGGCCGTTCGTCCCCGCTGCTGTCCGAGCCCTCGCTGCCACCGGGGTCGCTGGTGGTGGAGGAGAGCAGGGCGAGGGTGCACAGTCCGGGACGGGCGACCTCGTCGGGGCCGGGCGGGGTGCGCTCGGCCGCGCGCAGCAGCAGCCCGTCGGCCTGGAGCACCTTGCTGGTGCCCGCGACGGCGGTGGCCGCCAGTGCGGGCGCCACGGTGTCGGCGTCCGACAGCACGGTGGTGGTGGCGTCGAGTTCGGCGGCGTCGATGCCGGGGTCGGCGACCCGCGCCGCCTCGTCGAGGAGCTCCTCCAGGTGCTGGCCGAGCTTGCGGTTGTAGAGCCGGATCACCAGCCGCAGCCGGGGGTTGAGGCGGCGGGCGCGCAGCGCGGCGTGGATGTTGGTCTCGTCGTCGTCATGGACCAGGGCGAGGGCCGTCGCGTGCTCCGCGCCCGCCTCGGTCAGCACCTCGTCGTCCAGGGCCGGGGCCTCCATGACCCGCACTCCCCCGTGCGGGGAGGCGTCGTCCGCGGTCTGCGGGCGGGGCAGCGGGACCCGGCCGACCGCCGCGGTGAACCGGCCGAAGAGCGCGGAGGTGCGGCCTGCCGCGCGCCATCCCGCCGTCGGCTGCCCCGTGGGGTCGGCCAGGGGGACATCGCCCGGGATGACGACCGTCACCCGTGCCCGGTAGACGTCGTGCAGCTCGGCGGCCAGGCGGTGCGCGAGCGCGTCGTCGCCGCAGACGACCATGTGTGCCGTCCCCGAGGGGGACGGCGGGGCGGATGAGGAGGTGGAGAACACGACGGCGAAGCCCCCCGGTGGTCCGTGATGCCATAGCTCACCTCCGGGCGCGGTACGGCGGCCACGGGTGTCCGGCGGACGCCGGCTCCGCCCCGGGGGTCATGATCAGACCGTACCCGGTGGGCGGCCGGGCGGAGTTGGCCACCGGGGCGGACGGCCGGGGGCCCGCGCGCTCACTCCCTGACGGCTCCGCAGCGCGCGCAGCGGTCGAAGGGGGCGGTGTCCTGGATCGCGCCGCACTCGGCGCAGACCTTCTCCAGCCAGCAGGCGGACTCCCCGCCCTCGGGCTCCGCGGGCGCCAGGTCCGGCGTGCGCCGGTCCGGCTCTCCGGGCCCGTCCGTGCCGCTCATCGTGTGCGCCTCCCCGGTCCTGACCGCGCGGCGCGTCCGCCGGTGTGCCGCCCGTGGCTCCGCCTCGGGAAGCGGATCTCCGGGAAGTCTTCGGCAAGCGGATCGGGCCGTGGGCCCGGTCTTCCGCGCCGTCCACGCATCCTACCGGCGCCCTGCGGTGGCCCGGTTCCGGCCGTCAGCTCTCCCCGCCAGCGCGGCGCGGGGGCTCCTCGCCGGCGCGGCGCGGGGGCCGGCGGGTGCGGGTCCACTCCACCAGCTGCCGGGCCGTCCAGGTGGTGATGACGCGCTCCTTCGGCACCTCGCACGCCACCGCCCGCGCGCATCCGTAGGGCTGCCAGTCGAGCTGGCCGGGCGCGTGCGCGTCGGTGTCGATGGCGAAGTACGTCCCCGCCCGCACGGCCTGCCGGAGCAGCCGGCGCGGTGGGTCCAGCCGCTCCGGCCGACAGTTGATCTCCACGGCGGTGCCCGACGCGGCGCAGGCGCCGAAGACCTCCTCGTGGTCGAAGACCGACTCCGGGCGCTTTCCGCCGATCAGCCGTCCGGTGCAGTGGCCCAGCACATCGACCAGCGGATCGCTGACGGCGGCGACCATCCGCCGGGTCATCGCTCCGGCGTCCATCCGCAGCTTGGAGTGGACCGAGGCCACCACCACGTCCAGCCGGTCCAGCAGCTCCGGCTCCTGGTCCAGGGAGCCGTCCGGGAGGATGTCCACCTCGATCCCGGTGAGCAGCCGGAACGGGGCGAGCGTCTCGCGCAGCTCCGCCACCGCGTCCAGCTGGGCGCGCAGCCGGTCCGCCGAGAGGCCGCGGGCCACCGTCAGCCGCGGGGAATGGTCGGTGAGCACCGCCCACGCGTGTCCCAGCCGCGCCGCCGTACGGGCCATCAGCTCGATCGGGGAACCGCCGTCGGACCAGTCCGAGTGCATGTGGCAGTCCCCGCGCAGCGCGGCGCACAGCTCGGCCGCGTCCCCGTCCGGTTCCCGCCCGGTCCCGGCGGCCCCGGCCTCCAGCTTCGCCAGGTACCCGGGCACCTGCCCCCGCAGCGCCTCCCGGACCACCTGGGAGGTCTTCGGGCCGACCCCCTTCAGCGACCGGAGGGTGTCGTTGGCGGCACGCCGCTCCACCTCCCGGGGGTCCAGCCCGGCCAGCACCTCCTGGGCCGTGCGGAAGGCGCGCACCCGGTAGGTCGGCGCCTGGTCGCGCTCCAGCAGAAACGCGATCCGGTCCAGAGCCTCCAGCGGGTCCATCGCGCCCTCCTCGGCGTGGCTGCGCGCCGTGTCTCAGGCGCGGCGGTGCGGACGGCGGCCGGGGGGCTGACGTGGCTCGGGACGGGCGGTCCCGTCGGGGATGTCGCAGGTCCGGGGCGTCTTCTCGGAGACGGTGAGGGGCCTGCCGTAGTGCCGGATCTCCAGCGGCGCGCCCTCGGCCAGGGAGTAGGTGACGCTGCGGTCGGTGATCTCCACGCGCAGCCGCCGGCCCAGCACCTGCATGGTGAAGGTGAGCCGGGCCAGTTTCTCGGGCAGCTTGGGCGAGAACGCCAGGCCGCCGTCGCGGTGCCGCATACCGCCGAATCCGGCGACCAGGGCGATCCAGGTGCCGGCGAGCGAGGCGATGTGCAGACCGTCGCGGGTGTTGTGCTCCAGGTCCCGCAGGTCCATCAGGGCCGCCTCGCCCAGATAGTCGTAGGCCAGCCGCAGATGGCCGACCTCGGCGGCCATCACGGCCTGGGCGCACGCGGACAGCGAGGAGTCCCGCACCGTCAGCCGTTCGTAGTAGTCGAAGTTGCGGGCCTTCTGCTCCTCGGTGAAGCACTCGCCGCGCAGATACATCGCCAGCACCAGGTCGGCCTGTTTGACCACCTGCTTGCGGTACAGGTCGAAATAGGGGAAGTGGAGCATCAGCGGATACTGGTCGGCGCGGGTGCCCTGGAAGTCCCACTCCTGGTGGCCGGTGAAGCCCGCGGACTGCTCGTGGACGCCCAGGGTTTTGTCGTACGGGACGGTCATGGACTCGGCGGCGTCCCGCCAGACGGCGGCCTCCTCGTCGTCGACGCCCAGTTCGTGGCCCTTGTCCGGGTGGCGTTCGACGATGTCCGCGGCGGCCCGCAGGTTCGACTGGGCCATGAGGTTGGTGTACACGTTGTCGTCGGCGACGGCGCTGTACTCGTCGGGGCCGGTCACCCCGTCGATGTGGAAGCGGCCGTGGTGGTCGTGGTGGCCCAGGGAACGCCACAGCCGGGCGGTCTCCACCAGCAGCTCCACGGCGGACTCGCGCTCGAACTCCTCGTCGCCGGTGGCCGCGACATAGCGCACCACCGCGTCCGCCACATCGGCGTTGACGTGGAACGCCGCGGTGCCGGCCGGCCAGTAGGCGGAGCATTCGGAGCCGTCGATGGTGCGCCAGGGGAAGGCGGCGCCCTCGTGGTTCAGCTGCCGGGCCCGGTCCCGGGCGGCGGGCAGGATGGACTGGCGCCAGCGCAGCGCCTCGGCCACGGACTCGGGGAAGGTGTAGGTGAGCAGGGGCAGCACGAAGGTGTCGGTGTCCCAGAAGGAGTGGCCGTCGTAGCCGGAGCCGGTGAGGCCCTTGGCGGGGATGGCCCGTTCCTCGGCGCGGGCGCCGGCCTGCAGGACGTGGAAGAGGGCGAACCGCACGGCCTGCTGGATCTCGGCGTCGCCCTCGACCTCCACGTCGGAGCGGGACCAGAAGTCCTCCAGCCATTCACGCTGCTGGTCCACCAGACCGCGCCAGCCGGTGCTGGCGGCCCCGGCCAGCGCGGCCTCGACCTGGTCCCGTACGGCGGGCAGCGAGCGGGCGCCCGACCAGCCGTAGGCGACCAGTTTCTCCAGCCGCAGGACCTGGCCCGGCTCCAGCACCGAGGTCACGGTCAGCCGGGCGACGTCGTCGCCGCTCTCGCTGGCGTAGCGGGTCGGCGGCGGCCCGGTGATCAGGTGGTCCGCGGCGGCGGCGACCCGCAGACGGCTGGCCCCGGTGCAGTGGATCAGCCGCAGCCGCTTGTCGTCGGCGGCGTTCTCCTCGGGGACGAGCGGGGATTCCAGGGCCTGGGCCACCCGGGGGTCGCCCCCGCGCTCGGGCAGCTGCTCGTTGGCGACCAGCTCGGACTGGACGACGACGCGGATACGGGCGTCGAGCGCCTCCACCTCGTAGGCGACGGCGGCGATGGCCCGCTGGGTGAGGGAGACCAGCCGGGTGGAGCGGACCCGCACGCTGGTGCCGGAGGGCGAGGTCCACTCGCAGGTGCGGTGCAGCACTCCCGCGCGCAGATCCAGTACCCGCTCGTGGGAGCGCAGCCGCCCGTAGCGCAGATCGAAGGGCTCGTCGTCCACCAGCAGCCGGATGATCTTGCCATTGGTGACGTTGATCATGGTCTGGCCGGCCTCGGGGTAGCCGTATCCGGCCTCGGCGTAGGGCAGGGGACGCCGCTCGTACACGCCGTTGAGATAGGAGCCGGGGAGGCCGTGCGGCTCTCCCTCGTCGAGGTTGGCGCGCCAGCCCACATGGCCGTTGGAGAGCGCGAAGACCGATTCGCTCTGGGGCAGCAGATCGAGCCGGAGATCGGTCTCCCGCAGCAGCCAGGGGTCGACGGCGTACGAGGAATCGGTGATCACGAGTCGTCCTCCAGCAGCTCGGCGAGATCCTTGACCACGGTGTCGGCGCCGTGCGCGCGCAGCGCGTCGGCCTGACCCACCCGGTCCACGCCGACGACATGACCGAAGTGCCCGGCGCGCCCGGCCTCCATGCCCGCCAGGGCGTCCTCGAAGACGGCCGCCGCCTCGGGGGCGGTGCCCAGTTCCCGCGCGGCCTCCAGGAAGGTGTCGGGGTGGGGCTTGCCGGGCAGCTTGCGCTCGGCGGCGACCACACCGTCGATCCGCACCTCGAAGAGCGACTCGATACCGGCGGCGATCAGCACATCGCGGCAGTTGGCGCTGGAGGAGACGACCGCGGTGCGCAGACCCGCGGCACGCGCGGCCGCCACGAAGCGCACCGAGCCGGGGTACGCCTCGACCCCCTCCTTCCGGATCTTCTCCAGTACCAGGATGTTCTTGCGGTTGCCCAGTCCGTGGACGGTGTCCTCGTCGGGCGGAGCGTCCGGGTCGCCGTCGGGGAGATCGATGCCCCGGGAGGCCAGGAAGGTGCGCACCCCGTCGGCGCGCGGCCGGCCGTCCACGTACTCGTCGTAGTCGCGGACCGCGTCGAAGGGACGGAAGGAGGGGCCGTCGCGCCGCCGCAGGAACTCGTCGAACATCTGTTTCCACGCCGCCGCGTGCACCACCGCGGTCCGGGTCAGTACACCGTCGAGATCGAACAGGCAGGCCCGGATGGCATCGGGCAGGCAGAGCTTGGTCATGGCCCCCGATTCCCCCGGTGACGCCGGAGTATGCCGGACACCGGCCGACCGGACCGGGAACCGGCCGGGGCTCACAACCGGCGGGGCTCAAAACCGGCCAGGCCGGGAACCGGCCAGGGCTCACAACCGGCCAGGGCTCACAACCGGCGGGGCTCAGAACCGACCGGGCCGGGAACCGGCCGGGGCTCACAACCGGCGGGGCTCCGAACCGGCCGGGGCTCACAACCGGCCAGAGCTCAGCGCGGTACGGCGGTGCGCCCCTCGCGGCGGGAGCGGTCGGCGGCCTCCAGGACGGCGACGACCTCGCGGCCGAACCGTACGTCACAGGGATCGGCCGCGCCACCGTCGCGGACGCGGCTCAGCAGCCGGTCCACGGCCGTGGCGAAGGCCACCACCGCGGTGGTGTCCGCGTCGGGGAGCGCGACGGTGCCCCGCTCTCCGTAGAAGTCGGCGGAGAACGCCTGGGCGGCGGGCCGGGCGTCCAGGGTGAGCGCGAGCGTGCCGATGGCGCCGGAGTGGTGGCGCAGCAGCACGTGCGCGGCGCCGCGCGGCCCGTCGAGTGCGGTCACCTCGGCCACCGGGCCGAGGACCGGCAGCAGCACGGACAGGGCGTGCGGACCGACGTCCCACAGCCCGCCGCGCTCCCGCCGCCAGCGCGAGCCGTGATAGCGGCTGCCGGGCTGGAAGATCGAGGCGAAGCAGGTGACCCGGCCGCCGTCCCAGCCGCCGGCCGCCGCGGCCTCCTGGAGGAAGGTCTCGACGGGCACGGTGAAACGGCGGGTGAAGAACACCACCGAGGCCAGTGAGCGCTCGTCCACGGCGCGTACCACCCGGTCGGCCTCCTCGGTGGTGAAGGCGAGCGGCTTGTCCAGGAGCAGATGGCGCCCGGCCAGCGCGGCCCGCTCGGCCAGGGGGCTCTGGATGTCCGGCGGGAGGGCGATGGCGACGGCGTCCACGTCGGCGATCAGCGCGTCGGCGTCCGGGTGGGCGCGGGTGCCGTAGCGGTCCGCCAGTGCCCGCGCCTTCGACCGGTCGCGTCCCCAGACCCCGGCCAGCTCGGCCACGGGATGCGCGGCGAGCGCCGCCGCGTGGGTCTCGGCCGCCCAGTGTCCGGTGCCCAGCAGTCCGAACCGCACCTGTCCGTCCCCCTTCCGTGCGAGGCCCCGGGGTGTCCCGGTTGTCGGCGGCGATCCTACGGGGCCGGGGAGCGTCCTCAGTAGGGGGCGCCCCCGGACCAGGCCCGGGGACGGACCGCCCCGGACGCCCCGCGCCCCGGGGCCAGGAGCGGCCGTGCCGAGCGGCGGCCCCGTGCTCAGCGGCGGCCCGCGCACCCCGCGCCAGCAGCGCCCCGCGCCCCAAGCAGCGCCCCCGCCGAGCCAGCCCCCGCGCCCCCGCACGCCCTGCACCAAGTGACGCCCCGTGCCAAGCAGCCCTTCGCGTGGTCCCGCACCAAGCAGCACCCCCACCGAGCCAGAGCCCGCGCCCCAAGCAGCGCCCCCGTACCGAACAGCCCCCGCACCAAACCAGCGCCCCGCGTACCCCGCGCCAAGCGACGCCCCGCGCCGAGCAGCGGCCCCCGGCCCTCTTCGGCCGGGGGCGCCGCGCCCCTCCCCCGCTTGGCCGTCGGCGGATGCCGATGGGACGGGGCGGTGCCAGAGTGGGGCCACGGCCGGGCACGGCGCGTCGGGGGACGGTCGGTGTCCACCCCACCACTGGAGGAACCCGTGGTCCGTGGCTCGTCCCGCCCCCTCCCCCGCACGCATCCGCGGCGCGCCACGGTCCGGGCCGCGGCGGCCCTGCTGCTGTGCCAGGCCGCGGTCGTCTCCTGTGCCTCCTCCGGCGAGCACCGGCCCGGCGGGGAGAAGTCGGCGTCGGCACAGGCGAGCGCTCGGGAGGCGTCGGCCGCGGCGAAGAAGGCCGCGCGGGCCCGGCTGCTGCCGGGCATGCCACCCCCGCTGGACCCCCATGACCTGTACGCCGCCGACCGGCCGGCGAAGCTGTCCCCGGCGGTGAAGGACTTCCCGTCGCGGGTGTACGTGCCCAATACGCTCTCGGACACGGTGAGCGTCATCGACCCCGAGAAGTTCAAGGTCGTCCGCACGATCCGGGTGGGCCGTCAGCCGCAGCACGTGGTGCCCTCGTGGGACCTGAGGACGCTGTGGGTCAACAACGACCTGGGCAACAGCCTCACCCCGATCAACCCCGCCAACGGCCGGGTGGGCCGCCCGGTGGACGTCCACGACCCGTACAACCTCTACTTCACCCCGGAGGGCAAGTACGCCGTGGTAATGGCCTCCAAGGACCGGGCGCTGGTGTTCCGGGACGCACACAGCATGAAGGTGGTCAGGTCGGTGCCGGTGGACTGCTACGGCGTCAACCACGCCGACTTCTCCCCCGACGGGCGCTACTTCATCGTCTCGTGCGAGTTCTCGGGCGAGCTGCTGAAGGTGGACACGGCGAAAAAGAAGGTGGTCGCCAAGCAGCGGCTGCCGATCGCCGGGGCCATGCCGCAGGACGTCAAGATCTCACCGAACGGCAGGACCTGGTACGTCGCGGACATGGTGGCGAACGGCCTGTGGGTGCTCAACGGCGACACCTTCGGCAAGCCGCGGCTGCTGCCCACCGGGAAGGGCACCCACGGCCTGTACGTCAGCCGCGACTCCCGTTCCCTGTACATCTCCAACCGCGGCGAGGGCACCATCTCGGTGCTGTCCTTCCGGACCGGCAAGCTGGTCGACCGGTGGCGGCTCCCCGGCGGCGGCAGCCCCGACATGGGCGGGGTGTCCAGCGACGGCAAGCTGCTGTGGCTCTCGGGCCGGTACAACGGCGAGGTGTACGCGATCGACACCCGCAACGGCCGACTGCGCGCCCGGATCCCGGTCGGCGGCGGCCCGCACGGGCTCGCGGTCTATCCCCAGCCCGGCCGCTACTCCCTCGGCCACACCGGGATCTTCCGCTGAGGCGGTGCCCCGCGGCGCCCGCACCCCGGCGGGAGTCATGCCCGTACAGGTTCCTCCATAGGGTCCTTATATAGGAGCATGATACAAATGTAGATGTGGAATACACACAGCAGTCCGTGCCCCGGGGGACCGACACCTCCGCGACCCGTGAGGAGGTCGCGGAGGCACTGGAGCAGCTGGCGTTCCTCGCGGTGCGCCATCTGACCAACCGGGACATCAGCTTCACCGCCGCCTCGACCCTCGGCCGGCTCAGCCGGGAGGGCCCGTCCCGGCTGACGGCCCTGGCCGCCGACGAGGGCGTCACCCAGCCCTCGATGACCCAGCTGATCCAGCGGCTGGAGCGGCAGGGCCTGGTGACCCGGGTCGACGATCCGCACGACGGGCGGGTGGTGCTGGTGGCGATCACCGACGCCGGGCGGGAGCTGCTCGCCGAGCGGCGCCGGGGGCGTACCGACCGTCTCGCCGAACTGCTGGCCACCCTCTCCCCCGAGGACCAAGAGGCGCTCGCCACCGCCGTCCGCGCCGCCACCCCCGCCTTCCAGCGGCTGGTCGAGAACGCGGGACGGGCCCGGAAGGCCCCGGGGAGTACCGCTTCCTGATCAACCGGCACCGCGCCGCGCCACGGCCATCGATGTCGGCACGGCCCGGTCCCTGACCGACGGAGCCCCTCGTTGTCCGCTCATCCCAGCACCCCCAGCACCCCCAGCACCCCCAGCCCCTTCAAGCAGCCGAAGGCCGTATGGGCGGTCGCCTTCGCCTGTGTGATCTCCTTCATGGGCATCGGCCTCGTGGACCCGATCCTGCCCTCCCTCTCCGCCCAGCTGCATGCCACACCCAGCCAGGTGTCGCTGCTGTTCACCAGCTATTTGGTGGTCACCGCGGTGGCCATGCTGGTCACCGGCTTCGTCTCCAGCCGGATCGGCGCCAAGCGCACCCTGGTGGCCGGTCTGGTGCTCATCGTGGTCTTCAGCGCGGCGGCCGGGGCGTCCGGCAGCATCGACGGGATCGTCGGCTTCCGCGCCGGATGGGGCCTGGGCAACGCCCTGTTCATCGCCACGTCCCTCGCCGTCATCGTCGGCTCGGCCAGCGGCGGTTTCGCCGGCGCGATCATCCTCTACGAGACCGCCCTGGGCATCGGCATCGCGATCGGCCCGCTGCTGGGCGGTGAGCTCGGCGGGATCAGCTGGCGCGGGCCGTTCTTCGGAGTGGCGGTCCTGATGGCCATCGCGCTGATCGCGACCATCGTGCTGGTCCAGCCCACCCCGACCCCGGCCCGCCGGGCCGGGGTCACCGACCCGGTCAAGGCGCTGCGCCACCGGGGACTGCTCACCATGGGGCTGACCGCGCTCTGCTACAACTGGGGCTTCTTCACGGTCCTGGGCTACGCGCCGTTCCCGATGGGCCTGGGCACCCATGAACTCGGTTACGTCTTCACCGGCTGGGGTCTGCTGGTCGCCTTCTTCTCGGTCTTCGGGGCCCCCTGGCTCCAGGCGCGGCTGGGCATAGCCCGCTCCCTGTATCTGAATCTGGCGCTGTTCGCGCTCGACATCCTCGTGATCGGCGTCTTCACCGACTCCAAGGCGGCGCTGATCTCGGCGGTGATCGTGGCCGGCGCCTTCATCGGGATCAACAACACCATCACCACCCAGGCGGTGATGACCGTCGCCCCGGTCGAGCGGCCCGTGGCCTCCGCCGCCTACGGTTTCGTCCGCTTCATCGGCGGCGGTCTGGCCCCCTACGCCGCGGGCAAGCTCGCCGAGCACCACGGTGTGCATCTGCCCTTCTACATCGGGGCCGCGGCGGTCGCACTGGGCATCGGCGTCCTGGCCACCGGGCATTCGCTGCTCGCCGAGGCCGAGCGGGTGCAGGCGGCGGAGGCGGCCGGCCACACCCCGGCCGAGGAGCGGCGGGAGTCGCTGGAGAAGCAGGCGCTGGCCGAGGACCTCGGCTCGGCCGGCTGACGCGGGGGACGGCGCGCCCCCGGTGCGCCCGGCGCGTTCGCCGACGCGTCCACCGGCGCACCGCACCCGCGGCCCGTGACGGGCCGCGGGCCGGGGCGCCGCCCGGCCGTCCCTCAGATCCGCCAGGAGCGGATGCGGACCGCCGCGTCGAAGACATCGGCCTTGCCCGAGAGGATGTCGCGGACCAGGTCGATCAGCGCCCCGTAGGGCGGGTCGATGCCCTCGCCCGAGGCGTGCATATAGGCGACCGCGGTCGCGCTGGCGAACAGCGCGTTGCTCGCCGGGAGCGGCTTGAGCAGGGCGATGGTGTGCAGCAGGGCCGCGGCCCGCCACGCGGGGTCGGGATCGACGCCCAGGCGCGGGGGGTCGACACGGTGGCGGGCGACGGCGGCGACCAGCCCCGAGAAGTCCGAGATGGCCGGCTGTTCCGGCATGACCTCCTCGTGGCGCTGGAGCAGCCAGGGCACGTCGATGTGCAGCAGCGGGGCCATGATCAGGCGGCCTGCCCGGGCCGGCGGTGCCCATCGTCGGGGAACGCGTCCGCGAAGGCGTCGGCGTTGTCGGCGAAGAACCGCCGGAAGACCTCGGCACCCTCCTCCAGAGCGCGGTGCCGCGCGATGTCGCCCACGGTCGCCTCACGGACCAGGGCCTTCATCGTCGTACCGCGCTCCTTCGCGATCTGACGGAGATCCTCAAGTTCCCGATCGCTGAATTCCACGTTGAGTGCTGGCATGCGGGACACCCTACTCAGCGGGTACCCCGACAGCAATCGCCGCAGCTCAGGTCGGGTTTTTGTAGGTACTTGACAATCTTTCAGGCCGGTCCGCGACCCCCGGCGGGAACCCCGTCGGGCCCCACCCGGACGAACGGTTCGCGCACCTCATGACCGGTCAGGCTCCGGTACGCGGCGGGGCGGCGGAAGGCGTTCCCCCAGCTCTCCCGGCGCCGGTAGTCGCGCAGCGCGTCGAGGTCGAAGACCGCCGGGTAGATCCCCTCGGCCTCGCCCGCCTCGATCACCAGGGTGTCCCGCGACCGGTCGTCGGCGAAGGCGATGCCGTCATGGGCGACGGAGTGGCCCCAGCCGGGACCGGCGTAGTTGGCCATGGCCATACCGGTCATGTTCTCCATGGCGCGGGAGCGGAACTGGGCGAGCCGGTTGCTCTCCAGCTCGCAGGCGTTCGGGGTGAGGACGATCTCCGCCCCGGCGAGCATCAGGGCGCGGGCGCTCTCCGGGAACTCACGGTCGTAGCAGATCATCGCCCCGGTCATCACCTCCCCCACCGCCGTGTCCAGGGCGCACACCTCGAACCCCTCCCCCGGGGTCAGCGCGGCCTCGGGCAGGTCGAAGGCGCAGGTGTGCACCTTGGCGTAGGTCAGGACCAGGCGGCCGTGCCGGTCGATGAGGGAGAGGGTGTTGCGCGGCGGGCCGTCCCAGCGCTCCAGATAGGTGAGCGCGATCGCCATCTCCAGCTCGGCGGCCAGCTCGCGGAAGCGGGTGACGAAGGGCGAGTCACGGCTGACCGGCTCGCCGAGCCAGGCGAGTTCGGGGCGCGGCGCGGCCGGGGGGCGGGCGCCGTCCCACAGCGACGGGTGGCGGTAGAGGTCACCGCCGGCCGAGCCGTCCGGGACGGCGGAGCCGTAGCCGTTGCTCCACATCTCGGGGAAGAGCGCGATGTCCGCGCCGAGCGCCGCGGCCCGGCGGCAGGCCACCTCGCCGAGGGTGAGGTTCGCGCGCCAGTCGGGTCCGGGCGGGGCGAGCTGGAGCAGTGCGACGGTGAGGATGGTCATGGCTGAATGCCTCCTTCGGTGTCCGTTCGGGTGCGGGCGGGTGCGAAGGAGGTGTCCCGGCGGGCCCCGGGCGCGGGGCGGGTGTCACAGCATGCCGCCACGCTACCCGCGGGCGGGGCCGGTTGACGAGAGGGCGGGCGTGCCGCGGGCTCGGCGGGCCACCGGGGAGCGGGGTCTGGAGGCGGCGGTGGAGTTCGCGGGGCCGGCGCCGCGGGGTGCGGGTGCCACCTCCGCGCGGACGGCGCCGCGGTGGATCGTCCAGCAGCCGGGCCTGAGTTCGGTCGTCCCGGGCGCGCGGACCCCTGAGCAGGTCCGGGCGCGCGCCCGCGGTGGGGCCGCCCCGCTGCCGGGCAGCACGCCGGAGGCCGTCCGCGGCCTGTACGGCCTGTCCGGCCGGCGGCTGCGGGCCCGGGTGCACCACCGCCGGCAGCGGTGGTGACAGGGGCTCAGAAATCGGCGTCCGCCGCCCACCGCGCGAGTTCGCTCCGGGCGGCGGCGCGCAGCTCCGCCGAGGGGGCGGCGGTGCCGTCGGCGATCAGCGCGTAGTGCAGTGTGCCGGCGCCCTCGCCGGCCGGGGCGGAGAGCAGCAGGCGGCGCGCGCCGGTGGCGCCGGGGTCCGCGGCGGTGGCGATGGGGTGGTCGGCGGTGTGGCCGTGCGCGGTGTACGCGGGCGGCCCGGTGACGGCGCCCAGATCGGAGACGACGGTGGTCCGGGCGGGGTCGAAATCGCGGGGCAGGCGCAGTTCGGTGGGCGCCTCGGTGCCGCCGCCGGAGCGCCAGACCAGCATGCCGTAGCGGCCGGAGCCGGTGAGCTCGGCGACGTTCGGCAGACTGCCGGGGACGCGGTTCCAGCTGAGCGTGGTGGAGCCGTCGCGGGAGCGGTCCTCGAAGGTGAAGGCGAGGGTGCGGCCCGCGACGGCGCGCGGGTACAGCCGGTCGAGCAGCCGTGCGTCCTGGCGCAGCGCGGCGTCGCCGGAGTCGTCGAGGCGGACGGCCGAGAGGTCCTCGCCGTTCCAGGCGTCGCCCTCGGTGAGGATGTTCCCGGTGTCGCCGTTCATGGCCTCGTGGTGGCGGCCGCTGTAGAGGTCCCACTGCCACTGGGTGGAGGAGAGCACGGCGCCGGAGGCGGCCGGCCGGGTCCACCAGGTGGCCCCGGACAGGCGGGAGTCGAGCGCCTGGTACATGCCCTTGACGACGGTGGGGGCCTTGTCGGAGGTGAAACCGGACAGCGGATGGCCGAACTCGCTCAGCACGGCGGGGAGGTTCAGGGCGGTGGCGCGGTCGCGCAGGGCGCCGAAGTCGGCGGCGTACTGGCCGTCGGCCGCCTCGCCGGGCATGAAGATGCCGGAGATGGCCTTCTGGTCGTAGTAGTGGGTGTTGAACACGTAGTCGGGGCCCGGCTGCCCGGCGTCGAGGAATCCGCCTTCCTGGCGCTGGAAGTCCAGGTTGGAGTTCCAGAACATGTTGGGCTCCACGAAGGCGGGCTTGTCCTGCCAGCCCGCGGCGTCCATCCGGGCGCGGAACTTCTCGTAGAAGGGCCACAGCACGCTCTTCTCCCAGGTGCGGCTGTTGTGGCCGCCGTCGTACACGCCCGCGTAGGGCTCGTTGAGCGGGTCGAAGCCGACGACGCGGGCGAACTCGGCCTCGGTGAGGTGCCGGGCGAGGTAGCTCATGGTCTTCTCCGCGGTGGCCAGGAAGGCGTCCTGGACGCGGACGGTGCCCGCCTCGGTGGTCAGGGCGCGGTTGCTCCAGAAGTCACGGGTGGCGCTTCTGACGGCCTGGTTCTGGGTGATGTTCTGGCCCCAGTGGAAGCAGATGCCGCAGGACTCCTTGGGGTAGCCGCCCGCGTCGACGACCCATTCCGGCGCGCCGTCGCCGCTGTACCAGCTGTCCTCGTCGAAGAGGTGGCGGGAGTACAGGTCCTGGTGGAAGTCGGGGAAGACCCGGATTCCGGCGTCGAGGAACGCCTTCAGCTGCGCAGTGGCGCGCTCCAGATAGGTGGTGTCCACCTGGCCGGGCCGGGGCTCGGCATGGGCCCAGGAGAGCAGGAAACGCACCGCGTCGGCCCCGGTCAGGTTCCGCATGGCGGCGGCCGACGCCCTGGCGTCGGCGGTGCCGGCGAACGGAAGTCCGCCGTTCTCCTCCAGTTTGGTCTCGCCGGACACATTGAACCCGCGCAGCACGACCTCGCGGCCGTGGCCGTCGGCGAACCGCGTGCCCTCCACGGTCACCTGGTCCGCCGCCCGGCCGTCGAACCAGGGCGCCTCGGCCGCGACCGCCGGGGGGCCCGGGGCCCAGGCCGCCGCCAGCAGCAGGACGGCCGCCCCCAGCAACCGGGTGCGACCCGGTCGGGGGCGGCCGATCCGTATCCCTCGCGTCTCATGAGTCGGCATGGACCTACCGTCCAGAAAATCTGAGGGAGCGTCAACTACTCGCGCCACGACCACCGTTCATCGCATGGACGAGGTGATCAGCGCGGGAATCCGGCGCCCAGGCCGGCGCCCGCCTCCGGCGCCCCGAGCGCGTTGGGCCCGAAGGAGACGACGCCATCGGTGGTGAGGCCGCCGGTCCGGCCGCGCAGCACCCACACCGCGCCGCTGTCGGCCTGGGCACCGTCCTCATCGGGCGCGCCCACGGCCAGGTCGTCCTTGCCGTCGCCGTCGGTGTCGGCGAGCCGGACCGCCGTGCCGAAGTGGTCGCCCGCCTCGGCGGCACCGGGCACACCGGCGGTGGCCTGGGTGAACGCCTGGGCGCCGGTGCCGGAGAGCCCGTTCGGACCGCCGTAGAGCTGGACCACGCTGCCCGACTCCTCCTGGCCGGCCTCCAGGTCCTCGTACGGGATGCCGACGGCGACGTCCGCGTAGCCGTCGCCGTTGACGTCGCCGGCGGCGAGCGAGTAGCCGAACTGGTCGCCGTCCTCGTTGACGCCCGGGACGCCCGCGGTGTTCTGGTCGATGGTCGTGGTGCGGGTGGTGCTCGGCCCCGACGCGGTGCCGTAGAGGACCTTGAGGGTGCCGTGGTCGTACGGCAGGTTCTCGACGACGCGCCCGGGGACGGTGCGCAGGATCAGATCGCCGTAGCCGTCCTTGTCGACATCGCCGATGGTCGCGGAGGCGGCGTCGGTGAGGTCGGCGGCCTTCTGCGACAGCCCCTGGTCGGTCCCCTTGAAGAACAGGGTGGACTGGGACATCTCCTCGAAGGCGTGGGTGGAGACGAGGTCGTCCTTGCCGTCGCCGGTGATGTCGCCCGCGGTCAGGCTGGTCGGCCCGTCGAACCTGCCGGTGTCGGAGAAGGAGCTGCCCGCGTCCTTGCCGTCGCGGGTGAACGGGCCCAGACGGACCCGCAGCCCGGTCTTCTCGTCGTCCGTGCCCTCGTCGAGGGTGACCACGTCGACGAGATCGGCCGTGCCGTCGCCGTTGAAGTCGCCGCCCTCGATGGCGCCGGCGCCCCAGGTGTCCCCGTTGCCCGCGGGCAGCCGGGTGCCGCCGGTCAGCCCGTTCGCCGAACCCCACAGGACCGTGACGGCCGGGGAGTCACCGGTCTGGACCGCCAGGTCGGTGTAGCCGTCGCCGTCCAGGTCGCGGGCGACGGTGTGGGCGCCGAAGCGCGCCGACGCGGTGGGGTCGCCGGGGACGCCCTGGGTCGCCTGGCTGATGACCTGGCGGCGGGCGGTGTCGGCGCCGGAGGCGGAGCCGTAGACCACGGCGACGTAACCCGCCTTGCCCTTGCCGGCCACCGTGCCGGTGGGCGCGGAGACCGCGAGGTCGGCCCGGCCGTCGTTGTCGAAGTCGACGACGGGGGCCGAGGCCGCGGTGGCGCCGACGGTCCCGGCGGCGCCCGCCGAGGGTGCGGCGAGCACGGCGGGG
>NZ_BBOX01000267.1 GCF_001553455.1 Streptomyces hygroscopicus subsp. hygroscopicus
GCCGAGGGTGCGGCGAGCACGGCGGGGGTGGTCACCAGTGCGACCACTGTCGCGCAGCGCGCGATGGTGGCGAGGGAACGGGGGTGCACGGATCCTCCAGCTCGTTGATGAGCGTTTACCTCGGGTACACCCAGCAGGACCGGTGGCGTCGCTGCGGGGTTGTACCGCCCATCCCAGGAATTTCCCTAGTCCGCCCCGTTCACGTCGTTCACGTAGCGCAACACACCCATCATGTGCGTTTCGTCGATCTCCTCCGTGGATGTCGCCGCGCACTCCGCCAGCCGCTTGGTGACGGTGTCGGCGTCGATCCCGGTGCCGATCAGCACCAGCTGGGTGACGCGGGGCTCACCGCGCTCCCAGGGCGACGGCTCGAAGCGGAGGTAGGAGCCCACCGCGTGCAGTCCGAATTTCCGCTCCCGGCCCGCTCCCGCGAAGTGCAGGAACCCCTTGACGCGGTACAGGCCCGCCGGGCGGCTGTCGAGGAACTCCATCACCCGGCGCGGGTGGAGCGGCTCGGCCGAGGTGAACTCCACGCTCTGGTACGCGGCGTGCAGATGGTGACCGTGGTCGTGGCCCTCGGCGCACACATCGGCGAACGACAGCTGCCGGAAGCGTTCCCCGGCGGCCTCGCGGGGCCGGTGGTCGAAGAGGACGGCGGGGTCGACGCGCCCGTGCGCGGCGGTCAGGACCGGCGTACCGGGGGCGAGGTCCTGGACGGTCGCCAGGACATCCCGCCGCTCCTCCTCGGTGACGCGGTCGGTCTTGTTGAGCACCACGAGGTCGGCGGCGCGGACGTGGCGGTCGAGTTCGGGGTGGCGGGCGCGGGTGGCGGGGAACTCCGCGGCGTCCACGACCTCCACCAGCCCGCCGTAGACGATCCGCTCATTGGTGCTGGACAGCAGCGTACGGATCATGCTCTGCGGCTCGGCGAGGCCGCTGGCCTCGATCACCACCACATCGATGCGCAGCTCCGGATCGGTGAGCCGGCCGAGCATCTCGTCCATCTCGGTGGCGTCCGCCGCACAGCACAGACAGCCGTTCTCGATCGGAATCATCGAATCGACCTGCCCGGCGACGGCCAGGGCGTCGATGTTGATGGATCCGAAGTCGTTGACGATGACGCCGATCCGGGTGTCCGCGCTGTCCCGCATCAGATGGTTGAGCATCGTGGTCTTCCCCGAGCCCAGGAAACCCGTGATGAGGACGACCGGAATCCGTTGTGTGGCCAAGGCTGCGTCTCCGTGCGGCGGATCGTTGGGTTCGCGGGCGGACCGCTCATGCTATCCGGCCACGGCCCGGCCGGCTCACCCCAGGGCACTCGCCGACGCCCTCCCCCGGCAGCCGCCGCCGCTCACCCTCCCGCGGCCCCGTCCCACCGCTCATGCGTGAACCGTGGTCCGCCGCACCGGAGTGCGGCGGACGGACGGTCCCGTTCCTTCCGGCGGCCCCGTCAGGGGATGTCCACTCCCGCCTCGGCCGAGAGGCGGTCGATCTCGGCCAGCTCGGCGTCGCTGAAGCCGGGCGAGTCCAGCACCGCGATGTTCTGCTCCAGCTGGGCGACGCTGCTGGCACCGATCAGCACGGAGACCACCCGAGGGTCCCGCAGCACCCAGGCCAGCGCGAGCTGGGCGAGGGTCTGGCCGCGCCCCCGCGCGAGCTTGTTCAGGGCGTGCAGCAGGGCCAGCCGCTCCTCGGTGAGGGTCTCGCGCTTGAGGAAGTGGCCGAGCGCCATGCGCGAGTCGTCGGGCACCCCGTGGAGGTAGCGGTCGGTGAGCTGTCCCTGCGCGAGCGGCGAATAGGCGATGACCCCGACGCCCGCGTCGGCCGACGCCCGGAGCACCCCGCCCTCCACATCGCGCTGGAGGATGGAGTACGGATGCTGGTTGATCAGGTACGGGGTGCGCAGGTCCGTGAGGATCGCGGCGGCCTCGGCGATCGCCTCCGGCGGGTAGTTGGACAGGCCCGCGTACAGCGCCTTGCCCTGCCGCACCGCGCTGTCCAGCGCGCCCATCGTCTCCTCGAGCGGGGTGTCCGGGTCGAAGCGGTGGGAGTAGAAGACGTCGACGTAGTCCAGGCCCGTCCGGGACAGCGACTGGTCGAGGCTGGCGAGGAGGTACTTGCGCGACCCCCATTCGCCGTACGGCCCCGGCCACATGAGGTATCCGGCCTTGCTGGCGATGAACAGCTCGTCGCGGTAGGAGCGGAAGTCCTGGGCGAAGACGGAGCCGAAGTTGGTCTCGGCGCTGCCCGGCGGCGGACCGTAGTTGTTGGCCAGGTCGATATGGGTGACGCCGAGGTCGAAGGCGCGGCGCAGCACCGCGCGCTGGGTCTCCAGCGGGTGGGTGTCGCCGAAGTTGTGCCACAGCCCGAGTGAGACCTTCGGCAGCAGCACACCGCTGCGCCCGCAGCGCTGGTACTGCATGGAGTCGTAGCGGTTCTCGGCGGCGAGGTAGACCATGTGCGTCGTCCTTGTCCGTACGTGCGGTCGGGGGCGGGCGGACCGTGGCACGGCCCGCCCGCCAGAGCTTGTCAGCTTCTGGCCAAGGTGGCGACCTCATTCGCGGTCAGTGTTCTGCCGTAGACCCGGAAGTCGTCGAACGCCGCCTTGAGGTACGGGTCCGGGTACTGCGACCTGCCGAGGTAGCCGGCGCGGATGTGGTTGCCGAAGTGGGCGGGCTCGACGGTGACGGCGGTGTTGCGTCCCACCTCGCGTCCGTCGGTGTAGAGGACGGCCGTGCCGCTGCCGTAGGCGACGGCCACGTGGACCCACCGGCCGGTGGGCAGCGGGTCGGCCTCGATGCGCTGTTCGGCTCCGCCGCCGCCCGCGGTGATGGCGAAGCGCAGCTTCCCCGAGTCGGCGGCGGGGGTGAGGAACATGTTGGCGGTGACACCGGTGCCGATGTCGAAGATCCGGGCCCAGGTGGCGGGGGTGCCGTCCAGCCGGACCCAGGTGGCCAGGGTGTACGCGCCGGCCCCGGTGAGGACGTCGTCGGCCAGGGTGACATGGCCGTCGGTGCCGTTCAGGGCGACCGCTCGTGTGCACCGCGAAGGTACCGGCACTTTCGGGGAAGTCAACAGCCCTCGGCACCGGCGGTGCGCGGTCGATCAGCCGCGCCGCCACCGCCGTGGGCGCCGCCGGTGCGCCGCTGCCGGCGCTCGCCGGGGTCCGGTGGCATGCGGAGGGCTCACGGGGCTCCCGCGGTTTCTTCAGCCCCGCCTGCCCGGCGTAGAAACGCTCGAATACGGGAGCCTCACAGGGCTCCTGCGGTCCGGGGCCATCGCACGTGCCCGGAGGTCAAGGGGCGGGTTGACTTCCGGCAGCCCCTGGAGAGGGTGCGAAGGCTGCGGCAGCCGAGGAGCCCTGGAAGACGCGCGACGGCGCGGCGAGGGGGCGGTTGCCGTGGCGCGGGACGGCGGTCGGTCAGACGAAAGTCTGGCGCTGCAGCCAGAGGTCCCTGGCGACCCCGCTGCCCTGGACGAAGACGTAGAGCAGGTTCTCCTCATTGGGGACGGGGACGGCGACACCCGCGGAGCCGACGACCCCGCCCAGGGACTGGAAGCCGTTGTAGAGGTCGCCGTTCTGCGTGGCCTGGACCGCGACCCACAGGGCGTTGTCGGTGGCCTTGACGAAGACGTTGATCCGGCCGTCCTGGGCGAGGCCGCAGGTGGGCCGCCAGACGATCTGCCCGCCCAGTTGCGCGGCGGCGCCGAAGGTGTCGTAGTCGATGTTCTGCCCGACGCGCCAGACGGCGGCGTCCGAACCCCGGTAGAAGATCTGCGCCCGGCCTGCCGCGTCCAGGCACACCGACGGGCGGCTGGTGATGTTGGAGGCGTGCAGGGTGTACGCCTCCCATGCGGCGGAGTTCGCACCCTGCTGCTGAATGGTGTAGAGGGTGTCGCTCGTGCCCTTGACCGCCACCACGAGCCGTCCCCCTCCGTCCAGGACCGGCGAAGGGGTGGCGCGGATGACGCCGCCCAGCGACACCGGGCTCGTGTACGTGGTGTACTGCGGGTCCTGGTGGCGGATGTACCACAGGGCCTCGTCCGCGCCGGGGAAGAACACATAGACGCGGCCGTCGGCGCCGAGTGCCGCGGCCGGGTCGTCTCCGATGCCGGTGACCAGGGTCTGGGGCGGTCCGTACCCGGAGTTGACGGCGGTCTGGGTTATCACCTGGAGGTTGTTGCCCGGGGTGCGGTAGAAGACCCGGATCCTGCCGTCCTTGCCCCGGACCGGCGCGGGGATGCCGTCGACGGAGACGCCCGGGTACTGCTGCCACGGCCCCCAGCTCCCGTCGCGGGCCTCCACCCTGCTCCACAGGACGTTCGACCCGCCCCGGACGAAGACCTGCACCCGGTCGTCGGCGAACGAGACCGGGGCCGGCTCGGAGTGGATGCCGCCTTCCAGGTTGATCCAGGTGCCCCAGACGGTGCCGGGCGTGGTGGAAACGGCCATGAGAGGACCTCCCTCTTCTCGTGAGGCCGGAAGGGCGCACGGATACACCGTCAGTTCCCGGGGAAAGCATGGCGGATACCCGAACACAGCAACATGTACGGATATGACCGACTGATGACTTTCAGAGGCGCATATCGGATTGAACATGCTCACTTGCTGGGGAGTTGCGCCGGGCGAGGCCCTGGACTGCCACCCGGCGTTGACCTTCTCCAAGGGGGAAGCCCCAGCATGCATGGTGGCCGGGCGAGGCGCCCGGCGACGAGGAGGGCGGGCATGGAGCTGCTGACGATCGGCGCGTTCGCGAGGGCGTCGCGGCTGTCCCCCAAGGCGCTCCGGCTGTACGACGAGCTCGGGCTGCTGCGGCCCGCCCGCGTCGATCCGCACACCGGATACCGCCGCTACGATCCGGCACAGCTGGAGCGGGCCCGTCTGGTGGCGTGGCTGAGGCGGCTCGGCATGCCGCTGGCGGACATCCGCGCGGTGTGCGAACTCGGCCCGCAGACGGCGGCGCGCGAGGTGCGCGCCTACTGGGCGCGGGTCGAGGCCGACACCGCGGCCCGGCGGGACCTGGCCGCCTTCCTCGTCGACCATCTGTCCGGAAAGGACACCACGATGTCTGCTGCCCACAGCACCCTGCGCATCCGCTACGCCGTGCTCTCCGACACCGGCTCGGTCCGGGAGAGCAATGACGACGCCGGCTACGCCGGTCCGCGCCTGCTCGCCGTGGCCGACGGCTTCGGGGGCGGCCGGCACGCCAGCGAGGCGGCGATCGAGGCGCTCAAACCGCTGGACGCCGGCGTCCCGGGCGGGGAGCTGCTGAGTGCGCTGGAGGACGCGGCCCACCGGGCCCGGGAGTCGGTGTCCGCGCTCGCCGCCTCCGATCCCGCGCTGCGGGACGTCGGGACGACGCTCACCGCGATGGTGTGGTCGGGCTCCCGGCTGGGGCTGGTCCACATCGGCGACTCGCGGGCCTATCTGCTGCGCCACGGTGAGCTCTTCCAGATCACCCATGACCACACCGTGGTCCAGTCGCTGATCGACGAGGGGCGGATCACCGAGGAGGAGGCCGCCTCGCACCCCCAGCGCTCGCTGCTGCTGCGGGCCGTGGGCGGCGATTCGGCGTTCGAGCCGGACCTCGCCCTGCGGGACGCCCGTGCCGAGGACCGCTATCTGCTGTGCTCGGACGGGCTGACGGGGGTCGTGCCCGCCGGGGAGATCCAGCGCGTCCTGGCCTCGGCGGCCGACCCGGGCGGGGCCGTACGGGAGCTGGTGGCCCTCGCCATCCGCGCGGGCGGACCCGACAACGTCACCTGCGTGGTCGCCGATGTGGCCGAACAGGCGGCGCTGACCTCGGCATGAGCCATCGCCGTGCCCGTCCACCCCGCACACCGTGACCGTTTGTCGAAGTTTGTTGAATCGTGTGTGCAAAGCCTTGTCGGCCGGAGAAAAGCCTCCATATGCTCGCGATGGAAACCGGTTTCCACTGCTGACGACCGGGAGTCAGGCATGCCCGGCGGCGCGGCACGAGGGGGTAGGCGGATGTCCACAGGTCCGATCCGGCTCTCACCGGCAGCGCACACCGCGCTCCGCCCGGCCACCGCGGCACGGATCACCGGGGGGTTCTGGGCGGCCAGACGCCGTGTCAACGCCGAGGTGAGCCTTCCCCAGGGGCCGGACCGGCTGGAGCGGGCGGGCAATCTGGCCAATCTGCGGGCCGCGGCGGGAGCCGCGCCGGCGGAGTCCGGTTTCCGGGGCGACTTCCCCTTCCAGGACTCCGATGTGCACAAGTGGCTGGAGGCGGCGTCCTGGCAGCTGGCGGACGGTGGTGAGGGACCCGCCGCGAAGGAGCTGTCCCGGCAGGTGGAGCGGCTGGCCGGGATGGTGGCGGCCGCGCAGGCCGAAGACGGCTACCTGCAGACGCACTACCAGCTGGGGCCGGACGCCCGGCGGTGGACCGAACCGCACTGGGGGCACGAGCTGTACTGCGCGGGCCATCTCCTCCAGGCCGCCGTCGCGCACCACCGGGCCACCGGCCGGGAGGAGTTGCTCGAGGTGGCGGTGCGGTGCGGCGATCTCGTCGATGCCACGTTCGGGCCCGGCAAGGACGAAACGGTGTGCGGACACCCGGAGATCGAGACGGCGCTGGTCGAGCTGTACCGGGAGACCGGTGAGCGGCGCTATCTCGATCTGGCGCGGTACTTCGTGGACCGGCGCGGACAGGGCAGCCTCGGCGACGGCCCGGAGGACCGCTCGGCCGGCCCCCGGCCCGGGGCGGCCTACTGGCAGGACCACGTGCGGCTGCGCGAGGCGACGGCGGTCGCCGGGCACGCGGTGCGTCAGCTCTACCTCCTGGCCGGAGCCGCCGATGTGGCGGCGGAGACCGGCGACACGGAGCTGCGGGACGCGCTGGTGCGGCTGTGGGAGGACATGGCCGCGACCAAGACCCATCTGACCGGCGGGGTGGGGTCGCGGCACGAGCTGGAGTCCTTCGGGGACGCGTACGAGCTGCCGCCGGACCGGGCGTACGCGGAGACCTGCGCGGCCGTCGCCGCCGTCCACTTCGGATGGCGGATGGCGCTGCTGACGGGAGACGCCCGCTACAGCGACCTGGTGGAGCGGACCCTGTTCAACGGCTTCGCGTCGGGGGTCTCGCTGGACGGCGAGCGCTGGCTCTATGTGAATCCGCTGCAGGTGCGCCAGGACGGGGCGAGCGGTCAGGCCACCGCCACCGATCAGAGCACCCACCGGACGCCGTGGTTCCGGTGTGCCTGCTGTCCGCCCAACGTGATGCGGCTGCTGGCCTCGCTGCCGCACTACATGGCGAGCGGCGACGCCGGGGGGCTCCAGCTGCACCAGTACGCTTCCGGCTCGTACGAGGCGGGCGGCGGGGCGGTGCGGGTGGGCACCGGCTACCCCTGGGAGGGGCGGATCGCGGTGGTCGTGGACCGGGCCCCCCGGGACGCGGACTGGACCCTGTCGCTGCGCATCCCGCACTGGGCGGCGGCGTACGAGGCCACGGTCGGCGGGGAGCCGGTGGCCGAACGGGCCGAGAACGGCTGGCTGCGGCTGCGGCGGCGGTGGCGGCCCGGTGAGACGGCCGTGCTGAGCCTGCCGCTGGACGCCCGGCTCACCCGGCCCGATCCGCGGGTCGACGCGGTGCGCGGCTGTGCCGCGATCGAGCGCGGCCCGCTGGTGTACTGCCTGGAGCAGCCCGATCAGCCCGCCGGGCTGCGGCTGGACGACATCGCCCTCGCCCCCGGCGCCGCGCTCGGCGCGGAGCACCGGCCGGAGCTGCTCGGCGGGGTGACCGTGATCACCTCCCGGGCCCTGCGCCGTACCGCCCCGCGCGACGGCTGGTGGCCGTACCGGGACGGCGGCGAGGGCACCGGCGGGGACACCGGCGGCGCGGAAACCGCGGCGCGGGTCCCGGTGACGGCGATCCCGTACTACGCGTGGGCGAACCGCGAGCGCGGCGCGATGCGGGTGTGGATCCCGGTGTAGCCCGGCACGGCGCCGCCGGAACCCCGCGACGGCCCCGCACGTTCACCCCCCGAGGAAACTGCTCTTGTGCCCGAGGGGCACCGGCGGACGGGAGGTGCCCCGTGAGCACCGGATCCACCCCACGAGGGGACGACGCCGAAGGCTGGGACGACGTCGTCCTCGACGAGGACTTCATACGGGGCGCCGAGGTCTCCGAGCCCGCGGCGCGCACCCGGATGCTGACCGCGCGGTGGCGGCGCGGGGCGCCCGAACCCCAGCCCTGGCGGGCGGACGAGCCGCCGGCCGGCTGGTTCTGGAGCAAGCGCCGCAGACGGCGCCGACGGCGCTGACCTCGCCCTCCGTTGCCCGGTCGGCCCGGCCCCCACACGGGTGCGCACCCCACTACCGACCGGCTTACCCGACAGGGCGCACCGCACCGGAGGCCGCGGGCAGCACGTCCACACCGCCCACATCCCACTGGTCACCCGGACACCGACGGCCCGGCCCCCACACGGGTGCGCGCCACGCTACCGACCGGCTGACCCGGCAGGGCGCACCGCACCGGAGGCCACGGGCAGCACGTCCGCACCGTCCGCGGGGACGCGTTCGCCGAAGGCGCCCGCCGTGGGCCCCTGGCCGTGGGCTCCGTCCCGGGCGGCCGTCCGGCCATCGCCGGGGGCGGGTGCCGGGGACGGTGGCAGGGCCAGGACGCACGGCCGGACCGTGGCCGTGCCGTGCCGCCCTTCCCGGGCGGCGGAACCACACGGAGCGGGCAGGGCGTGCCGCCCCGGCCCCGGGGTCTTCCCGGCGACTTGAGGCGGCCTTACGGTAGAGGCCGGTTGCTGCCCGGCGAGGGTTCCGCGGGGTGGTCGCAGAAGGGGAGTCTCGATGGCTCGTACCTGGGGATCGACGGGCCCCGCACCCGCGGCCGCCGACCGGGAGGGCGGGGCGGCCGCGACCGGGCACCCCATCGGGCCGGCACACCGCCGGATCGCGGTGGTCGCCAGGCCCCGGGCGGGCGGTGCGCGACGGTGGCCGGGCCGCCGGGTACCGGTCGGCGATGGCGGCGGCCGGGTTGCCGTCGCCGTCCGCCTGGGCGTGCCACGGCGGCATCGGCGAGGCGCGCCCAGGCGGACGGCACCGGATGGGTGCGCCGCCGGGTCCGCCGGATCCGCCCACGGCCGTCTTCGTCCGCTCCGGCCGGATGGTGCTCGGTGTGTACCAGGCGGTCACGGGGCGGGCCCCGAGGGTGCCGCCGGACATCGGCGTCGTGGGCTCCGACGATCTGCCGCGGGCCCGCTGGATCACGCCCGCGCTCACGACGGTCCGTCAGCCGCTGCCGGAGACGACGGGCGCCGCACCGCGCCGCGCACGCTGCCGCGGCTGATGGCCGGCGAGGTGCTGGGGGCCATCCGGACCGGGCCGTCCGCCCGGCTCATGATCCCGTCCGGTACCACTCCCCCGCCCCGCACTCCGTCGTGACCGAGGAGTCGAACTCCGGCCGGGTATCCGGACGATCCCGCGTCGCCGGCCCTGTCCCCCACCGCTGACCCGCCGTCCCTTCACCGCACCGATCGCTACGGAGGTCCGCCCACCGTGTTCATCGACCTGCCCCTCGAGCAGTTGCGCAGCTACCAGCCCCCGCTGCCCGAACCGGACGGCTTCGACACCTTCTGGAAGCGGACCCTCGCCGAGGCCCGCGCCCGCGCGCTGGACGCGGTGTTCACCGCGACCGACGCCGGGCTGACCCGTCTGCACACCTATGACGTGGAGTTCTCCGGTTTCGGCGGGCACCGGATACGCGGCTGGCTGCTGGCCCCGCGGGACGTGGCGGGCCCGCTGCCGTGCGTGGTGCAGTACCTCGGCTACAGCGGCGGCCGGGGGCTGCCGCACAACTGGCTGCTGTGGCCATCGGTGGGCTACGCGGTCTTCGTGATGGACAGCCGGGGCCAGGGATGGGTCCAGCACCTCCCCGGCGCCACCCCCGATCCGGTCGGCGGCACCGGGCCCGAGACGCCGGGCAAGCTGACCCAGGGCGTCCTGTCCCCGGACGACTACTACTACCGCCGGCTCTACACGGACGCGGTGCGGGCGGTGGAGGCCGCCCGCGCGCATCCGCTGGTGGACACCGGGCGGATCGTGGTCAGCGGGGGCAGCCAGGGCGGCGCGCTGGCCCTGGCGGCGGCCGGGCTGGTGCCGGATCTGGCGGCGGCGCTGGTGGACGTGCCGTTCATGACGCACATCCGGCGCGCGGTCGAGATCACCGACGCCGACCCCTATGGTGAGCTGGCCCGGTTCTGCGCGGGCCAGCGCCATCTGGTGGAGCGGGTGTTCGCCACCCTCGACCACTTCGACGGGCTCAACTTCGCGGCCCGCGCGAACGCGCCGGCGCTGTTCTCAACCGCCCTGCGGGATGAGATCACCCCGGCTTCCTGCGGCTTCGCCGCCTACCACCACTACGCCGGTGAGAAGGACATCAAGGTGTGGTCCTTCAACGGCCACGAGGGCGGGAGCACCCATCAGCAGGCCGAGCAGATCGCCTTCCTGCGGGGGCTGTTCGGCTGAACCGGGGCGGCCGGTGCCGGGGCCCGGGGCCCCGGCGGTCCTGGTCTGCGCGGCTGAGCCATGCCGCGGGCCGATGGCGGGGCCGGGGGCGCCCGGGAGCGGGGCGGGCCGCGTTCCGCCGAGCCGGTCCCCCGGCGCCGCTCACTCCGGACAACGGGGCACCCCGGCGTACTCGCCGACGCCACTCGGGGCACCGGGGGCAGGGCCGTCGACAGACGGGTTCGGGTCGCTCCCCGCGCGGAGCAACCGGGACGGCGGCCACGATCCGGCTCGAAACCAAGGCCGCCCCCGACACCGGCGAGTCCCTGGCCGCAACCGGAGCGAGCCACTTCGACCGCATACCCACGCCGTGGACGCAACCCCGCGCTTCTCGCCGGAGCGGCCAAAACCATGGCACGTAACCGCCACCGGGCGTGAGCCATGGAGGTGGGATTAGAGTGGAAGAGTCACCGCGCGGTCGTCCGTCACCGGTCGATGAACGGATCGAAATCATGGCCAAAGCGACCAAGACAGCCACTCCCACCAGCGCGGACGCCCGATCGGCGGATGCGGCCGAGCGGAGAGCGCCCCAGGGGCCCCGCGCCGCGGCCGCACGCGTCCAGTCGCGCCATTCGGTGACCGTCGACCTCGCGGGGCGGCAGCTGGAACTGCCCTCGAAGGAGCAGCTCACCTTCCTCGCGGGCCTCGGTCTGCTCGCCGCACTCGAGATCATCGAATGGCCGGTCGCGCTGGCGATAGGGATCGGACACGGGCTGGCCCACAGCCAGCACGGCGCGGCACTGCGCGACTTCGGGGAGGCCCTGGAAGAGGCGTGACGGGCCGCCCCGCCCCTGCCGCCCCACCCCGGTCCTGCCCGGCATCGGCTCGAGACGTGTGGATCACATGACGGACCGCACACCGCATCCACCGGATCACCCCGCGATGATCGTTCCGGTCGGACACGTGGAGCCCGTGGCGCGCCGCATCCGCGGCTATGTCGCCGGGCACCCCGTCTTCGACACGGTACGGGCCCGCTACGTCTGGCTCTGGCCGGGCTATCCGCAGTACTGCGTCCCTTCCGAGGACGTCGTCGAGGGGGCACTTGCCGATGAGGGCCGGCGCCTGGCGCTGAGGGTCGGCGGAGCGCGCCGCCAGACCCTCCGGATGGGCTCGCTCACCCGCCCGGGCGCGGCCTGGGAGTGGGCCGGCGACGCGCCCTCCGGCATCGTCGGGCACGTGACCTTCCGGTGGGAGGCCATCGACGCCTGGTTCGAGGAGGACGAGCAGGTGTTCGTCCACCCCAGGAACCCCTACACCCGCGTGGACACGCTCCGGTCGGGGCGCGGTGTCCGCGTCATGCTGGACGGCACCGTGCTGGCCGATGCGCCGTACTCGGTGATGGTGCTGGAGACCGGGCTCCCCACGCGCTACTACCTGGACCGCTCGTACCTCGACTGGACGCGCATGCGGCCCACCGGCACCGTCACCAGCTGCCCGTACAAGGGACGGACGAGCGGCTACTGGGCCGTCCGGACCGACCGGGCCACCTATCCGGACATCGCCTGGTCCTATGACGTCCCGGCCCCGGAGGTGACCCCCATCGCGGGGCTGGTCGCCTTCCACAATGAGAGGGTCGATCTCTGCCTCGACGGGCAGCCGCTTCCCCGCCCCGCGCCGGTCAGCAGGGCGATCTGGGAGAGGGAACACCGCTAGGCGGGGCTTCCTGGGGCACGCGGCGCACCGGCGCCCCCGCGGCCGTGCCGGTCCGACCGTCCGAAGCACCACCCCATCCCCCCAAGGCGCCGATCCGTCCGCCCGAAGCACCACCCCATCCCCCCCCCCCAGGGCGCCGGTCCGCCACCCCGTGGCCGGGTGCGCGGATAGACTTGACGCTCCATCAGTTCGCTCCGTCGGTGGACGAGCCACCGCAGCCGCACCCGTGATCCACCAGCGCCACCGGCGGCCCTCGTCCGCCTCCTCGGTGTCAGGTCACCGCACGCGCACACCCAGGCCCACGAGAGGAGAACCGCCCATGAAAGCGCACCGCCGCACCAGATGGCTCACGCTGCCCGCCGCACTCCTGCTCGCCCTGCTCCCCACCGGCGCCTCGGCCTACCCCAACCCCGGCCTGGTCACGGGCGACACCGTCGTCCACGACCCGTCGATGATCCGCGCCACCGACGGCACCTATCTGCTCTACTCCACCCACGGCGGCCTGGAGGCCCGCACCTCCACCGACCGGATCGCCTTCACCCGCTCGGGCAGCGCCTTCACCACCCCGCCCTCCTGGTGGAAGACGTACTCCGCCGACAACGACCCCTGGGCGCCCGACATCTCGTACCAGGGCGGCAAGTACCTGATGTACTACGCCGTCTCGTCCTTCGGCTCCAGCAACTCCGCCATCGGCGTCGCCGGCTCCGCCAGTGGCAGGGCCGGGACCTGGACCGACTACGGCATCGTCCACTCCACCACCGGGAGCAGCGGCTACAACGCCATCGACCCCAACCTCTTCGTCGACAGCGACGGCAAGTGGTGGCTGTCGTTCGGCTCGTGGTGGTCGGGGCTGAAGATGATCCGCCTGGACCCCTCCACCGGTAAGCAGTACGCGGGCGACAGGACCGTCTACAGCATCGCCTCCCGGCCCGCCGGCACCAAGGCGATCGAGGGCCCCGCGGTGGTCAAGCGCAACGGTTACTACTACCTGTTCGCGTCGTACGACACCTGCTGCGCGGGCGCCGGCTCCACGTACAAGATCAAGGTCGGCCGCGCCACCAGCCCCACCGGGCCGTACTACGACAAGAACGGGGTGAACATGCTGGACAACGGCGGTTCCCCGGTGCTGGAGTCGCACGGCCGCTACATCGGTCCCGGCGGCCAGTCGGTGATGAGCGACGTCGACGGCGATCTGCTCGTCTACCACTACTACGACGGCCAGGACAACGGCACACCGAAGCTGGGCGTCAACCTGCTGAGCTGGACCGGCGGCTGGCCGACCGCCTACTGAAGCCCTGCCCCGCCGCGGGTTCCGCGCGCCCGCCGGTCCCCCAGCCCTCCGGCTCCCTCCCCGTGGCGCTGGGAGGGAGCCGTTGTCCGTACCGGAAGGGTCACTTGACGCCGATGTGCGCTCCGGGCCCGAGCGGCAGATCCGCGCCGTAGAAGATGCCGAGGATCACCAGCCACACCGCCAGGAACGGCACCACGAAGATGGCGAGCCGGGAGATGAGGGTCCCCAGACGGGCTTCCGGTTCGTACTCGCGGGTCCAGGACCGGCGGGGCCGGGGATCAGGCCACCGGGGCCGGGTAGGTCGGGTACTCCACCCCGGAGATGTACTGGACGACGCGGATGACCTGGCAGGAGTAGCCGAACTCGTTGTCGTACCAGAGGTAGAGGATCGCGTTGTCGCCCTCGACCTTGGTGGCGCCGGCGTCGACGATCGAGGCGTGGCGCGAGCCGATGAAGTCGTTGGAGACCGCGTCGGGGGCGCTGGTGAAGTCGATCTGGCGCTTGAGCGGCGAGGTCAGGGACACCTCGCGCAGGTAGTCCAGGACCTCCTCGCGGGTGGTCTCGCGGGCGAGCTGCAGGTTGAGGATGGCGATCGAGACGTCCGGCACCGGGACGCGGATCGAGCTGCCGGTGATCTTCGCCCGGAGGTCGGGCAGGGCCTTGGCGACGGCGGAGGCGGCACCGGTCTCGGTGATGACCATGTTGAGCGGCGCGGAGCGGCCGCGACGGTCGGACTTGTGGTAGTTGTCCAGCAGGTTCTGGTCGTTGGTGAACGAGTGGACGGTCTCCACATGGCCGCGCAGCACGCCGTACTCGTCCGCCATCGCCTTCAGCGGCGGGACGATCGCGTTGGTGGTGCAGGAGGCGCAGGACAGGATCCGCTCTTCCGGCTTGACCGTGTCGTGGTTGACGCCGTGGACGATGTTGGGGACGTCACCCTTGCCCGGGGCGGTCAGCACCACCTTGTCGATGCCGGGGCGCAGGTGCTTCGACAGCCCTTCGCGATCGCGCCACTTGCCGGTGTTGTCGATGAGGATGGCGTCCTTGATGCCGTACGCCGTGTAGTCCACCGAGGTCGGGTCGTCGGCGTAGATCACCCTGATCTCGTTGCCGTTGGCGACGATCGTGCTGGTCGCCTCGTCAACGGTGATCGTGCCCTGGAACTGGCCGTGGATGGAGTCGCGGCGCAGCAGCGAGGCGCGTTTGACCAGGTCCTCGGCGGCCCGGCCGGCGCCCCCGCGGACGACGATGGCGCGCAGCCGCAGGCCGTTGCCGGAGCCCGCCTTCTCGATGAGCAGGCGGGCCACCAGCCGGCCGATCCGGCCGAACCCGTAGAGGACGACGTCGCGCCCCTCACGGCATTCGATCTTGTTGGCGCCCGTGGCACCGGCGACGGACCGGGCGGTGAACTCCTCCACCGACAGACCCCGGTCGTCGGCCCCGTAGGTCTCGGCGAGCATGCCGATGTCGATCTGGGAGGGGCCGAGGTCGAGCGTGGTGAGCGCCCGCAGGAAGGGCAGGGTGTCGGTGACCGAGAGTTCCACACCGGCGATCTGGCGGGCGAACCGGTGGGTCTTGAGGATGCTGACGACCGACTTGTTCACCAAGGAACGGCTGTGCAGCAGAACGGTGACGTCCCGCTCCCGGTGCAGCTTCCCGATGAGGGGGATCATCGACTCCGCGATCTCCTCGCGGTGCTTCCAATTGGTGAACGAGTCCTCGTTGAGCGTCACTGGTTTCTCTTTCGAGCTAGGCGGCGCTCATATGCTAACCCCCACGTCAGAGCGGTCTTCAGGCGGTGCTACCGAAGCGTGCCGCCGCGCCCGGCGGGCCGCGCCAACGCCGCGCCGGGCAGGGCGCGTTCCCGGAAAGTCCGGTCCGCCCCGCGGCGCCCGGCAGGTGCGCGTCGCCGGGATCGTCCGAGCAGGCCCACGACGAGGACGGCCCCGCGGCCCCTCCGCCCCGCCGCCCTCCGCCC
>NZ_BBOX01000268.1 GCF_001553455.1 Streptomyces hygroscopicus subsp. hygroscopicus
ACCCGGCGACACCTTCCCGACGGACGTCCGTGAACTGGCCGCGGTGGGCCGCTACCTGGGCTACGGCCCCGGCCACGTCGGCGAAATGCTCGACGACTACCGCCGTACCACCCGCCGGGCGCGGGCGGTGGTGGAACGCGTCTTCTACGACTACGAGGGCTGACGACGGCGAGGGCTGACGACCGCGAGGGCTGACGGCGAACGGGCTGGCGCCGAACAGGGCTGACGGAGAACGGGCTGGCGCCGACCAGGGTTGACGACGAACAGGTTGACGGCGAACAGGGCTGACGGCGCCCAGCGCTTACGGCGACGAGTGCGGGGGCCGGCGGCGGTGGGGCGGTGCCTCAGCCGGCCCCGGGCAGGGTGAGGCGCAGCGGACCGCAGCCGATGCGGTCGGCCTCCGCGGCCACATACCGGGTGAGGAGGGTACGGATGTCGCCGGGGCGGTCGGCGTCGTCCGCCCGGACCAGGAAGGTGACCGGGCCGGTCTGGCACTCGGCCTGGAACATCCCCATCTCGTCGCGGACAAAGCCGCGCCCGTCGCCCTCACCGGCCTTGACCGGCTCCTTGGCACCGGCCCGGGACAGCCCGTCGTAGAGCACGGCCAGCCGGGGGTCCTCGACCGTCATCAGCCGCAGCCCGGGGTGGCCGAAGAGCACACCGCGGTCGCAGGTGCGCACCGGGCCGTCGCCCCGGGTGACCAGGGGACGGCCCCTTCCCTCGCGCTGGTACGCGCCGGGGAGCGGCAGCCCCTTGACGCCGCACATGGCGTCCTTCTTCTCGTCCAGGAACCGCGGCGGCGCGGGCATCCCGCCGACCGGGTCGGCGATGGTGCCCGTGCACCCCAGGTCGGCCATGTAGTGGTTGACCAGCTTGACCACGGCGCGGGCGAGTTCATCGCGGGCCTCGGTGTCCACCTCGTCGTCGTAGACGGTCCAGCCGGTCTCCAGGTCGATCACGGTGGGGCCGTTGGGCACGTCGGACGGGTTCGGCCGGCCCACGCAGCCGTCGGGCACCGCGAGCCAGGCCCGGGTGTCCGAGGCCATGCCCAGCAGCCCGCCGCCCAGCGGGGTGAGCCGCGCGGACAGGAACTCATCGGCCCACCGGTCGCCCGAGCCGCCGAACCAGTTGTCCAGCCGATGCGCCTGGACGGTGATCCGCCTCCCGCGCGGCGACCTCAGACGGCATTCGCCCGAAGCGCCCTCGTTGCCGATGCGATCGCTGGTGATGGGCACCTCGGACGTCTCGATGTCCCGTTTGCCACCGAACAGCGCCGCCACATCGTCCCGGCTGAAGGCCCCCCAGCAGGCCCGGTCGTCCGCGAACGGCCCCGTCCCGGTCTGCCAGGCCACCCCCGCGCCGCCGATCAGCGCGCCGATGACCGCTCCGGCCACGCCCGTGGTCACGGCCAGCCGCGGCCGGCTGCCGGTCAGGCGCCGCCAGTGCCACCAGGGGCGGTGCCGCTCGTGCGGGGGCGTGGCCGAGCCGCTGACGTCGGCCGTGCCGTGCTCGGCGCTCCGGGTGATCTCGGCGTTCTCGCTGTTCTCGGCCTTCTCGGCGTTCTGGGTGTTCTCGCTGTCGTTCATCGGGTGGCACTCCCAGGTGCGACGGACGCGCAACCGAGGCGTCGCGCCACGGCGTTGGCGAAGGCGGCGAAGTACGGCGTCGTCTCGCGCGTGGACGGGGCGAGCATCAGCGCGGTGAGCGGGCGTCCCGCGCAGTCGGCCCGTACGACCTTGTAGTCGTCGGCGAAGACCCCCGTTCCGCGCCAGCCGCGGGCCGGAGCCCTGCTGCCGGTGGCGCCGTCGAACAGCGCGGAGAGCCGCGGCTGGGCGACCATCAGGGCGTCGAAGTACCGGCCTGCGCCGCGCCGCAGCCGCACCGAACAGGACTGCAGGTCCCGGGTGACCGCGCCGACCTGGTACTCCAGCTCCTTGGCCTCCTCGCCGAGGTCCAGGCCCCTGATCCGGCAGGCGCGGGTGAAGAAGGACTCGTCCTCCTCGGGCAGCGCGGTGAGCGGCGAGACGACCTCGAGCGGCTGCGCCGGGGCGCACCCCGCCTTCTCCATCCCGCGGTTGGCGACGGCGACGAGCAGCCGGGCCACGGACTGGGAGCCGCCGAGCCCCGCGCCGGCCGGCATGGTGGAGTCGCTGTAGACCGACCGCGCGGTGGAGTCGAGCGTCACCGCGGTCGGCCGTCCGCCGGGGGCGTCGCATCCCTTGGGCAGCACCAGCAGTGCGTGATTGCCGTCGGTGGCACCCGGCAGTCCGTCGGGCAGCGGCATCGCCCGGCCGCCGAGGTAACCCCCGATCCACTCCATGCGCTCCGCGGCGTCCTCGGGCGCGGGGCCGTAGGCGACCGTGACCTCGGTCTCCTCGACGACCTTCTCCCCGCCTCCGCTCACGCGCTCGGAGTGGATCGTCACGGTGCACCGGCCGCGCTGCCGCCCCGGTGTCGGCGCGGTCTCCTTGGACGTACGGCTCGCGTTGTCCTCCTCGAGGGCCTCGCTGCTCAGGAAGTCCGGTCCGCTGTCCTCTTTCCAGGCGCCCCAGCAGTAGGTGTCCTTGTCGAACGGCCAGGTGTCCGTGGCCCAGGTGCCGAGCCCGGCCGCCACCAGCACCACGACGGCGCCGCCGATCAGAGCGGTCCGCCGGCGCGCGCCGCTCATCAGCTGTTTCATCGCTGTTCCTTCCCCCGTGTGGCCGTCGATCCTACTCAGCGGCTCCGCCTGGGGGTGAAGAGGGCATGGCAAGTGGCTGGGCGCGGCACCCGACCGCGATCCGCGGCTGACGGCCGAGGAACCCGATGCGTGGCCGCGTCAGTGACCGCTACTGCCCCCGGCGGGCGGGCCGGGGTCGAGCCGTACGGCGACGGTGACGCGCCCCTTGCCGTCGACCCGGGCGACCGCATGTCCCGTGCGGGCGCCCCCGTCCAGGTCCAGCGATATCGGGCCGCCCGCACCGGTGAAGTTGCGCCACCATGTCTTGCGTTCGGGCATGGCCACGCGGATCGTCACGAGGTCGGCGGCCCGCCGGTAGGCCACCGGCGTACTGAACGTACGGCCCGACCGCCGCCCCGTGTACGCCACGACCGTAAGGCGCCCGCTCACCAGCCGTCCCCACCGGGGGGAGGAGCGCAGCCCGGCCACCCACCGATTGACCGGGCCGGTCACGCGCTTCGAAAGCGGCCCTTTGTACCGCACACCATCCTCCAGACGCCGATGGACAGGGGGGAACGTGCCGTCACCGTAATGCGGGCGAGACAACACACCCGGCCGACCGACCCCAAGTGAGAAGGATGAGTCCCGAGCCCTCTCGCATGCCGTACGCGCCTGGGCTGTTCAGACACGGGCCCCGTTGACCTGGAACCACACCGCGTTTCCCGGGACCCGGCCCGTGGTGGCAGACGCCCCAGTCGGTGGCGGAGCTGCCGATGATGAGCAGCCCCCGGCCGCTCTCGGCGTCGGTCGCGTCTCCGGCGAGGGTGCGTTGCGCGGGGAGGCCGGGAGCGTCGTCGCTCACCAGAACGCGCAGGGTGCCGTACGGTCCCCACTCGGCGTAGAGGGTGACGGGGGCCGAGCAGCCGCTGCGTCGGCAGGCGTTGACGGCATTGGTGACGGCTTCGGAGGTCAGGAGCAGCGCGGTGTCCGTTAAGTCGGTGCGGTTCGCGGTGCGCAGGGCGGTACGGATCGCTTCGCGGGCGGTGCGGACCCAGCCGGGGTCGGGCGGGAAGACGAGGGAGAAGTCGGCACGGGGGAGCTGGGCGCTCATGAGGTGTTGCCTCCTTCGGCCAACGGCCGTTGGGCGGATGCCGGTTGGGCGATTGTCCTTCGACGGTAGAGAGTTAGGTTTCCAGTCTGCAACCTCAATGGCTCGTTTCCCTCCAAGGAGTGGCCCCTGGCTACTCCCAGCGGGCAGACTGCTCACGATCACGAGGAGGTCGTCATGGGGCTACGGGCCAACCCAACGCAGCGGCAACGGCGTCTGGGTACGGAACTGCGAAGACTTCGCAATGAGCGCGGCTTGTCCGCAGCAGAGGCAGGAGCTTTCGCCGACCTCGGCTCGCCGCACCTCGGGCACATCGAGGCGGGTCGAACGGCCATTCCCGAGGTGAAGCTCCGTGCGCTGCTCGCTGGATACGGTTGCCAAGATGAATCGTTTGCTGACGCGCTCGTGGCCATCAGCGAGTCCAAGGGGAAGGGGTGGTGGTCGGGCTACCGCAAATCCCCGCTCCCTCAGAGCGCTCATGATCTCGCGGAACTCGAGGCGACGTCGGTAGCTCACCGCTCGTTCCAGTGGATGTATGTGCCCGGGTTACTCCAGACCCCCGAGTACGCGAGAGCCCTCATGGTCGGAGGTGAGCCAGAGGCGGATCTCAGCTTGCTGGACACGTATGTCGAGTTCCGGTTGAAGCGTCAGGAGGTCTTGGCCGGGGAGTCGCCGCCGACCTTTCACGCGGTCATCCACGAAGCGGCGTTCCACATGCAGTTCGTGGAGAACGGCGTCATGCGCCGTCAGATCGAGCACCTTGTGGAGATGGCTCGGCTGCCGCATGTCCACATCCAGCTCCTGCCGTTCAAGGCGGCCCTCTCCCCGGCGACACCGGCGGCCGCGTTCATCCTCTTCGAGGCCGAGGTGCCCGAGCTGAACACGATCTACGTCGAGCACCCCGTGTCCTCCGCGTTCCTCGCCGACCAAGCGCATCTCGCTCAGTACGGCACGGCTTTCGAACGTCTCACGACGGCGGCACTGCCGCCGATTGACCCGGACCCCGAACGCGAGTCCTATTTGCGCAGTGACTCACTTAGGCTCGTGCATCATCTGCTGTACACGCTCTGAGGAGAACTGCATGTCCGGGCTCGAATGGCGAAAGTCGAGTTTCAGCAGCGGAGTCGGAGGTCAGGACTGCGTCGAAGTCGCCACGGCGCCAAACGGCCTCATACGCCTGCGCGAGAGCGATGCCCCGGCAGCCGTCATCACCACGGGTCCGGCCCCGTGGGCTGCCTTCATCCAGGGGCTCAAGCGGGGTGATTTCGACCGACTGCCGGGGGGCGCGTAACCGGCCGGGACGCCGTCGCCTTCCTCGGGGGCTGTGAGCATCTGACCCAGTACAACTCGGCCTTCGAACACCTCAGCGCGGTGGCCCTGCCGCCCATTGCCCCTCGGGGCGAACGCGAGTGCTATACCCAGAGGGATTCACTCCAGCTCATCCAGCACTTGCTGTACACCTTGTGAAGGGGAGCCCTGGGCATGTCCTTTTGGCGAAAGTCGAGTTTCAGCAGCGGCCAAGTCAGCGCGGAGTGTGTCGAGGTCGCGGCACCGTCCCCCGATCTCATACTGATCCGCGAGAGCGATGCCCCGGCAGCCGTCATCACCACAGGTCCGACTCCCTGGGCTGCCTTCATCCAGGCGCTCAAGCGGGGTGACTTCGACCGGCTGCCGGGGAGCGTGTGACCGGCCGGGACGCGGTTCGGCCGGTGGTGGGGTGCGGGTTTCGTTTCGCGCCTTCGGCGCGGTTGAGCAGCGGCGGCGGGGGGTGGGGGGTGCGGCGCCGCTGCCGGGTGCCGGGTGCGTTGGTGTGGGTGCCGGTGGCGGCTTCCGTGGGTGGGCGGCCTGGTATCAGCCGGACTGCGGGGGCCGGACGCCCCTCCGGGTACCCCTCTAAAAAACGCTTGATCTGAAGCAACTAATTCATCAAGCGTTTTCCAGAGGGGTACCCCACCCCCC
>NZ_BBOX01000269.1 GCF_001553455.1 Streptomyces hygroscopicus subsp. hygroscopicus
CGCGAGACGAGACCGTCAGCCGGCCGACGGCCCCCAGGCCGAGCCAGTCGTGGCTCTCGTGGCTCTCGTGGCTCACCGTCCCTGGAAAGCGATCGTTCCCCGAGCCCTCCTCGACCAGCGGGGGGCACCCTTCACCCAGTGACACCGGGGCGTCGATGCCTACCGGGAGGGCCGCCTGGTAGCGCCGAAGGGACCGGCCCCGGTGTCCACCACGGCGGGAGAGTCGCTCAAGCGTGGGTGAACAGCCGTTCAAGGACCACCGCCACCCCGTCCTCCTCATGGGACGGCGCCACCTCGTCTGCCACCGCCAGCAGATCGGGGTGGGCGTTGCCCATCGCGACCCCGTATCCGGCCCAGCCCAGCAGCGGGATGTCATTGGGCATATCGCCGAACGCGATCGTCTCCGCCGGGGTGAACCCCATCCGGTCGGCGGCCAGTCGCAGCCCCGCCGCCTTGTCCGTGCCGGCGGGGAGCACCTCGATCATGCCCTTCTCGGAGTGGGTCACCGCCACCTCGCCCGCGCCCGCCCGTTCCACGGCCGCGGCGACCAGCTCGTCCTGCACCGTCCGGTGGCGCATCAGCACCTTCTCGATCGGCGCCGCCCACAGCTCCTCCCGCTCCACCCGTCCCCACTCCGGGCGCATCCGGTCGGTGAAGCGGGCGGTGACGAGGAAGCGGTTCTCGGGCGCCGCGGTCACCACGGCCAGCTCCAGCGGCCCCGCGCCCAGTGCCTCCTCCGCGCGCTCCACCACCGACCGGGCCAACTCCCGGTCCAGCGACGCCGAGACCAGCAGCCGGTCCGCGGAGGCGTCGTACAGCTGCGCGCCCTGTCCGCACACCGCGAGCCCCCGGTAGCCGATCGCGACCAGGAACTCCCGGCAGGACGCGGCCGGGCGTCCGGTGACCACCAGGTGCCGCGCCCCGGCGGCCCGGACGCGGGCGAGCGCCGCGCGGGTGCGGGGCGAGACCGTCAGATCGCCGCGCAGCAGGGTGCCGTCGAGGTCGGTGGCGACCAGCGGGAAGCGGGGCCGCCCGGCGGCACGCGGCCGGGGGAGCAGCGGGCCCGGGGCGGCGACACCGCCGGTGGCCACGGAGGCGGTCGCGGAGCCGGTCGCGGC
>NZ_BBOX01000270.1 GCF_001553455.1 Streptomyces hygroscopicus subsp. hygroscopicus
GGGCGCGGAGGCGGGTACGGAGGCGGTTGTGGTGGGGGGCGCGGTGGGCGCGGAGGCGGTAGCGGTGGCCACGGAGCCGGTCGCGGTGGGCGCGGAGGCGGGTACGGAGGCGGTTCTGGTGGAGGTCGCGGTGGCCACGGAGCCGGTTGCGGTGGTCGCGGTCGCGGTGGCGGTGGCGGTCGCCGTGGTCGCGGCTCGGGAAGCGGTCGCGGCGGCGTCGGCGGCGGCGTCGGCGTCGGCGGTGTGCACGGTGGCCGGTAGTCCCTTTCGTCACGCTCATCGTGCTCGTTCCGCGTCGATCAGCGCGACACAGGGAGCCCCTGAACTCACGTCGGTTGCGGAACAGAGGATGGCGGCTCGGCCGGGGACGATCAAGCCGTGCAGATCACGGCCACCTGTTTCGGCAGCCGATACGGCAGCGAGCCGTACCACGCGCAGGAGAGCGAGAAGCCGACGGAGAGACAGACCACCCCGCCGACCGCGTCCAGCCAGAAGTGGTTGGCGGTGGCGACGATCACCAGCAGCGTGGCCGAGGGGTAGAGCAGCCCGAGCGCCTTCACCCACACCGGACGGGCCAGCGTCGCGATGGTGAGACCGCACCACAGCGACCAGCCGATGTGCATCGAGGGCATCGCCGCGTACTGGTTCGACACGTCGGCGAGGTTGCCGGAGGCCATCGACCCCCAGGTGTTGTGCACCACCACGGTGTCGACGAAGTGACCGCCGCTCATCAGCCGGGGCGGGGCCAGCGGGAAGAGGTAGTAGCCGAGCAGGGCCACACCCGTGGCCGCGAAGAGCGCCAGCCGGACGGCGGCGTAACGGCCCGGATGCCAGTGGTAGAGCCAGACCAGCACACTGAGCGTCACGATGAAGTGGAGCGTGGCGTAGTAGTAGTTCATGCCCACGATCAGCCAGCTGACCGAGTTGATCGCGTGGTTGACGCCCTGTTCGAAGGCCATGCCGAGCCGGTGCTCCCAGGTCCAGATCCAGCCCGCGTTGCGCAGCGCTTCCGACTTCTGCTCCGGGACGGCGTTGCGGACCAGCGAATAGGTCCAGTAGCTGACGGCGATCAGGACGATCTCGAACCAGAGCCGGGGCCTCCTGGGGGTTCGCAGCCGGTCCATCAGGGTGTGGCCCGGCACCCGTGCTGTCTCGGTGTCGGCGATGGGTGCCGGGGTGGCCGTCCGACCTGCCGTGGTCCTGGTAGTCGCTCCACCCATAGGGCAACAGTCTGCCAGACGCCCCCTGTCGCCAGACCATCCGCGGCGACGGGTCTTGGATGCTTATGTCCTGGTCCGGGGGTCCTCCATCGGGCGTACGCACCCCTGCGTCCGCCTGTGCCGTACCCCCGCGTCCGCCTGTGCCGTACCCCCGCGTCCGCCTATGTCGTACCGCAGGGTCCGGCTATGCCGCACCCCCGGCCGCCCGGCCCCGCGCCTCCACGCCGTGCGCCGACGCCGTGGAGCCGCGCACCACCAGTTCGGGGAGGAAGACGAACTCGCTGGGCGGGGCCGGGGTGCCGCCGATCTCCTCCAGCAGCGCCCGCACCGCCGCCTGCCCCATCGAGTGCACCGGTTTGCGGATGGTGGTCAGCGGCGGATCGGTGAAGGCGATCAGCGGGGAGTCGTCGAAGCCGACCACCGAGACGTCCTGAGGGACCCGCAGGCCCCGCTGCCGGGCCGCCCGGATGGCGCCCAGCGCCATCATGTCGCTCGCGCACACCACCGCCGTGCAGCCCCGGTCGAGCAGCGCGGTCGCCGCCGCCTGACCGCCCTCCAGGGTGTACAGCGAATGCTGGATCAGCTCGTCCGACTCCTCCGGGGAGAGCCCCAGCCGGTCCCGCATCGCCTGCTGAAAGCCTTCGATCTTGCGCAGTACGGGAACGAACCGCTTCGGCCCGAGCGCGAGACCGATCCGGGTGTGCCCGAGCGAGACCAGATGGGTGACCGCGAGCCCCATCGCCGCCCGGTCGTCGGGCGAGATGAACGGCGCCCGCACCTTCGGCGAGAAGCCGTCCACCAGCACGAACGGAACACCCTGGCCGCGCAGCTGGTCATAGCGCTGCATATCGGCCGAGGTGTCCGCGTGCAGCCCGGAGACGAAGATGATCCCGGCCACGCCCCGGTCGACCAGCATCTCGGTCAGCTCGTCCTCCGTCGAGCCGCCGGGGGTCTGGGTGGCCAGCACCGGGGTGTAGCCCTGCCGGGTGAGCGCCTGCCCGATGACCTGGGCGAGCGCGGGGAAGATCGGGTTCTCCAGCTCGGGGGTGATCAGTCCCACCAGCCCGGCGCTGCGCTGGCGCAGCCGTACCGGGCGCTCGTAGCCGAGTACGTCCAGGGCGGCGAGGACGGACTCGCGGGTGGTCGCCGCCACCCCCGGCCTGCCGTTGAGGACGCGGCTGACGGTGGCTTCGCTGACCCCCGCCTGGGCTGCGATATCAGCAAGCCGTGCGGTCATGGAGTGGGACTGTACCGGTCCCCTGTCAGATTGCCCACCAGGCGCATGAATCAGGTGGAATGCGCACGGTTCCGGCCCCGTATCCCAGCGGCGCCGACGACAGCAGCGCACGCCCCGGGAGCGGCATCTCGACCTCCTTCCCGCGCGTGTTGAGCGTGCACACGAAGCCCGGCCGGGACAGCGCGAGCACCCCCTCCGGAGCCTCCAGCCAGCTCATCGGGGTGTCGCCCAGGCCCGGCAGCTCACGGCGCAGCGCGAGCGCGGAGCGGTACAGCTCCAGCGTGGAGGCGGGGTCGCCGGTCTGGGCCTCGACGGAGAGTTCGGACCAGGCGGCTGGCTGGGGCAGCCAGCTGCCGCCGGGGCCGAAGCCGTGGCTGTCGCCGGAGCGGGTCCAGGGCAGGGGCACCCGGCAGCCGTCGCGGAACCCGTCCTGGCCGTCCTGGCCGTCGGAGGAGCCGCGGAAGAAGGCCGGGTCCTGGCGCACCTCGTCCGGCAGGTCGGTCACCTCGGGCAGGCCCAGCTCCTCGCCCTGGTAGAGGTAGGCCGAGCCGGGCAGCGCGAGGGTGAGCAGGACCGCGGCCCGGGCCCGGGCCAGCCCCTGCTCCGGGCTGTCGGTGGCGTAGCGGGTGGTGTGCCGGACCACGTCGTGGTTGGAGAGCACCCAGGTCGTGGGGGCGCCGACGGAGGCGGTCGCGGCCAGCGACTCGTCGATCACCGTACGCATCGCGGCGGCGTCCCATGGGCACCTGAGGAACTGGAAGTTGAACGCCTGGTGCAGCTCGTCCGGGCGGACGTAGAGGGCGAGCCGCTCGGCGGTGGGTGCCCACGCCTCGGCGACGCCGATCCGGTCGCCGGGGTAGGAGTCCAGCAGCCGGCGCCAGGAGCGGTGGATCTCGTGCACCCCGTCCTGGTCGAAGAACGGCAGCACCTGGGCGCCGATCAGTTTGACCTGTTCGGTGTGGCCGATGTCGGGCAGCCCGGCGGCCTTGACCATGCCGTGCGCGACGTCGATACGGAAGCCGTCCACGCCCAGATCCAGCCAGAACCGCAGCACCGCGTCGAACTCCTCGCGGACCTCGGGGGAGTCCCAGTTGAGGTCGGGCTGCTCGGGGGCGAAGAGGTGCAGGTACCACTCGCCGGGGGTGCCGTCCGGGTCGGTGGTGCGGGTCCAGGCCGGGCCGCCGAAGACCGACTCCCAGTCGTTGGGCGGCAGTTCGCCGTGCGCGCCCCGGCCGGGGCGGAAGTGGTAGCGGGCGCGGGCCGCCCCGCCGGGCCGGTCGGCGAGCGCCTCGCGGAACCACGGGTGCTGGTCCGAGCTGTGGTTCGGGACGACGTCCACGATCACCTTCAGCCCCAGCTCATGGGCGGTGCGCACCAGGTCGTCGGCGTCGCCGAGGGTGCCGAAGAGCGGGTCCACGGCGCGGTAGTCGGCCACGTCGTAGCCGCCGTCGGCCTGCGGGGAGGCGTAGAAGGGGGTCAGCCAGACGGCGTCCACGCCCAGCTGGGCGAGGTGCGGCAGCCGCTCCCGCGCCCCGCGCAGATCGCCGATCCCGTCGCCGTCGCTGTCGGCGAAGGAGCGTACGTACACCTGGTAGATGACGGCGTCGCGCCACCATCCGGGGCGCTGGGACGGTTGCTCCGGCTCGGCGGGAAGGGAGGTCGTGAGCTCCTGGGTCATGGCGGGAACGTAACAGCTCTGCAATACCTTGCGGGAGAGCTTGCAGTGGGGAGCGGGGTCCTGCGGGGGTACGCCGGTCGTGCCACGGGCGCGCGACCGGCGCCTGTCAGGCGTCCGTCGGCGCCCGTCGGCTCGTGTGCGACCGGTCCGGCCGGCCGGGCGCGTGGGGCCCGCTGACACGGACCCCCGACCGGCCGGACCGGAGAACGTCGAACGTAACACCGGTGCAATCGCTTGTGGAAGACCTTGCAGCAGCGGAACCAGCTCGATGGCGAGCCGATGTGCCAGGGACGTGGACCGCGACCGCACCGTGGCCGCCGGCCAGGACGCGGGGCCGAGGCTCGACCGGATCGTGCCCGGCTCCTACCAGCGGCTGCCGGACGGCGGCGGCGTGGCCACCTCCACCCGCTGCCCCGGCCCAGTCGCGGTTTTCCGTGGCGCTCTTACCGGGGCGCGGGGGCCGCGCGACCGGCCGCGACGGCGCCGCGGACCACCGACGGCAGACCGGGGCGGCCCCGGCGGAGCGTCAGCGCAGGGGCCCCAGCCGGCCACCGCCCGCCAGGCGGGCCCGCAGGTCGGCCCGTGCGCCCGCCTTGGCCGGAAGGGTCAGCGCGCGGCCGTAGGAGCGGCCCCGGACGCCGCCGGTCGCGGCGATCGCCGTGACCTGGCGGCTCCCGGCGGCCAGCAGGTACCAGTGGCCGGACCGGGCCTTCCACAGCACCCCCGCCAGCACCCGCGGCTCGCGCGGGCCGCAGGCGGGGGAGGTCGTCGGCGCCGGCGGCGATCGCGCCCGCCACGCCCCGGCGGGTGTCCCACGGCTGGAACTGGGCCAGGACCTTGGCTCCCGCGCCCCGCCAGGTCTCGGCGCGGGTGCACAGCCAGGCCGCGTGGCCGCCGGCCTCCGGCAGGGCCTGGGCGGCGAACCGCCAGGAGTTGACCGTGCGCACCCCGCGCGCCCGCATCAGCGCCAGCCGGCACCCGGTCCTGGCCCAGCTGGTACGCGCCGCCCGCCCCGCCACATCGCGCACACCGCGGCCGGGGGTGCCGTAGGTGAGCCGGGCCGGGGCCAGTTCGCCCAGGTCGGCGACGAGCCGCGAGCCGAGCTGCAGCGCGGGCCAGCCCCGGCAGGGGCGCAGCAGCGGCGCGGTGCGCACCGGGTCGGTCACGCCCTCGCCGGTGCGGTGCAGCGGCCGTGGCGCCCGGCCCGGGTGCAGCAGATCCCGCACCCAGGCGTGGCGCACCCACGGGGCGGTCAGATAGCGCACGTTGCCGTCCACCCGGCTGAGGACCAGGGCGGTGGAGGTGGCCGCGTCGGCGGCGTCCAGCCGGGCGAAGTCCAGTGCCACCGCACCGCCGTCACCGCCGCCCGTCTCCGCGTACCGCGCCACCCGCAGCCCGTCGTACAGCAGCACCACCGAGGTCTGGTCCACCTCGCCCGCGAACAGCAGCTGCGGCGGCCCCGGGGGCGGCCCGGACTGGGTGCCCATGGTGGCCGACACCCGCACCGAACGGCCCGGCCGGGCCCAGACGGCCAGCGCCCGGCGCAGCAGCGCGGTGTCCTCGACGCGGTCCCCGCGCGCCGGCCAGGCGGAGAAGTCGGCACGGGACGCGGTGCGCCAGGCGTCGGGCGCGGCGCGCGTCAACCGGTGCGGGTCCAGCGCCCGTTCGGCGGAGGGGTGGCGGGCGTACGGGGGCGCGGCCGCGCCGCTGGGCCCCCAGCCGCGCCCCGGCATGCCCAGCAGCGTCCCGCACACCACCAGCGCCACCACGGCCACCAGCGCCGCCCGCAGATGCTGACGGCGGCGCATCAGATCGGTGGGCCGCGCCTGGAGCGAACACGGGTCGAACTCCGCGGACTCCAGCGGCGAGCCGTCCCGGCTGCCGGCCGGCTCCGGCACCGACGCGGCCTCCTCCAGCGCGGTGCGCGCGTCGGCGACCCCCGCGGCGCGCAGCAGCGTGCGCGTCTCGTGCTCGCCGAGCCGCTCCAGCTCCCGCAGGACGTACGCGGCGCGGCCGGGCCCGGACAGCTGCGACAGCGCCTTGTCCAGGGCGAGTTCATCGGCGCCGCCGGAGCGCGGGAACAGCCGCAGCCCGACCACCTGCGGCAGCGCCGGCGGCGGCCGCCACCAGCGCCGCGGCCGGGTGGCGCGCAGCGCCAGGCGCAGCACCCGCAGCCGGACGAAGGCGTAGCCCGCGTCGGCCGCCGGGCCCTTCGTGCCGCGCTGCCAGGGCAGTTCGACGTCCGGGCGCCGGTCGGGGCCCGCGCCGTATCCCCGGTTGCGGGGGAGCGCACGCTGCGCGAGGGCGTGCGCCGCGAGCACCCGGCGGGTGCGCCCGGTGCCCGGCGGCAGGATGAGATACGCGAGCCGCACCAGCCGCGGGTAGTGCTCGACGAGGGCGGCCTCGGCCTGCTCGACGTCGATCAGGCCGGTGGTTTCGTCGTCGGGGGCGAGTGTCGCCCGGTGCTGGTCCACGGTTCGTAGAACGAGTGGCGGGCCGGGGTGGTCACCTCACCCCTCGCCGGGGGCGGTGGGCGAGGTGACCGGCCGGGCGGGCCGGCGGCTACGGCGTGGCCGTCTCCCAGCCGCTGAACTCGACCGTCCCCCGCTCCCCGCTGCCGCCGTTCGCCGCGCTCATGAAGATCCCGGCGTCCTGTGCGGCGCCGCCGCCCGGCGCGGTCACGGTGGCCACCTTCCGCCAGGTCGCGCCGTCGTCGGTGGACAGCTCGCCGGTGTAGGAGGTGGTGGCGGTGCGGGTCAGCCGCAGCAGCACGGGGGCCTTGACGCCGGTGATCCGCTGGTAGGTGTCCAGCGTGCCGTCCCCGTTCGCGTCGTAGGACAGGACGACACCGTTGGCCGGGGTGACCGAGAGGTTCACGAAGCCGGGGGAGCCCGCGGTGGCGAGGTCGTCGCGGACGATGATCCCGGCCCGCGCCCAGGGCCCGGTGACCGCCTGGGCGTCCACCTTCACGGTGACGGCCGTGCCCGCGCCGAGAACGCCGTCGCGGTAGACGGAGCCGAATTCGGCGGTGCCCTTCCACAGGTCCTGGCCCGCGCCGTCGATCGCGAACCGCCCGTCCAGCCGGCCGAAGACCGCGGCGTTGGTGGTGACCGTCCGCATCCCCGCCGCCAGCGGTCCGGCGATCCACAGGGACCCGGTGCGCACCGCCCGCACCCGGTCCTCGCCGCGTGGCCCGTAGGTGACGCCCAGTTCGTACGGCAGCGGCTCCAGCGGACGCTCCAGCGGCCCGCCGGGCGCGGTCGCGCGCCAGCGGACCTCGCCGGTGCCGCCCGCGGGGACGCCGGACAGCCGGGTCGGCCCGTCCGGGACCGGGTCCAGTCCGGTCACGGTGAGGTCGAAGTCGACCCGGCCGGTGGCGCGCAGCCCGTTGACGTTGCGCAGGGCGGCGGTGAGGGACGCGGAGCCGCCGGGCGGCAGCGCGGCGGGCTCGGCGGTGACGGTCAACGTGCCCTGGTACGGGGCCCTGGCCAGCGTCTCGTACACCCGCTGGGCGGTGCGGTGGGCGTCCGCCGTCGGCCGCACCGGGTAGCTCTTGCGCTCCCGCGTCCACGGCTCCTCGACGGCGTACCAGTCGAAGGCGCGCGGCGCCCGGTCCCGCGCCAGCGCGTCCTCCAGCTCGTCCAGGTAGGACTGCCACTGGGGGAGGTGGAAGTCGGCGATGAGGCCGCTCCAGTCGCGGTTGGCGTAGTTGGCGAGCTTGCCGCCGTCCGCCGTGGAACGGTCCGCCCAGGTGGTGATGAGGGTGCGCGCGGCCCGCTCCAGCTGGGCCGACTCCTCCTCGCCGGACGCCATCCGCTTGGCGTCCTCCAGCCACGGGCCCAGCAGGAACCGCCGGTGGGCGCCGGTCATGTCGTCGCTGAGCCGCATCAGTTCCAGCCACAGCCGGGACAGCGTCCGGAAGGCCGTGCGGTCCTTGCGCTGGTAGGCGTCCTGGAGCTGGGGGATCAGCTGCCAGGAGCGGTTGGCGAGCGCCTGCCGGGCGAGGTCGGTGAGGTCGTGGCGGTAGGCGTCGCTGTCGCGCAGCCCGGGGCGCACGCCCAGCAGCGCCGCGAAGGCCGCGTCGAAGGCGGCCGGGTCGAAGGCGGGGGTGTGGGTCGCGTAGTTGGTGCCCGAACGCGCGGTCAGGGAGGGGCGGGCGGCGAAGACCGAGTCATGGGGGCGGCCGTCCTTGCTGCTGATCTCGTACGCGGTGGCGCGCAGCGCGGCGAACGCCTCCCGGGCCTTCGCATCCCGCCCGCCGTAGCGCACCTCGGCGTAGGACCGGAACCACTCGTCCCGGTCCACCGCCTCCTCCCGCCACGCCAACTCGCTGAACAGCTCGAACGCCGCCGGATCGCGCTCGGCCGCTTCCGGCATGTAGGCCGTGCCCACGAGCGTGCTGCCCGGTTTGTCGCGCCACACGGTGAACCGCCGCGCCCACATATGGGTCTTGGCACCGATGGTGGTGCGGCCGCCGAAGTTGGGGATGGTGCCGAACGCGTACGGCACCGAACCCCAGTCCTGCTCCCGGTCGGTGACGGTCTCCAGGTCCGACAGCCCGTCCACGACAAGCATGCGGTCGTGGTCGACGGCGTCCAGCAACTCGCGGCGGGGGTTCTCCTGCCAGCCGAGGATCACCCAGACGGCACCGGGGCGGGCGGTCCGCAGCGCGGTCTCCACGGCGCGGGCGGCCTCCGGCACCGGGACGTCACCGGGGTCGCCGCCCTCGTGCAGCAGGTCCATCTTGAACAGGTCGATCTCGCCGAACAGCGCGCGCTGATGGCGGTAGAAGGCGGCGGCCACCGTGCGGAACGTCTCGGTGCGCGGATCGAGCCAGTCGGGCCGCCGGAGCCCGTTCCAGGTGCCCTGCGGCACCGTACGGGCCTCCGGGTTGCGGTCCGCGAACCCGTCGGGGACGGTGCCGAAGTAGCCGGGGAACACCGGCCGCATGCCCAGCTCCCGCAGCCGGCCGGCGATCCGCCGCCCCAGCTCCGCGCGCTTCTCCAGGAGCGCGGGGGAGACCGGGCCGCCGTACGCGCTCATGTTCTGCAGCAGCCACCACGGCTGGTGGGAGGGGGCGGGGAGCCAGGCGCGCGCCTCGGCCTCGGTGTAGCCGAACTCCGTGAGCAGCCGGTGGTAGACGGCCTCCTGTCCGGCGGTGACCAGCAGCTCGTTGCAGCCGTGCAGGGCCGCGATGTCGATCAGGTGCTCCCAGCGGTCCCAGTCGGCGAACGGCGCGGTGTAGCCGTCGTGGGTGTCGTTGAACGCGAACCGGTGCGGCAGCGCGGTCGAACGGGTGAGGCGCCGGGCGGGCGCGGGCAGCCGCTCCGGCAGGTTCAGCTGGTCGCCGGACCAGGTGATCTGGGCCCGGCAGGTGTACTTGAGGTACCAGTGCACCCCGGTGAGCAGCACCGCCGGGCTGGTCCCGGAGACCGTCAGCCGCCCCGTCCGCCCCCCGACCTCGAACCGCTCCTCGCCGCCCCGCTCCGCCAGCGCCACCAGCCGGAACTGATCGGCGTGCGCCGGCAGCAGCCGTCGCAGGGCGGCGCGGGCGGGGGCGGTGTCGAAGGCGTCCACGGCGGTGTCCTGTGCGTCGTCCGGCTCGTCGGCCGCCGCCGGGCACCGGCTCCCCAGCGTGGCCCCGGCCCCGAGTGCTCCGGCTGTTCCGATCAGCGTGCGTCTGCTCAGGTCGCTCATGCGCCCCCCATCGGACAACGGCCCATGCGTCGTGTGCCCCACCGGCTCCTGGGCCCCGGAAACCCCGTACCAGGTACGGGCCAACAAGGCACTTAACCAGCGATGCGGGGCGGGAGCAACGGGGCGCCCGGGAGGCCGCGCCCCGCGCGACCGGCTCGTCGCGCGGCCGCGTTGGCTTGGCGGGGGTCGCTCCGTGGGGGTTGCTCGGCGCCGGGGTCGCTCGGCCGCGCTGGCTCGGCCGGGGCGCTCCACCGCGTTGGGCTCGGCGCAGGTTGCTCCGCCGCAGGTCCCTCCGCCGCGGTTCCTCCGCCGGGGCCACGCCGCCGCGGCGGCGTCACCCCCGGTCGAGATAGGCCAGTACCGCCAGCACCCGGCGGTTGTTGTCGTCCGACGGCGGCAGCCCGAGCTTCCCGAAGATGTTGGAGGTGTGCTTGGCCACCGCCCGCTCGGTGACGTGCAGCCGCGAGGCGATCGCCACGTTCGACCGCCCCTGCGCCATCTGCTCCAGCACCTCCAGCTCCCGCGGCGTCAGCCGCCCCAGCGGCTGGTCCTGGGCCCGCCGGTCCAGCAACTGCGAGATCACCTGCGGATCCATCGCCGTACCCCCGGCGGCGACCCGCCGCACCGCGTCGACGAACTGATCGGCGTCGAAGACCCGGTCCTTGAGCAGATACCCGATGCCCCCGCTGCCGTCCGCGAGCAACTCCCGCGCGTACAGCTGCTCCACATGCTGCGACAGCACCAGCACCGGCAACCCCGGCCGCGTCCGCCGCGCCGCCAGCGCGCACTGCAACCCCTCGTCGCTGAACGACGGCGGCAGCCGCACGTCCACCACCGCGACGTCCGGCTCCAGCTCCGCCAGCGCCTTGCTGAGCTCGGGCCCGCTCTCCACGGCGGCCGCCACCTCGAAGTCGTACGCCTCCAGCATCCGGACCAGCCCGTCCCGCAACAGGAACAGATCCTCGGCGACCACAACACGCACGGCGGCTCCATGACCTCATCGGGCCCCGGACGGGGACACGGCCGAATCCCTGAGAATGTACCGCCGCCCCCACTGGCCCGGCGCACGCACACCTGAACACCGGTGCGTAGGCTGTGCGGCATGGCATGGACGAGCGTTCCGCACTGCTTCCTCTGACGCGGGGACGAGCACGGCGGCGTGACCCCCGGGGCCCGGCCCCGGCGGTTCGGCACGCCGCTTTCCTCGGTGTGCCCGCCTTCCGCGGCCCGGCCCGGTGAACGGAAAACCCTCCGCCGGTGCCGCCGGACGGCCCTCGCGGCCGGTTCGCGGGTACGTCGTGACCTCTTCCCGATCACCGCGGGCGGCGCACCGCCGCCCTCTTGAGGAGCGACCATGTCCTTCACCGACCGCTGCCCGCAGGACGGGCCGCCGGCCCTCCTGATCTGCCCGGTGTGCCGGGCCCGTCTCGTGCCCGCCGGGCGCGCCGCGCGCTGTGCCGAGGGCCGGCACACCTTCGACATCGCCCGGCAGGGCTACCTCGGTCTGCTGACCGGGCGGCGGGCCCGCAGCGCCGACACCGCCGCCATGGTCCGGGCCCGGAGCGCGTTCCTCGCGGGCGGTCACTACGCGCCGCTGGCCCGGCGGCTCGCCGGGCTCGCGGGGGCGCTGTGCCCGGACGGCCGGACCGTGCTGGACGCCGGGGTCGGCACCGGGTACTACCTCTCGGCGGTGCTGGACGCGCTGCCCGGGGCGGTCGGGCTGGGGCTGGACACCTCCCCGTACGCGCTGCGGGCGGCGGCGCGGGCCCATGGGCGTGCGGCGGCGGCCAGTTGGGACGTCTGGCGGCCGCTGCCGGTGCGGACCGGCTCGGTCGATCTGGTGCTCAACGTCTTCGCGCCCCGCAACGGCGGTGAGTTCCACCGTGTGCTGCGCCCGGACGGCGTCCTCCTGGTCGTCACCCCGGCGCCCCGGCACCTGCGGGAGCTCCAGGGCCGGCTGGGCACGCTGAGGGTCGATCCGGCCAAGCCGCGGCGTCTGCACTCCGCGCTGTCCGGCCACTTCCGGCCCGGGGACACCGAAACGCTGGAGTACGCCATCACCCTCACCGCGGACGACATCGACCACCTGGTGTCCATGGGGCCGACCGCCCACCACATCGACGCCGGGGAGCTGCACCGCCGCATCGCTTCCCTGGCACCCCCGCGGCCGGTGACCGTCTCCTTCCTCGTCTCGGTCCACCGGCCCCGGCCCCTGGGGGCCCGGTAGCGGCTGCGGACCGGCGGCGGGTCAGCCGGTGGGCTTCCGCGCCGAGAGCGCACAGGGGATCTCCATCGTCACCATCGTCGGCCCGCCGACCGGGCTGCTGACCGCGAGGACCCCGTCGAAGGTACCCAGGCGCCGTTCGACGCCGCTCAGCCCGCCGCCCGGGGTGATCTCCGCGCCGCCGTGGCCGTCGTCGGTCACGGCGATGCGCAGCATGCCGTCCTGGTGGTGCACGTCGACCCACATCCGGGCGGCGCCCGCGTGCTTCGCCGCGTTGGTCAGCACCTCGCTGACCGCGAAGTACGCGGCCGACTCGACCGGTTCCTCGGCGCGGCCCGGCAGGTCCACGTCCACCTCCACGGGCACCGCCATCCGCAGCGCCAGCGCGCGCACCGCGTCCCCCAGGCCGCGCTCGGCCAGGACCGGCGGATGGATGCCCCGGACCAGGTCGCGCAGCTCGGCCAGGGCCTCGGCGGAGTTCGTCCGGGCCCTGGCGAGCAGCTCCTTGGCCTTGGCGGGGTCCCGCTCGATCAGGGCCTCGACGGTGCCCAGGCTCATGCCCATGGCGACGAGACGGGCCTGGGCGCCGTCGTGCAGATCGCGTTCGATGCGGCGCAGTTCGGCGGCGGAGGTGTCCACCGCGTCGTGCCGGGTCTCGGTGAGCCGCTGCACCCGCTGCTCGAGCGCCATGTGCGGGCTCGGGTCCAGGAAGGCGCGGGTGAGCAGGAAGTGGCCGCGCAGCAGGAGGGGGGAGAGAACCAGGCCCAGCCCGAGGAAGCCGGCGCCGAGCGGGGCGGCCAGGAAGGCGGTGCCCCACGAGCTGATGGGAAGGAACGCGTACCAGTAGGTGCCGCTCGCGTCCACGATCGGCTTCCACACCCCGGCGGCCATGACGAACCCCTCGATCCCGTAGGGCACGAAGGCGGCGGCCAGCAGCGCGCTGACACAGCCGGCGACCATGTCGACGACCAGCCACAGCAGATCCCGCCAGGTGGCCGGGTCCTTCAGCAGGAAGGCGCACAGCTCCACCTGCCCGGTGACCCCGGGGCGCCGGTCGGCGGGCAGCGGGCGGTACGGCACCTGGATGCGGACCCCGGCCCAGGTGACGGCCAGCAGCCGGCGCTGATTGGCGTGCGCCCGCACCGCGAGGACCAGGGGCGGGGTGGTGAACGCCCCGATGCCCAGCGGGATCAGGCAGATCGACACGACCAGCAGCGTGAACAGCGTGATCGAGCCGGCCAGCGTGAGGAAGGCCAGCACCAGCCCCCGCACACAGGCCAACAGCGCCGTACGTACCTTCATCTGCGTTCCCCTCGGCGGTCGCGTCCGGCCGGTCCCACGGTCCGGCACCGGCGGTCAACGCCCCTCAGTCTGACCGGGTCCCGGCCCTCCGGCCACGGGGGTACGGCCCCGTCCGGGGGTGTACCTGGCACCACCCCCCCGCCTCGCCCTATGGCTCGGCGAAGGGGTGGCTGCCCGGCTGGGGCGCGGGCCCGCGGATTCCTAGCGTCGTGGCATGAGCTGTTCAGTCCGTACCTCAGGGGGAGAGACGCGATGAGTGCGACGAGAAAGGGCCTGGCCGTGCGGCTCGGCGGGTGGAGCACCCGGCACCGCAAGACGGCGATCATCGGATGGCTGCTGTTCGTCGTGGTCGTCGCCGTGGCGGGCGGTATGTCCGGATCCCGGGAGATGACCAACTCCGAGAACGGCTCGGGCGATTCCGCCCGCGCTGCGAAGATCCTGGAGGACGCCGGCCTCCAGACCCCGGCCGGAGAGATGGTGATGCTGCGCAGCGACCGCCCGGAGGGCTGGCGGGACGCGGCCCGCGACCTCTCGGCGCGTCTGGAACGGACGGGTGAGACGGCGCGGGTCCAGCCCCCGGTGCGCTCGGAGAGCGGACGGGAGGGACTGGTCAGCTTCGAGATGAAGGGCGACCCGGACTCGGCCGGGAAGCGGGTGGGGCCGGTCGTCGACGCGGTGGAGCGGACCGCGTCGGCCCATCGGGGCGTCGAGGTCCACGAGTTCGGCGACGCCACCGCCCAGCACCTGCTCGACGGCATGCTGAGCGACGACCTGAAGAAGGCCGAGCTGACCGCCGTACCGCTGGCGCTGGGCATTCTGCTGGTGGTCTTCGGGGCGCTGGTCGCCGCGCTGCTGCCGGTACTGCTCGGGCTGACCGCCTGTGTCGGCACCTTCGGACTGCTCGCCTTCGTCAGCCACCAGGTGCCGCTGTTCGACACCACCAACTCGGTGATGTTCCTGGTGGGCCTGGCCGTCGGCGTCGACTACTCCCTGTTCTACCTGCGGCGTGAGCGCGATGAGCGGGCCGCGGGCAGGGACGCCGGAACCGCGCTGCGGATCGCGGCCGCCACCAGCGGCCGGGCGGTGCTGATCTCCGGGATCACGGTCATGCTGGCGATGTCCGGGATGTTCCTGTCCGGGCTGCTGCTGTTCAAGGGCTTCGCGGTGGCCACCATCCTGGTCGTGCTGATGGCGATGCTCGGCTCGGTGACGGTGCTGCCCGCGATGCTGTCCTGGCTGGGCGACCGGATCGACGCCGGGCGGGTGCCGCTGCGGAGTCGGCGCCGCGCGAAGGGCGGGCACGCCGGCGGTGGCGTCTCCGGCAGGCTGATGCGGCCCGTGCTGGCCAAGCCGAAGCTGTTCGCCGCCGTATCGGGCGCGCTGCTGCTGGTGCTGTGCGCGCCCGCGCTCGGGATGAAGACCGAACAGCTGGGCCTGGAGAAGCAGTTCGGCTCCGACGCCGCGATCACCGTGGCGTACCAGGAGATCACCGGCTCGTTCCCCGGCGACCCCGCCCCGGCCGAGGTGGTACTGCGCTCCGACCGCATCGGCTCGCCCCGCTTCGACGCGGCCGTGGCGGACTTCCGGAAGGAACTCGCCGCGTCCGGGGAGTTCGGCAGGACGGTCCAGGTGGCGACGCACCGCGCGAGGAAGGTGGCCCGGATCGAGGTGCCGCTGGCCGGGGACGGCGGGAACGCCACCTCCCGGCACGCCCTGGACACCCTCCGGGAGGAGCTGGTCCCCAGGATCCTCGGGCCGGTCTCCGACCAGGTGTACGTGGGCGGTGAACTGGCCGCGGACCGCGACTTCAACGACCAGCTGAAGGCCGGTATCGTCCCCGTCTTCCTCTTCATCGCCGCCGTGACCTTCGTCCTGATGCTGCTGTGCTTCCGGTCGCTGCCGATCGCGGTGGTCTCGATCCTGCTCAACCTGCTGTCGGTGGGCGCCGCGTTCGGCACCATGACGGCCGTCTTCCAGCACGGCTGGGGCGCGGAGCTGCTGGGGATGGAGCCGGCCGGGGCGGTCGAGTCGTGGATGCCGCTGTTCGTCCTCGTCATCCTCTTCGGGCTGTCGATGGACTATCACGTCTTCGTGGTCTCGCGGATCCGGGAGGCCCATGAGCGGGGCCTTTCCACCCGGGACGCGATCCGCGAGGGCATCCGGTCCACGGCGGGCTCGGTCACCGGGGCGGCCGCCATCATGGTCGCCGTGTTCGCGGTCTTCGCCCTGCTGCGGATGCAGGACATGCAGCAGATGGGCATCGGGCTCGCGGTCGCGGTGCTGGTGGACGCCACGCTGGTGCGGATGGTGCTGCTGCCCTCGGTGATGGCGCTGCTCGGTGAGCGCAACTGGTACCTGCCGCGCGCCCTGCGGTGGCTGCCGAGCGTCAGCCACGGCGAGGAGCCGGTGGAGCGGCCGCGGCCGCCGCTGGTGGGGGCGGGCCGCTGAGCGCGGGGCCCGGAGCGCGCCCGCACAAGGCGCCCGCGGACACGCCCCGCACAAGCGCCCCCGTGGGCGCGCCCGGCGCGAACGCCCCGTACGAACGCGCCCGCCGTGCCGGACAGGTGTCAGGAGCCTGTCCGGCACGGCGGCCGTCATGGGGTCAAGGGAGCGGGGGGACGGGTCAGACGGTGGGCACGTACTTGTAGCCCACCCGCCGCACCGTCACGATCGTGCCCCGGTGCTCGGGGCCCATCTTGCGGCGCAGCCGGGCCACATGGACATCGACGGTCCGGCCGTCGCCGACGTGGCCGTACCCCCACACCGTGGTCACCAGCTGATCGCGGGTGTGCACCCGGTGCGGATGGGCGACGAGATGGGTCAGCAGTTCGAACTCGAGGTAGGTCAGGTCCAGCGGCCGTCCCGCGATTTCGGCGGTCCGCTGGTCGGGGTCTATCCGGATGAGGTCGTCACCCGTCACCGCCGGTGTCTCCGCCGGGGACGGCACCGCCGCCCCGGGCTGCTGCCGGTCGGCCGGGACCAGCACCAGATAGCCGACCATCGGCGGCTGGCCGGGGAGCACGGGCAGGGTGTGCGGGGGAGCGGGCAGCCAGGTGGCGCCGGGGTGGAGCAGATCGGCGACCGGCGGCACCTCGTCCGGTGCGACGGCTCGCAACCGCTGCCGGTTGACCGGGGCGGTCGGGGCGACGGGGGCAGAGACGGATGCGGAGGCGGATGCGGAAGCGGACGACAGGCTACGGAGGTTCGTCATGGAGGTCAGCTCTTTCGCGCGAGAAGGCGTCGGTGGACGTCGTGCGCGCGGGCTGGGCGGCCGGGCGGAGAGGTCAGCGGCCGAGCGAGCGGGCCCGCGCATCGGATGCGCGGCAACACTCGCGGTCGAAGTGGTGCGCCTGCCGGGAGGGCCAGAACGGCTCGAGGTCGTAGCGACCCGTCGCGATGTCGTGGAGGCTGGCCATGCCCCTATTGAAGCAGATATCGGGCCCGGGGCGCTCCGCCGCGGGGAACGAGGAAGTGCGACGATGCCCACGTTGAAAAGGCCCCACGCGGGAGCGCCGCAAGGCGCCGCGAACCCCCCTTGAGGAGCGCACGTCCATGCCGCATATCGTCGTCGAATACTCCGACACCCTGACCGACGCGTTCGACCGCCCCGGTTTCGGCGCCGCCCTGCACCCGGTGATCGCCAAGACCGTCGACACGGCGGTGGCGGGCTGCAAGACCCGCTTCCGGCGGGTGGAGGAGGCCCATCTGGCGGACGGCGCCCAGGACCTTGCCATGATCCACATAGAGGTGTCCATCCTGTCCGGGCGGGACGCCGCGACCAAGCGGGAGCTGTCCGCCGCCGTCCTGGAGGTGGCCCGTGCCCATGTGGCCCCCGTGCCGGGGCTGACCGTGCACACCACCGTCGATGTACGCGATCTCGACCGTGACTGCTACGAGAAGCACGAGGTGGTGCACCCGGCCTGACGGTCGCCTGTCACCGCCCGCGGGGACGCGTCCTTCGGCGTCCCCGCGGGCGGCGGCCGACGGCGAACGGTACACCATCGGGAGCAAATACGACATCTACCTATAAACAACGTAGAGGCGCACAATGGTGGTGCGGTGTTTTTACCGCACTGCGCGGTCAGACTTGCATGGATCGAAGGAGGCGAGTCGAATGGCCGACGTCTCACGTACGAGAGGCGATCTCAGGGGCCACCCCGACGTGTCCGAGATGCGGGAGCGTTACGCGCGCATGATGGACGCGCGGGACGTTGTCTTCCTCGACGGGCCGGTGCTTCTCGCCGGTCTGTACTTCGCCATCTCTCCCTGGGTGGTGCACTTCTCGGGCACCAGTCCCAATCTCATGGTCAACAACCTCGTCCTCGGTATCACCGTCGCGCTGCTGGGACTCGGTCTCACCACGGCGCCGAGGAGGATGTACAGCCTGTGCTGGGCCATGTCCGCGATCGGTGTATGGATGATCATCTCTCCCTGGGTGGTCGCCCGGGGGCCCGATCTCGGGATGATCGTCAACAATGTCGTCGTCGGTGCCGTCACCTGCCTGTTCGGCCTGATCGCAGCCGGCATGGTGCTGCGGAGGGGCAGGGAGACCTGACCGGGCGCCGAACCGTTGAACGGTTGAACACCGACGAAGGCCGTCCGCCGTACGACCCCGAGGGGTGTGCGGCGGGCGGCCTTGGTGCGGCCCGTCCCGGATGAGCGGCCCGTCCCGGATACCGGTCGGTGCGGCGGGTCTCAGCCGATCGGCTCGGGCAGCGGGACGACGTCGTAGGAGCATTCGATGGTCTCGCCGGTGGCCGGGTCGCCCAGCTCCACCCGCCACCGCTCGGCGAACTGGTCCACGCCCTCGGCCATCGGGATGGTGCCGGAGATCAGCACGGTCCCGGGCACCAGGTCACCGCGTTCGCGCAGCACCTCGACCCAGTAGGCGGGCGGCAGCAGCTCGGCCAGGGTGCCGCTCTGCACCTCGGTCTCGGTGCCGTCGTGGGTGACCCAGGCGCGGAGCGTCAGATCGTCGAGGCGGGGTGCCACATCGGCCAGCCGCCAGGCGCGGGTGGCGAGCACATCGGGGGCCGCGTTCTTGCTCCAGGCCACGCCGTGGACCTCCAGCGCCCGGTCGGTGTGGTCGCAGGCGGCCGTCAGCAGCAGCTCCCCGTCCGCGGCCACGACCAGCGCCCACTCGGCCTCGCCCGAGGTGCGGGCGTGCTGGACGCTGACCCGGCCGGTCTGCTGGGCGAGGTAGGGGGAGACCGGGTAGAGGGCGGGCGTCACGGAGGGGGCGGGCACGCCCAGCTCGGCGAGTTCGGCGACATGGGCGGCCACGTCCTCCTGGCCGCGTCCGGCGTAACCCGCGTTGAGCACCTGGACGACCTGCACATGCTGGAGGGAGCCATCGGGGAGCTCGAAGGTGAGCGAGGGCTGGGCGGGCGGTGAGGGCTGCGTTGGCTGCGTTGTCATCGGTGGTGCTCTCCAAGGCGCGGTGGGGCGGTGTGCGGTTTCTGCGCTTGCTGCGGCTTCGGGGACTATGGGGTTTCTGCGGTGTGTGAGGGGTCTTGTGGCTTGCGCGGTTTCGAAGCGGTTAACTTCCCCCCGAGGGGTTGCGCATACGCTTGGTATACAACAAGTATGCCGGATGGGTCGAGAGCGTGTCCTCCCGGCCCCTCACCGCACCACCCCCCCGTCAACCTCACGCACCACCTCGAGGACGGAACATGCAGCACACCGCATCGAGCGCACCGCCGCCCCGGGCCGACCGGTCCGGGGTTCGCCGCGCCTTTGTCGCCAGCCTCACCGGCACCGCCCTGGAGTGGTACGACTTCGCCGTCTACTCCGCCGCCGCGGCCCTGGTCTTCGGCGACCTCTTCTTCCCCTCCAAGGACCCCTTCACGGGCACGCTGCTCGCGTTCTCCACCTACGCCGTCGGCTATGTCTCCCGGCCGCTGGGCGGCTTCGTCTTCGGCCGGCTCGGCGATGTCATCGGCCGCAAGAAGGTGCTCATCGCGACGCTCGTGCTCATCGGGTCCGCCACGCTGCTGATCGGGCTGCTCCCCACCTATGCCACGGTCGGCGTCGCGGCCCCGGCCGCGCTGGTGCTGCTGCGCTTCGCGCAGGGCGTCGGCGTCGGCGGTGAGTGGGGCGGTGCGGTGCTGCTGTCCAGTGAGTTCGGCGATCCGCGGCGGCGGGGCTTCTACGCCTCCGCCGCACAGGTCGGCCCCCCGGCGGGCAACCTGCTGGCCAACGGTGTCCTGGCCGGGCTGGGCGCGGCGCTGACGGAGGACCAGTTCGTCAGCTGGGGCTGGCGGGTGGCGTTCCTGCTCTCCGGCGCCCTGGTGGTGTTCGGCCTGTGGATCCGCGCCAAGCTGGAGGAAACGCCGGTCTTCAAGGCGATGGAGGCCGCGCAGGACCGGCCGGAGGCGCCGCTGCGCGAGGTGTTCACCACCCAGCCCAGGGCGCTGACCGCCGCGATCCTCAGCCGGGTCGCCCCCGATGTGCTGTACGCCATGTTCACCGTCTTCGTCCTCACCTACGCCACCGAGGAACTCGGCATGTCGCGGGGGTCGGCGCTGACCGCCGTGCTGATCGGCTCCTCACTGCAGATCGTGCTCATCCCGCTGGCCGGGGCGGTCTCGGACCGCGTCAACCGGCGGCTGCTGTACGGGGGCGCCGCCGTGGCCGCCGGTGTCTGGCCGTTCCTGTTCTTCCCGCTGGTCGCGGACGGCAGTTGGGCGCTGCTCACCCTCGGGGTGGTCGGCGCGCTGGTGGTCCACTCGCTGATGTACGGGCCGCAGGCGGCCTTCATCGCCGAGCAGTTCTCGCCGCGGCTGCGCTACACCGGCTCCTCGCTCGCCTACACCCTGGCCGGGATCATCGGCGGTGCGATCGCGCCGCTGCTCTTCACCACGCTGCTCGGGACCTACCACGCATGGGTGCCGCTGGCGCTCTACATCGCCGTCACGGCCGCCGTCACCGTCGTCGGACTGTGTCTGGGCCGCGACGCGGCGGGTGCCCAGCAGGAAGAGCCGGAGCCGCTGCCCGCCGGGGACCGCCCCTCCGCCAAGGTCGGCTGAGGCCGGCGGCCGGCTCCGGCCGGTGGAAGCGGACCGGGGAAACGGGCCGGTGGACGCGGACCAGTGGAAGCCGGCCGGCCCGGACGGGGGCGCATGCGCTCTCCGGAAGTGGCGCCGGACGGCGCATAGTGGACCCAACAACCCATGGAAGAGAGGCCGCACCCCTCATGCGCATCGCACTGAGCCAGATCACCACCGGTCCGGAGCCGGCACAGAACCTGGCCCTCCTGCGCGAGCAGGCGGACCGCGCGGCGGAGGCCGGCGCTCGTCTGGTGGTGTTCCCCGAAGCGGCGATGGCCTGCTTCGGCACCCCGCTGGGACCGGTCGCCGAACCGCTGGACGGCCCCTGGGCCACCGAGGTCCGGCAGATCGCGAAGGACGCCGGGCTGGTGGTCGTGGCGGGGATGTTCACCCCGGCGCCCGACGGCCGGGTGGCGAACACCCTGCTGGCCACCGGCCCGGGAGTGGAGACCTCCTACGACAAGATCCATCTCTATGACGCCTTCGGCTTCGCCGAGTCCAAGACCGTGGCCCCGGGCTCTCAGGTGGTCACCTTCGACCTCGACGGTGTCCGGATCGGCCTGGCCACCTGCTACGACGTGCGGTTCCCCGAACTCTTCCGGGCCCACGCCGACGCGGGCGCGGTGCTCTCCGTGCTGCCCGCCTCCTGGGGCGCGGGACCCGGTAAGCGCGAGCAGTGGGACCTGCTGACCCGGGCGCGGGCACTCGACGCCACCGTATGGCTGGCCGCCGTGGGGCAGGCCGACCCGGCGGCGTCCGGCCGGACCACCACGACCTCCGCCCCCACCGGTATCGGCCACAGCGCCCTGATCGGCCCCGACGGCACCGTACGGGAGCGGCTGGACGCCGAACCCGGGCTGCTGGTGGGGGAGGTGGACACCGAGGAGGTCACCGCCGTACGGCGCAGCGTGGCCGTCCTGGACAACCGCAGGCTGGGCGTACGGCCATGAGCGGCACCGGTGGGGCCAAACCCGCACTCGAGTTCCACCTGCCCTCCGCGCCCTGGCGACGGCCGCCGGGCGCGGCCCCCGGGGTCAGCGAACAGATCCTGGCCGTGGACGGGAGCGGCACCCACACCACCGCCCTGGTGCGCTGGGAGCCGGGGACGGACACCTCCCCGGCCGGGGTCGTCCGCCACGACGGCTGGGAGGAGGTCTACCTCCTCGAGGGCAGCATGCGCGATCTGACGCTGGGGGAGACCTTCTCCCGCGGCTTCTACACCTGCCGGCCACCGGGGATGCCCCACGGCCCCTGGGTCTCCGAGGAGGGCGTCACCATGCTGGTGATCACCTATCCGGAGGCGGCGGCCGGGCGGTGACTCACCCGGCGAGCAGCACCTTCAGCGTGGTCTCCAGATGGCAGCTGATCGCGGCCCGCGCCGCCGTCACGTCGCCGGCGGCCACCGCGTCCAGGATCGCTTGGTGCTCCACCAGCACCGCCTCCTGGCGGCCGGTCTGGGTGAACAGGGCCACCACGCCCGCCCGGATCTGCCGGCTGCGCAGTCCGTCGTAGTGCCGGTTGAGGAGTTCATTGCCCACCGCGGCGACCATGGTCGCGTGGAAGAGGTGGTCGACGGCGATGAACTCCTTGGCCTGCTCGGGCCCCATCAGCCCGCGCTGCCGCTCCAGCAGCTCCGTCAGCTTCCCGACCGGCACGGTGCCCGCCTCGATGGTCTGCTCGGCGGCATGGCGCTCGACGATCCCGCGCAGCTCCATCAGCTCGGTGATCTCCCGGCCGGACAGCGGGGCGATATGCGCGCCCCGCTTGGGGACCAGCTGGACCAGGTCCTCGGCCGCCAGCAGGAGCAGGGCCTCGCGGATCGGGGTCCGGGAGATGCCGATCCGGTCGGCGATCTCCTGCTCGGTGAGGAACCTGCCCTGCATGTCGGGATCGGTCAGCACGGTCTCCTTGAGGAACGCGTACGCCTTTTCTCGTCCGGACTGCGCTGGCACTGGGCCCCCATGCTCCTTCGCATACAACTCGTATACGAAGGAAATTATCACGGACCGGGGGCCGGATCGGGGATCCAGGAGCCATGGATGCCCGCGGGGACGCGATGGGGAAGCTCCACGGTGGCGACGGGGGCGGCCGCGATGTCATGGGCGTCCAGGACGATCAGCTCGGAGGCGTCGCGCCGGAGGTCGCTGACGATGGTCAGCAGATAGCCGTCGTCCTCACCTCCTGCTCCGCTCCCGTCCCGGCCCCTCGGGCGCGTCTCGCCGTCGTCCCCTCCTCCGCTTCCGTCCGCGGGCACGAACACCGCCTCCCCCGGCATCCGGCCCGGCCCCATCGGCGCGATCTGCCGGGCTCCGGTGGCCGTGTCGTACTTGACCAGCGCATACTCCTCCAGGCCCGCCCCGGGGAAGGCGACGGCGTAGCCATAGCGGCTGGGCCGCCCCAGCACGCTGTCGTTGATCGTGGGGAACTCGGTGACCAGGTCGTCCAGCGGCTCCTCCCGCACACCGCCCGAGGCGGGGTCGAGGATCCAGCGGTGGCGCACGGAGCCGACCAGCGGGACGGGGGCGTGGCCCGGGGCGCCCGTCCACCATTTCCAGGAGGTCTGCCACGCGGCGCGGTCGTAGCGCGGCCCCTCCACAACGATGCGGCCCGCCGCGTCCTCATAGGCGTTGGCGACGTGCAGCAGGGCGCCGGGCTCCACCTCGCACCAGGTGACCCGGGGCGGCCCGGTGCGCGGCATGACCCCGATGCGCGGCCGGTAGTCGTCGGACCAGCGGTAGGGGATCCCGGAGCGCTCGGCGGGGTCGAAGACCACCGGCAGGTCCAGCCAGACCACGAAGTGCTCGGTCAGCCCGAAGTCGTGCATCAGCGAGGGCCCCGCGCCCTCGATGGTCTCCTCGCGGACGATGCGGCCGTCGGGGGACGCGACGTACTGGACGAGGTGGGGCGGTACGGGGGAGTACGAGAAGAAGTACAGCTCCCCGCTGACCGGATCCTCCTTGGGGTGTGCCGTCATGGCCCGGGTCAGCTTTCCCCCGAAGTCGTAGGCGCCGACCGTGGCCAGCTCGGGGGTCAGCTCATAGGGGAGGTTCGCCTCCTGGAGGGCCAGCACGCGGCCCGCGTGCTCGATCACATGGGTGCCGGCGACGCTGGCGGTGAGATCGCCCGCACCGTCCGCCCCCTGCGCCGTGCTCGCCGCCGCGGCTTCCGCGCCGCCCGCGGCCGCCGCCACGGCGTCGTGGAGGGCCGGCGTCCGCACCCAGCGATTGCGGTACCACTCCGCCCTTCCGTCGCGCAGCCGCACCCCGTGCACCATGCCGCTGCCCTTGAACCAGTGCGACGGCACCACCCCGGGCGGGGGGTTGTGGCCGTTGCGCAGATAACGGCCGGTCAGCTCGGGCGGGAGGGAGCCGTGGACGGTGAGGCCCCGGGCGGTCGACTCCACCGCCAAGGGGGCGTAGTGGCCGCTGAGATAGGGCTTGCCGCTCACCGCGCGCCCTCCTCGCCGCCCCGGCGGGCGCCCTCGTCCGCCACCAGGACCACCTTTCCGGCGACGGTGCCGGACTCGGCCAGCCGCATCGCCTCCGCGACATCGGAGAGCGGGATCCTCGCCGCCACCTGGGCGGTGAACTCACCGCGCGCCAGCAGCGCCAGTACCTGCCCCAGGTCGGCGCGGATCCGGGCCTGGAAGGCGGCCCTCCGCCGCCGTCCGGCCCAGAGGTTGAAGAAGTGCGCCCGCCGTCCGTTCGGCAGCCAGTGCCACAGGGCCAGCCGGATGAGCAGCTTGAGCACCGGGGCCCGGGACGAACCGGGGATGTCCCGGGTGGCCGCCGTGCCGTAGGAGACCAGCGTGCCGCCGCGGGCGAGCAGCCGGAAGGAGTCGACGATGCCCTCGCCGCCGACATGGTCGAAGACCGCGTCGACCCCGCCGGGCGCCAGCGCGCGCACCCGGCCGGGCAGATCCGGATCGCGGTAGTCGAGGGGGGTGGCGCCGAGGGCGCGCACCGCGTCGTGATGGCGGGGCGAGGCGGTGCCGATGACTTCGACGCCGGCGTGGCGGGCGAGTTGGACCAGGGTGGAGCCCACGCCGCCGTTGGCCCCGTGCACCAGCACGGTCGCCCCCGGGCGCACCTTGGCCACGCGGTGGAGCATCTGCCAGGCCGTGATCCCGTTGACCACCACCGTCTCGGCCTCCTCCGCGCCGACCCCCTCGGGGACCTCGACCAGATCGCCGGCGTCGACGAGGGCGTGGCTGGTCCAGCCACCGATCTTCGTGAGCGCCGCGAACCGGCGCCCGCGCAGGGCCGGATCCACTCCGGGGCCGGTCGAGACCACCCTGCCCACCAGGTCGTAGCCGGGCACGAAGGGGAACGGCGGCTGGTCGTAGTACTTCCCGCGGCGCATCTGCTGCTCGGCGAAGGACACCCCCGACGCCTCGACGGCCACCAGCGCCTGCCCCTGACCGGGCTCGGGCAGCGGCCGGGTGCGGAGCTGGAGCCCTTCCGGCCCCACCTGACCAGGCAGGACGACTTCGGTGAGCATGGCGGACCTCGTTTCTCGCGGAGCAGCCGCGTAAGGACTCCTCGCGTAAGGACTTCTCGTTGTCGTGAGAACTTCTAACCAAACAATGAACCTGTTACTCTCGAAGTGTCAAGTCCGAAGCCGACGATCCGTACGAGAGGCGCGCCCATGGCGACAGCACGGCGAGAGCGCTACCGCAAACAGACCAGGGAGGAGGCCAAGGCCGTGGCCCTGGCCCAGCTGGCCGAGGCGGGCACGGCGGGCATCTCGGTGAACGCGATCGCGAAGGCGATGGGCATGACCGGCCCCGCGCTCTACCGCTATTTCGCGAACCGGGACGAGCTGCTGACCGAGCTGATCACCGACGCCTACCGCGAGCTGGCCGAGGCCGCCTCCCGGGCCGTGGCCGACGCCGCCCCCGCCGACCGCTTCCGTGCCCTGGCCCGTGCCCTGCGCGACTGGGCGAAGCGGCACCCCGACCGCTATCTGCTCATCTACGGCACCCCGGTGCCCGGTTACCAGGCGCCGCCGGAGACCACCGAGATCGCGGCCCGGCTGATGCGGACCATCCTCGACGCCTGCGCCACCGTCGGCGGTGCCGCGGCCCCGGGGAGCGGCACCACCGGAAGCGGTGCCGACGGCGCAGGCGGCGAGGGCGCCGGCGGAGGCGGCGGGCAGTGCCTCACCCCGCTCGAGTCCGAGCTGGCGCGCCATCTGGAGGGCGCGGGCCCCTGGGTGCCCGGCGAGGAGCCCGGCGGCGAGCTGAAGGGCCGTGCGCTGCGCACCTGGACCCGGCTCCACGGCGTGATCAGCCTGGATCTGCAAGGCCACTTCACGGACATGGGCTTCGATTCCTCGGTCCTCTTCGAGGCCGAGATCGACGCCCTCGTGCGGGGTGGCTGAGGCGTCCGGGGCCGAGCTGCCCGTCCGGCGCGCCCGGCGCACACTGGAAGGACACCGGAGCGCACGGGTGACCGGAGGCCGCGATGGAGCACGGTGAGTTCGATGTGGTCGTGGAGATCCCGGAGGGATCCCGCAACAAGTACGAGATGGATCTCGCCACCGGCCGGATCCGGCTGGACCGGATGCTGTTCACCTCGACGAAGTATCCGGCCGACTACGGCTTCATCGACCACACCGTCGGCCGGGACGGCGATCCGCTGGACGCCCTCGTCACCGTCGCCGAGCCGACCTTCCCCGGCTGTGTCATCCTCTGCCGGGCCATCGGCATGTACTGCATGCGCGACGAGAAGGGCCCGGACGAGAAGATCCTCTGCGTCCCGGCCCATGACCCGCGCTATTCCGATGTCCAGGACATCGGGGACGTCCCCGAGTTCGACCGCATGGAGATCACCCACTTCTTCGAGGTCTACAAGGATCTGGAGCCCGGCAAGTCCGTGGAGGGGTCCCACTGGGAGGGCCGTGACCGGGCCTACGCCGAAATAGCCGCCTCCCGCGCCCGCGCGGCCGAAACCGGCCGCTCCCGGCCCTTCTGAGAAGGACCGGCCCGACGCGCCCCGGCCCGGCGGGTTCGGGGGAGTTCACACGGGTGACCCGGCGGCGGCCCCCCCCCGGGACGGGCGACGCCCGGGGCGGCCCAGGACGCACCGTGCACGGCCGGGGTGTGCGCGGCCGGGGTGTGCGCGGTGCGCACGCGGTGCTCCGGCCAGGCGGGACGCGCGCCGTACACGGAACGGGGGTGCGCCGGGGCCGGGCGAGCGCTGCGCTATCCGGGGTAATTCGGCGGCGGCCTCTGGTGTTGGGGGCGAGTCGCGCGCCTACTGGTGCTACAGACCGGTGGGTTCCCCATCTGCCGGGGGACGGTGACCCGGGGATGTCCCCGACTGGATCGCCGTATGTGCGCACCCCCTAGCCTCCGACGCACCGCCGCCGGCCCCGTACCGGGCCGCGTGGCGGGCGAGGCCCACCACCCCACACCACTCGGAGGGCCCAACATGGCTACGCCCACGACCACGCCCACGATCACCCTGGTCACGGTGTCACCGAACCCCGCGACGGCCGGACAGTCGGTGACCCTCACCGCCACCGTGATCCCGCTGGGTACCGGAACCCCCACCGGTACCGTCACATTCGTCGTCACCGGCGGCCCCACCCTGACCGGGACGCTGTCGGGCGGGACGACCTCGGTCACCGTCCCCGCGGGGCTGAGCGTCGGCGCCTACGCCGTGCTCGCCAACTACAGCGGTGACACCGCGTTCTCCCCCTCCACCGGCGCGAGCGCCATCATCGTCATCCCGTCGGCGACCACCACATCGGTGTCCTCCGCGCCGGATCCGTCCACGCTCGGCCAGTCGGTGACGTTCACCGCGGTCGTCACCCCGATCGCACCCGGTACGGGCGTCCCGACCGGCACGGTCACCTTCGTCGTCGGCGGGGCCGGCGGCGGTGTGTTCGTCCAGCCGCTGACGGGCGGCACCGCGACGCTGTCCCTGTCCACCCTGGATGTCGGTACCCAGCCGGTGGTCGCCGTCTACACCGGCGACACCAGCTTCCTGCCGTCCTCCGGCACCGACACCCAGACGGTGAACCCCCCCTCGTGACCGGCCCGCACGCACCGAGCCCCCGTCGCCGCCCATCGGGCGGTGGCGGGGGCTCGGCCGGAACCGGCAGGTCCGTTCAGCCGGTGCGCACGGATCACACGTCGGAGGAGAGGTGCTCCTTCGACCACAGGCTTACACGTCGAAGTACAGCTCGAACTCGTGCGGGTGCGGACGCAGCTGCAGCGGCGCGATCTCGTTGGTGCGCTTGTAGTCGATCCAGGTCTCGATCAGGTCGGAGGTGAAGACGCCGCCCTGGAGGAGGAACTCGTGGTCGGCCTCGAGGGAGTCGAGGACGGCCGGGAGGGAGGTCGGGACCTGCGGGACGCCCGCGTGCTCCTCGGGGGCGAGCTCGTAGAGGTCCTTGTCGATCGGCTCGGCCGGCTCGATCTTGTTCTTGATGCCGTCCAGACCCGCGAGGAGCAGGGCGGAGAAGGCCAGGTACGGGTTGCCGGAGGAGTCCGGGGCGCGGAACTCGACGCGCTTGGCCTTCGGGTTGGATCCGGTGATCGGGATGCGCATCGCGGCGGAGCGGTTGCGCTGCGAGTACACCAGGTTGACCGGGGCCTCGAAGCCCGGGACCAGACGGTGGTAGGAGTTCACCGTCGGGTTGGTGAAGGCCAGCAGCGACGGGGCGTGCTTGAGGATGCCGCCGATGTAGTAGCGGGCGGTGTCCGACAGGCCCGCGTAGCCCTGCTCGTCGTAGAAGAGCGGGGAGCCGTTCTGCCACAGCGACTGGTGGACGTGCATGCCCGAGCCGTTGTCACCGAAGATCGGCTTCGGCATGAAGGTCGCGGTCTTGCCGTTCTTCCACGCGACGTTCTTGACGATGTACTTGAACAGCTGGAGATCGTCGGCCGCCGCCAGCAGCGTGTTGAACTTGTAGTTGATCTCGGCCTGGCCGGCGGTGCCCACCTCGTGGTGCTGGCGCTCCACCTGGAGGCCGGCCCGCTCCAGCTCGAGGGAGATCTCGGCGCGCAGGTCGGCGAAGTGGTCGACCGGCGGGACCGGGAAGTAGCCGCCCTTGTAGCGGACCTTGTAGCCGCGGTTGTCCTCCAGCGCACCGGTGTTCCAGGCGCCCGCCTCGGAGTCGATGTGGTAGAAGGACTCGTTCGACTTGGTCTCGAAGCGGACGCTGTCGAAGACGTAGAACTCCGCCTCCGGCCCGAAGTACGCGGTGTCCGCGATGCCGGTGGAGGCGAGGTACGTCTCGGCCTTCTTGGCGATGTTGCGCGGGTCGCGGCTGTACTGCTCACCCGTGATCGGGTCGTGGATGAAGAAGTTGATGTTGAGGGTCTTGTCCCGGCGGAACGGGTCGACACGCGCCGTGGAGAGGTCCGCACGCAGGGCCATGTCCGACTCGTGGATCGCCTGGAAACCACGGATCGACGAACCGTCGAAGGCGAGTTCCTCGTTCGGGTCGAACGCCTCCGCCGGTACGGTGAAGTGCTGCATGACGCCGGGAAGGTCACAGAACCGGACGTCGACGAACTTGACGTCCTCGTCCGAGATGAACTTCCGAGCGTCGTCGGCGTTCTGGAACATCCAACTCCTCCTAGCCCGGCCGCGGGGGGACGGGGATTCGTTCGGTCGCGCGGTCCATGTGCGGTGGCGCGCTGTCGCCGACCATAGGCAGCCGGGATTTCCCATGCATGACCCATTTGTTTCACCCAGGTTAACCGGCTCGAGGGGGGTTGCGGGCGGTCGCGGCCTGGGAAAAGGCACCGAACGGCCCGGCGGGAGCCCGCCCGGGAGCCGCACGGGAGCCGCGCGGGAGGGGCCCGGGAGCCGCGCGGGAGGGGCCCGGCCCGGCGAACGTATGCGGTCGCAGTAACGTGGACGGGTGGACAAGAGGCAAGCATTCGGATCGTGGCTTTCCGGGCCCCGCGCGGCCGCCGAGGACATGGGTGTCGATTTCGGCTACCGGGGCCAGCAGCTCGGGCTCCCCGAGAGCGGACCGGGTGCCATAGCGCCGCTGGGACGCCGCTTCGGGGCGCTCTTCATCGACTGGGCGCTGTGCCTGCTCGTCTCCTACGCGCTGCTGTCCGGCCGCGACGCCCAGGCCGCCGGGAACTGGGCGCTCCTGGTCTTCCTGGTGCTGAGCCTGCTCACGGTGGGCACCGTCGGCGCCACCCCGGGCAAGCTGATGCTGAAGCTGCGGGTCATCGGCGAGGGCGGGGTCCGGCTGAGCCTGCCGCGGGCGGTGCTGCGCAGTGTGCTGGTGGTGCTGGTGATCCCGGCGGTGGTCTGGGACCGCGACACCCGCGGGCTGCACGACCGGCTCTCCCGCTCCGTGCAGATCAGGATCTAGAGCCCATCCGGGGTCCGCGCGGACCGGGCCGTCGGGGCGCGGGGCGCGGCGCTCAGAAATCCGCGCCCCCGGGTGACCTGCGACCGCGTCACAGGGACCCCGGGCCCGGCGTGACCCACAACGCGTCACCGCATACGAAACGGCGGCCCGGAATCCGTATCCGGTCCGCCGTTTGTATGCGGTGGGGTGACGGAGCGCGTTCAGCGCCCCTTCGGCATCCGCATGCCTTTGGGCATCGGACCCTTCGGAATCGGCATGTTGCTCATCAGGTCGCCCAGCGCGCGCAGCCGGTCGTTGACCACCGTGACCTGTGCGCCCGGCAGCACCCGGGGCAGCTTCAGCAGGGTGGTGCGCAGCTTCTTGATCTCGACCTGGCCCTCGCCGGAGCCCACGACCACATCGTGGACCGGAACGTCCGCGACGATGCGCGCCATCTTCCTCTTCTCGGCGGCCAGCATGCTCTTCAGCCGGTTCGGGTTGCCTTCGGCCACCAGCACGACGCCCGCCTTGCCCACCGCGCGGTGGATGACGTCCTGGTTGCGGTTCATCGCCACCGCGGGCGTCACCGACCAGCCGCGGCCGACGTTCTCCAGCACCGCCGCCGCGGCACCCGGCTGGCCCTCCATCTGTCCGAAGGCGGCCCGCTCGGCACGGCGGCCGAAAATGATCGCCATCGCGAGGAAGGCCAGGACGAAGCCCAGGATGCCCAGGAAGATCGGGTGGCCGATCCAGAAGCCGATCGCGAGAAGGACACCGAAGGTGACGATCCCCACGCCGGCGACGACAAGACCGACCTTCGGGTCGACCCGCTTGGTCATCTTGTAGGTCAGGGCGATCTGCTTCAGCCGCCCGGGGTTCTCGGATGTTTCCTTCCTCGCCATACAGCGAAGTTTACGTGGCCTGGGAAGCCCCGGTGGACACGGCCTCCAGCACGTGTTCCGCCTCGTGCCGGTCCTTGGCCCGGCGGCGGTCCTCGAGCACCGCCGTCCAGGCGTTGCGGCGGGCGGTGCGCTGCCCGCCGCGCAGCAGCAGGCCCTCCAGGACCAGGAGCGCGTCGGTGACGGACGGTCGTACGGGCGCAGCCGGCATGGGGACCCCTCGGAAGCGGCGAATGATCGAGACGCACCACCCATAAGCAGTGCGTGGCTTAATCGTTACCCAATGGTGTTACCAGTGCGTGACCGGCCGGTCAAACACCGATGAAACCCTGCTGTGGCCCGTATCAAACCTCTGACCTGCGACCTTGCCGGAGCCCTCGGACAGGTGTGTGCCCGCAATCACATAGCGTGTTGCTCACATCCCGTCAGCGGACGGCCAAGGGTCACGGAGGGTGAGCTCAGACCGCCTGGGAAGCGACCGCGACCCCGCGCCGCTCGATGGCCTGCTGGTACAGACGGCCGGCGCGGTACGAGGAGCGGACCAGGGGGCCGGACATGACACCCGCGTAGCCGATCTCCTCGGCCTCCTCCTTGAGCTCCACGAACTCCTGGGGCTTCACCCAGCGCTCCACCGGGTGGTGGCGCGCGGACGGCCGCAGGTACTGGGTGATGGTGATCAGCTCGCAGCCCGCGTCATGGAGGTCCTGGAGCGCCTGGCTGATCTCCTCGCGCTCCTCGCCCATGCCCAGGATCAGGTTGGACTTGGTGACCAGACCGGCCTCGCGCGACTTGCTGATCACCTCGAGCGAGCGCTCGTAGCGGAAGCCGGGGCGGATCCGCTTGAAGATCCGCGGAACCGTCTCGACGTTGTGCGCGAGCACCTCGGGACGGGCGGAGAAGACCTCGGCGAGCTGCTCGGGAACCGCGTTGAAGTCCGGGATCAGCAGCTCCACACCGGTGCCCGGCATCAGGGAGTGGATCTGGCGCACGGTCTCCGCGTACAACCAGGCGCCGCCGTCCTCCAGGTCGTCACGGGCGACACCGGTGACGGTCGCGTACTTCAGCTCCATCGTGCGTACGGATTCGGCCACCCGGCGCGGCTCGTCGCGGTCCAGCGCCTGCGGCTTGCCGGTGTCGATCTGGCAGAAGTCACAGCGCCGGGTGCACTGGTCGCCGCCGATGAGGAAGGTCGCCTCACGGTCCTCCCAGCACTCGAAGATGTTCGGACAGCCGGCCTCCTGGCACACGGTGTGCAGGCCCTCCCGCTTCACCAGGCCGTGCAGCTCGGTGTACTCGGGACCCATCTTCGCCCGGGTCTTGATCCACTCGGGCTTGCGCTCGATGGGGGTCTGGCTGTTCCGGACCTCCAGGCGCAGCATCTTGCGTCCGTCGGGTGCGACTGCGGACACGTCCGGCACTCCTCTTTGCTTGGCTCTGCTTGGCGGCTCGGCGTGGCGAGTTTGCCGGCGGGCTTGGGAATCGTCGGCGGTCACCAGCGTACGCCCGTGGTTCGTACGGAATGACGTCCAGGGCAACCGAAGGGAACGAGGACGCATTCCCGGTCCAGGTCGGCCGAAGGGGGCCAGGACGCATTCCCGGTCCCATGCTGACCGAAGGGAACCAGGATGCACTCCCGGTCCAGGTCGGCCGAAGGGGGCCAGGACGCATTTCCGGCGGGGTCAGACCGCCCGGGGCAGCGGGACGGAGGACTCCAGGACCTCCCGCAGATGCCGCTCGACGACCGGGACCACCTCGGCCACCGGCACGTCCCGGCCCAGCTCCTCGGAGAGCGAGGTCACGCCCGCGTCCCGGATGCCGCACGGCACGATCCGGTCGAACCAGGTGTTGTCCGGATTGCAGTTGAGCGAGAAGCCGTGCATGGTCACGCCCTTGGCGATGCGCACCCCGATCGCGGCCAGCTTGCGGTCCTCCCGGCGCTGCCCGGCGTTGGACGGGGCGTACTCCGGGCCGTTCAGCCGCGGGTCGAACTCCTCGTCCTCCAGCCGCGGGTCGAAGTCCAGCTTCAGCCCGCCGAGCGCGGGGCGCTGCTCGACCGGGTCGCCCAGCACCCACACCCCGCTGCGGCCCTCCACCCGGGTGGTCGCCAGGCCGAACTCCGCACAGGTGCGCAGCAGCGCCTCCTCCAGGCGGCGGACGTGCGCGATCACGTCCACCGGGCGCGGCAGCTTGAGGATCGGATAGCCGACCAGCTGGCCGGGGCCATGCCAGGTGATCTTGCCGCCGCGGTCCACGTCCACCACCGGGGTGCCGTCCAGGGGGCGCTCGCTGTCGGCCGTGCGCCGCCCCGCCGTGTAGACCGGCGGGTGCTCCAGCAGCAGACATGTGTCGGGGATCTCGTCCGCGAAGCGGGCGGCGTGCACCCGGCGCTGCTCCTGCCACGCCTCCTCGTAGTCCACGGCGTCCGCCCCGAATCCCAGGTGGACGTAAGCCAGCGCCGATGAGCCGGGGACCGGCCCCGGGGAAGACGTGGTGACGGCGGTCACGGCAAGCTCCTTCTCGGCCCGTGTGCGATGGGTGACCCGTGTGCGATGGGTGGCGAAACCTCACGGCGGCGCCTCCGCCACTGTACGACCGTGTGCCGTTACGTCCTCACTCGGCTCGTTCTCACACGATCGGATGAATGGAGCTCGACGGCCGCGATCAGCCCTCGAGCGGCGGCTACATTCGCGCCGTTCCACAGAGCGATCAGGGAGACCGGCAGGCTGATGACGGAACGACCCCCGCAGCGCATCCCCAATCGGCAGCTCGCCGCGCTCATCGCCGAGGCGGGCTTCTCCAACGCAGGGCTCGCCCGGCGGGTGGACCAGCTCGGGCTGGAGCACGGTCTGGATCTGCGGTACGACAAGACATCCGTGACGCGGTGGCTGCGCGGACAGCAGCCGCGCGGCACCACCCCGGCGCTGATCGCCGAGGTGTTCACCCGGCGGCTGGGACGCCGGCTGACCGCCCAGGACCTGGGCCTGGACGCGTGTGCGCCGGTCTACGCGGGACTGGAGTTCGCCGCCACCCCGCAGGAGGCGGTGGACATCGTCAGCGGGCTGTGGCGCAAGGACTCCGGAAGCCATGCGGAGCTGCGGAAGATCGCCTTCACCCCGGCGGGGCTCGTCGTGCCCAGCCGCGACTGGCTGATCGGACGGCCCGACGACCGGGTGGCGCGCGGTGAGCCCCCGGCGGGCACACAGGCCGGGGCGGCCGTGGCAGCCGGTCCCCGGGCCGGGCGGCTGCCCGCCCAGGGC
>NZ_BBOX01000271.1 GCF_001553455.1 Streptomyces hygroscopicus subsp. hygroscopicus
GCGCGGGCATCTGGGCCCGCGCCCGGGCAGGGCCTAGAGTCGCGGCATGCGCATCGTCTCCTTGCTGCCCGCCGCGACGGACATCGTCGCCGAACTCGGACTCGCCGAGCAGTTGGTCGGCCGGACCCACGAATGCGACTGGCCGCCGCGGGAGGTGGCGTCCGTCCCCGTGGTGACCGCGGCGGACCTGGACCAGAACACCCTCACCAGCCGGGAGATCTCCGACGCGGTCGGCGGATCGGCGCACTCCGGATCGTCCCTCTACACGCTCGACACCGAGGCGCTCGCGGCCCTCGGACCCGATGTGGTGCTCACCCAGGACCTGTGCGAGGTGTGCGCCGTCTCGTACCGGAACGTCAGCACGGCCGTCCGGCTGCTCGACGCCGGTACCCGCGTACTCAGCCTGGAGCCGCGCACGCTCGACGACGTACTGGACTGCCTGGTCACCGTCGGCGAGCTGCTCGGTGTGCGCGAGCACGCCGAGCGGCGCCGGGCCGATCTGCGCGCCCGCCTGGAACGGATCCGCGGGTCGGTCGCGGGCCGGGCCCGGCCCCGGGTCGTGGCGATCGAGTGGCTGGACCCGCTGTGGCCGGCCGGCCACTGGGTTCCCGACCAGATCACCGCCGCCGGCGGCGAACCGCTGCTGGCCGCGTCCGGCGCGCACACGCGGCCGATGACCTGGGAGGCGGTCCGCGCCGCCCGGCCGGAGGTGGTGCTGGTCCTGCCGTGCGGTTTCCCGCCCGAACGGACCCTGCGCGAGCGGGAGTTGCTCACCCGCCTGCCGGGCTGGACGGACCTGCCCGCGGTACGGGCCGGGCGTGTCTGGGTACTGGACGGACCGGCGTACTTCAACCGCCCCGGCCCCCGCGTGGTGCGCGGAGCGGAGGTGCTGGCCCGCCTTCTGCACGGGGTACCGGCCGGGGACCCGGTGACGGCGGCCGAAGCACGTCCGTTCCCAGCGGTTCCCGGCCGGTGAGGGGGACGGGCACGGGGACTCGGAGAGGGAGGGGACGGCGACACCGCCGTCACCGGGAGGACGGAAGGGGATGGCGACACCGCCGTCACCCCGGAGGCCGGAAGGGGACGGCGGCACCGCCGTCAGCCCGGAGGTCGGAGCGCCTGGTCCGTGGTCAGCTTCCGCCAGGCCCCCGGCGTGACGCCCTCCCGGTTCGCGAAGGCACGGCTCAGCGCCGTACCGGTGTCGTAGCCGACTCTGACGGCGATCTCCTGGACGCTCAGCGGCGTCTCCCGGAGCAGGGCCTTCACCCGGTACATGCGCCATGCCGTGAGGTAGCCCAGCGGGGTGTCCCCCGCCTTCTCCTTGAACAGGGCGGCGAACGCCGAGCGTGACATCCCCGCCGTGCGGGCGAGTTCGCCGACCGTCCACGGATGGGCCAGGTCCGAGTGCAACTCCCGCATGGCGACCGACAGACGCGGGTCTCGCAGCGCGGCGAGCCAGCCGACGGTGGCGCTGCGGACATCCGCGCAGCAGGTCCGCAGTGCCTGCACGAAGAGCACGTCGGACAAGCGGCTCATGATGAAGCCGGCACCGAGCCCGCCTGCCGCGCTCTCCCGCGCGATGAGGTCGAACGTGGTGCGCAGCAGCCCGCTGGAGGTGTCGTCCAGGTTCAGCCGGAACAACGGCGGCAGGAGCGCGAAGAGCGGTTCGGCCGCCACGGCGTCGAAGGCGAAGCGAGTGGACACGATCCGGGTCGGCTCGCCGTCTCCGCCGACCCGTGCCACGTGGCCGGGGGCCTGGGAGATCAGTCCGTCACAGTCGACGACCTCGCTGCCCGTTTGGTCCCGCAGGGTGAAGCTCACACCCGCCCGGACCAGGAAGCAGTCGTTCGTCTCCAGTCGTTGCGGCCCGTCGAGGGTGTCCGCGACGAGCCAGCAGGAACCACTGGATATCAGGACCAGCCGGGCGAGGTGCCGGGGAGGGAACGAGATGCCCCACGGCGCATGGGCGTCCAACCGCACATACCGCGCGTCCTCGATCCTCATCGTGGTGAGGAGGTCGTCGATCGGGTCCATCCCACTCTCCTGGACGATCTGCAGCAGAACGTGGACGCCAAGATACAGTTCGTCCAGCCGGACCGTCCTATCGTGCAGAGGTCGGATCCCCGCACGAGAGGGCGGAACGCGGAACATGCGCACATTTCAGGTGAGAGCTGGTGGCGGTCTGGTCACGCCGGCGGAACGTCCGGTACCGAGTCCGTCGGCGGGCGAAGTGCTCGTACGGGTGAAGGCCAGCTCCATCAACGCACGCGATCTGCTCATCGCCGCGGGCAGGTACTCCGTCGAGGTGCCGCCGGGGCGCATCCCGCTCTCCGACGGCTCGGGCGTCGTGGAGGCCGTCGGGGACGGGGTCTCGCGGTTCCGGGTCGGGGACCGGGTCGTGAGCACCTTCCATCCGACCTGGCTGTACGGCCGGTTCCCCGCATGGGGAGAGCTGCACGGGACACAACGCGACGGATGGCTCACCGAATACATCGCCCTGGACGAACAGAGCCTGGTCGCCGCGCCGGACCACCTGTCCTTCGAGGAAGCGGCCACGCTTCCGTGCGCCGCGCTCACCGCGTGGTCAGCCGTGAGCGGAGTCGGTCCGGGCGATGCGCTGCTGGTCCAGGGCTCGGGCGGGGTGTCCGTCTTCGCCCTGCAGTTCGCCCGGCTGGCCGGTGCCCGCGTCGTGGCCACGACATCCAGCGAGGAAAAGGCCCGGCGGCTCACCGCCCTCGGCGCATCCGACGTGGTCAACTACCTCAGCACACCGGAGTGGGGCGCACGGGTGCGGGCGCTCACCGACGGCGGCGCCGATCGCGTCGTCGAGATCGGCGGCGCCGGAACGCTCTCCCAGTCCATCGACGCCGTCGCCTACGGCGGGCAGATCGCCCTCGTCGGCAATCTCGCCTCGGGCAGCGGTATGGACATCACGCGGTTCTTCCGGCGCGCCGCGACGCTCAGGTCGATCAGCGTCGGCAGCCGGAGCGACTTCGAACAGATGAACAAGGTCATCGCCCGGCACCGGCTGCGGCCCGTCATCGACCGCGTTTTCCCCTTCGACGAGGCGCCGGAGGCGTTCTCCCACTTCGAGAAGGGGTCGCGCGTCGGCAAGGTGGTCATCAGCCACTGACCGTGGCTGTCGGATGTGTGGCGTTGAGCAGCCATTCTCTGTCCGCGGTGTCGCACCGAGCAGACCGATCGAGCGGCACGACGTCCGCTGGAGCCACCTGGGGACGGCCGATGAGGCCCTGGACATGGTCGCCTCCCGCGTTACGTGATCACTTCGGATCCCGTCACGCGGGAGGAACCACCGGGCCGCGTCCGCGCCCTGCTGGACGCGCGGCGTCCGAGGGCCGCGGCCCATGTGCCCGAGTGTTATCGGGCTGAGCCCATATCGCGGTGACCGGGCGCTCCCGCAACGGTCACGCGGGGGCCGCCGGTCCGCCGGCCGCTGCGAACCGGGTCGACCGGTAGGGCTCCAGTACGTCCACCCTGACGTCGTACAGGACCTCCGTGCTCAGCAGCTGCGCGAGACAGGGGCCGAGGGTGATCCCCGCGTTCGTGGTGACGCTGTGGACGTTGTGGTACACGGGACTGCGGCCGATGACGGGCAGGCCGTCGGCCGGGACGATGCGGCGGCCGACGGTGACCTTCTCGATCTGCGCCCGCCGCAGCGGCGGCAGCACCGTGGCCGCATCGGCCAGGAGCCCGTCACCGTCCAGCCCCGCCGGGTCGGAGACCGGCGTGCCGGTGTAGTGCCTGGCCAGGACCACCCGCCCGTCCGTGCGCTGGATGGCGTGGACGTCCGAGGAGAGGAACACCCGCTCCAGGAAGGGCGGCAGCGGGGCGAGGTGGACGATCGTGCCGGAGGAGGCGACCAGCGGCACGGTGACGCCCAGCGGGTCCAGCAGGGACGGGGTATCGGCACCGCAGGCCACGACCACGTGGTCGCACTCGATCCGGCCGGTCGGGGTGACCACGGCGCGGGCCCGGTTCCCGGCGCCCTCGACCGCCGTCACCTCGGTGCCGTAGCGGAAGTCCACCCCGAGTCCCGTACCGGCGTCGACCAGCGCGGCGACGGCCCGGGCGGGGTCGACCGAGCCCTCGTCGGGGGTGAAGAAACCGACGGCGTCGTCGGCGACGACTGCGCCGGGGAGCAGTTTCCTGGCCTCGGGGGCGGTGATGGCCCGGGAGGGGCTGCCCCAGGTGAGACGGCGGTGCAGATCGTTGCGGAGCAGGTCGTGTTCCGCACCGTGGCCGGGTGCGAGCTGTACCGTTCCGCCCCAGCGGACCGCCAGGGCGTCGCCGAGCTCGTGGTGCAGCCGCCGCCAGGCGCCGAGCGCGAGCCGGTGCAGGCCGAAGTAGTGCCGGGAGGTGCCGTCCGACAGCGAGGTGCCATTGCGGAAGTACGTCTGGTTGGTGAGCCAGGCGAAGGCTGCGGACGTCGCCCCGGCCGCGGGGCCCTCGCGGTCCAGGACGGTCACGCGGGCGCCGCCGAGGGCGAGTTGCCGGGCCAGCGCGGTGCCGAGGATACCGGCACCGACAACCACCACATGGCTGGAGGAGGGGGGAGGGACGGAGGGCATGAGTCTCCTTGCTCGTACTGTTCTGCGGTCTCGGGAGTGCTCTTGCTCGTTCTGTGGTGTGGGGGCGCACGTGCGCTTGCTCGATGGGGCCTGGAGACGGGAGTGCTCTTGCTCGATGGGGCCTGCGGCGTCAGAGCTGCTCCTGAGCCGGCCGGCCCGGCCGCGTGTGCTCGGCCGGCTGCCGCGGTGCGTGGCCCCGCTCCTCGGCCCCGCTCGCCCGCGCCAGGCTGAGCCGACGGGTTTCCGGCGCCATGCGCCACGAGACGGCGAGCCCGAGCATCCCGATGCCCGCCGCGATGTACAGGCCGGCGCTGGTGCCCCAGCGGTCGGTGGTCAGGGGCAGCAGGAAGGTGCCCGCGGCCGATCCGATCCGGCTCACGGCGGTGGCCACACCCATGCCCGTGCCGCGCAGCTCGGTCGGGAACAGCTCGTTGGGGTAGACGAACTGCAGTGCCGAACCGGCCGCCTCAGCCAGGTTGAACACGATGAACAGCGTGATCACCAGCCCGCCGGTGGCCCACGGATTGATCCCCAGACCGAGCAGCGCCGCGGTGAACACGGCCATGGAGGCGAGCAGCAGCGTTCTGCGGCCGAGCGAGTTGATGACGAGCATGCCCAGCGCGGTGCCCACGATCGCGAACGACTGCACCAGCACGCTGGCCCCCAGCGCGTCGTGCACCCCGAGCGAGGTGAGCAGCTGCGGCTGGAAGGTCTTCACCGCGAACGACGGCGCCACCTGGCAGACCCAGAAGACGGAGCAGAACACCAGCATCGGCCCGTAGCCGCGGCGGAACAGTTCGCCGATGCCGCTCAGCGGCAGGCCCTTCCGCACGGGGGTGGCGGTACGCGTCTCGGCGACCAGCGCGTCGAAGTCGGCCGAGGGCCCCAGGTGTTCGGTGACCACCGCGCGTGCCTCGTCGGTGCGGCCGACGCTCAGCAGCCAGCGCGGGGACTCGGGGGTGCCCAGCCGCAGCAGCAGGAAGACGAGCGAGGGGACCGCCGCACTGGCGAGCATCCAGCGCCAGGCTCCGTCACCGAGGCCGTCCATCAGGTAGCCGACGGCGTAGCTTGCGGTGAAGCCCACCCACAGGACCAGCACCAGCGAGGCGAGCACCGGTCCGCGCAGCCGCCGGGGCAGGAATTCGGTGGCCAGCGCGGTGGCGATGGGGTAGTCGGCGCCGAGGGCGATCCCCATCACGAAGCGGATGAGGAACAGGGACACCGCGTCCCCGGCGAAGAACTGGAGGGCGGAACACACCACGAACACCAGGAGGTTCATGGTGTACATACCGCTGCGTCCGAGCCGATCGGTGAGCGGGCCGAACACCAGGCCGCCGACGAACATGCCCATCAGTGCCGAGGCACCGATGAGCCCTTCGCCCAGCGCGCCCGTCCCCAGATCGGCCGAGATCGCGGGCAGCGCCACCGCGATGATGCCGAGGAGATAGCCGTCGCAGAAGGGGCCGCCTGCCGCGACGACGGCGACCTTGCGGTGGAATCGGGAGGTGGGCAGGTCGTCGAGGGGGACTTTGCGCGTGTCCACGGTTTCTCATCTCCCCAGGGGGCTCGGCAGTCGGATGTGACGTAGGTCTCCGGCCGGAGCACACACGTTAGGCCGGGCTTAAGATGCCTGTCACGCTCACGTTTTCGAGACTCGATATCGACGGGATCGATATGTTCGTCGTAGAGGAGGTCGAGACTTTCCTCGCGATCGCCCGCTCGGGAAGCCTCGCCCAAGCCGCCCGGATCGTGCACACATCCCAGTCGACCGTGAGTTACCGCCTGGAGCGGCTGGAGAAGCGCCTGGGCAAGCGTCTCGTCCTGCGGGCACGAGGGGCGAAGGGGATCGGGCTGACGGCCGCCGGGCAGCGCTACCGCGACCTCGCCGAGCAGTGGGAGCGGCTGGTCGGCGAGGCCGCCCGGATCCGCGAAACGCCGCACGCGGCCCTGGCCATGGGCGGCGCCGACGCCATCAGCATCTACATCTTCGACTCGCTCGTCTCGGAGCTGCGCAGCCGGCTGCCCGAGTTGCGGCTCACCCTGGAAACCGGGCGCAGCAGAGCGCTGTGCGACCGCGTCGTCGCCGGCCATCTCGACGTCGCCTTCGTCTTCTACGAGCCGGTCCACACCGACCTCCGGGTGCGTCCGCTCGCGCGGTACCCGATGCTCGCCGCCGTCAACTCACCATCGGTGGACGACGGGCACGAGCGGGCCGCGGAGGCGCTGCCGCTTTCCGCGCTGGCCGGGGCGCACGAGATATACCTGCCCTGGGGGCCGGACTACGACCTGTGGCGAGAGCGGAATCTGCTGCGGGAGCCCGCCCACAGCGCCACCATGGTGCATACGCTGCCGCCCCTGTTGCGCACCACGGACTGCTGGACCGTCGCGCCCTCCTTCATGGCCGAGGACCTGCGGGCACGAACGGGGTGCCGTGTCGTGCCGCTGCGCGACGGGCCGCCCGACCGGACCATCTACTGGGTGGAACACAAGCGCCGCCGGGCCGGCAACGCCGCACCGCTGCGAGCCCTGGAAGACCTGCTCGCCCAGCGGTGAAGCCGCGGCCGCGCCGTCCGGGTTTCAGCCCGGCGGGGTACGGCGGCAGGCAGCGGCCGGGGGCGGGGGCGGCCCGCCCGGAGAGCACCCGGGCGGTGCAGCCGTGCGCCCGGGAGCGGCGGCCGAGGGACGGGCGAGCGGCCGGGGTACGGAGGACTCGTTGTCTTTCGTCCCGCACGCCGGGGCATCCGGTCACCCGCCCGGCACCGGACGCGGACCAGAAGGCTGAGCCGGCTGAGCAGGGGTCCGGCCCTCCGCCGCATCCGCCAGATAGGTCAGGTTGACATCGATCAGCTCATCGAGTGCTTTCCTGGCGGCGGCGAGGCTCTCCAGCGCGGCTGACAGCCGGTCGCGCTCGCGACGCATGGTGACCAGGGCTTGCCGGGCTTTGCGCTGGTCGGGATCGGTCATACAGGGGACCATCTCGGCGATGGTGGCGCTCGACATTCCGGCGGCCAGGAACGCCTGGATGAGCGCCACTCGCCGGACGTGATCGTCGTCGTAGTGCCGCTGGCCGCTGGGGGACCGGGTACTGACCAGCAGGCCCTGGTCCTCGTAGTAGCGCAGCGATCGACGGCTGACGCCCGTCCGGGCGGAGAGTTCACCGATCCGCATCCCAACCCCTCCTGTGTACCGGGTCACACCGACTTGCCCCTGACACCGATGTGAGCTTTTAGCATAACTCCGCGGCCACGGCCCACCGCCCCCAGCACATGCGGTCGCCGTCGCACGCGTTCACGAGAAGAGAGAGAAGAAGTCCGTGATAAAGCTCGCCTTCATGATCAATCGCGTCGGTGGAATGACCTTCGAGGAATTCGTCGAGCACCACCGGAACCATCACGCGCCGCTGTTCACCTCCATTCCGGAAGCGCGGCGGTACGTACGGAAGTACACCGTCTCCCACCCGGTGCCCGCGGCGGGTTACCCGAGCCCCGCCTATGACGGGCTCACCGAGATCTGGTTCGACAACTGGGCCGATCACGACGCGTTCTTCGCGTCCGAGAACTACCGGGAACTGGTGAACCCGGATGAGAGCACGTTCATCGACATGGAGTCGGTGGCGGTCATGGTCACCGAGGAGAAGGTCGTCGTCTAGACCGGTCCGGGCCCGGAGAGGACCCGCAAGCGGCAACGGCCCCCGAAAGGCCCCGTCGTCTCCGGCTCGAGCTCATCGGGCCGGAGACGACGTCCGGGGCGCGATCCGGCAGCCGCCACCGGGGGCAGGGGCTACGTCCGGGCGAAGAGGAGCGGCACCTGGAGTTGCTCCGCGAGTTCCTCGTGGGTGATGCCGAAGGTCCGCGACACCGACACACCCCGCGGCGTGATGTCGAACACCGCGACGTCCGTGTAGACGCGGTCGACACAGGCCAGCCCGGTCAGGGGGTAGGTGCACCGGGGCACCAGCTTGGGCGCGCCGGTCTTGGTGAACAGCGTCATCATCACGAAGACCTTCTTGGCCCCGACCGCCAGGTCCATGGCCCCGCCGACGGCCGGGATGGCGTCGGGTGCGCCGGTGTGCCAGTTGGCCAGGTCCCCCTCGGCGGAGACCTGGAACGCGCCGAGTACGCAGACGTCGAGGTGGCCGCCGCGCATCATGGCGAAGGAGTCGGCGTGGTGGAAGTAGGCGGCTCCGGGCAGTTCGGTGACGGGGATCTTGCCCGCGTTGATGAGGTCGGGGTCGATCTCACCGTCCTTGGCGGCGGGCCCCATGTTGAGCATGCCGTTCTCGGTGTGGAGCACCACACCGGAGTCGGCGGGCAGATGGTCGGCGACGAGTGTCGGCCGGCCGATGCCCAGGTTGACGTACGCCCCCCGCGGGATGTCGCGCGCCACCAGGGCGGCGATCTCGTGCTTGTCCAGAGGGCCGCGCTCGCTGTGCGCGAAGTGGCTGGTCGGGTTCATGCGGCCGGTACCTCCCGCACCACGCGGTCGACATAGATGCTCGGTGTCACGACGGTCTCCGGATCGATCATGCCGGTCTCGACGATGTCGCGGACCTGGGCGATCACGGTGGTGGCGGCGGTGGCCATGACCGGACCGAAGTTGCGCGCGGTCTTGCGGTAGACCAGGTTGCCCATGCGGTCGGCCCGCTGGGCGCCGATCAACGCCACATCGCCCTTGATGGGGTACTCCAGTACGTAGGTGCGGCCGTCGATCTCGCGCGTCTCCTTGCCCTCGGCCAGCGGCGTGCCGACGCCGGTGGGGCAGTAGAAGGCTCCGATACCGGCTCCGGCGGCCCGCATCCGCTCCGCGAGGTTGCCCTGGGGCACCACTTCCAGCTCGATCCGGCCGGCCCGGTACAGGCCGTCGAAAACCCATGAGTCGGCCTGGCGGGGGAAGGAGCAGATCACCTTGCGGACCCGGCCCTTCGCCAGCAGCGCGGCGAGCCCGGTGTCGCCGTTGCCCGCGTTGTTGGACACCACCGTCAGGTCCCTGGCGCCCTGGCGGATGAGCGCGTCGATCAGGTCGACCGGCATACCGGCCATCCCGAAGCCCCCGACGAGCACCGTCGAGCCGTCCTCGATCCCGGCCACCGCCTCGTCCGCATCGGCGCACAGCTGTGTGGTCATCGGCTCTTCTCCGTCACGTTCTCCAGGACCACGGCGAGCGCCTGGCCCACTCCGATGCAGATGGCCGCGACCCCCCACCGCCCTCCGGACTCCCGAAGCCGGTGGGCCAGCGTGCCGAGCAGCCTGCCGCCGGAAGCGCCCAGCGGATGGCCGAGCGCGATGGCGCCGCCCTTGGCGTTGACCGTTGCCGGATCGATCTCCCAGGCGTCCACGCAGGCCAGCGACTGCACGGCGAACGCCTCGTTGAGCTCCACCGCGCAGACGTCGGACCAGGAGATGCCCGCCCTCTTCAGCGCCCGGTTCGCCGCCTCCACGGGCGCGAACCCGAACATCTGCGGATCCAGGGCGAAAACCCCGCGCCCGGCGATGCGGGCCAGCGGATCGGCCCCGATGCGCGCCGCGGCGGCCCGCGAGCCGAGCAGCACGGCCGAGGCGCCGTCGCTCAGCGGGGAGGCGTTGCCGGCCGTGATCACACCGTCGGGGCGGAAGACCGGCGCCAGTCCGGCGAGTTTCCGGACCGTGGATCCGGGCCGGATCCCCTCGTCCCGGGCCAGGGTTCCGCCCTTGCCGTCCACCACCACCGGCACCACGAGATCGTCGTAGAAGCCGGCGTTCCAGGCGTCGTCGGCGAGGTTGTGGGAGCGGGCCGCGAACTCGTCCTGCCGCTCCCGGGCTATGCCGAACCGCTCGGCCAGTTGCTCATTGGCCTCGCCCAGGGAAACCGTCCACTCCTTCGGCATGCGCTCGTTGACCAGCCGCCATCCGAGGGTGGTGGAGACGGCGGTCAGGTCCGCGGCGGGGAAGGCGCGTGCGGGCTTGGGCAGGACCCAGGGGGCCCGGGTCATCGATTCCACGCCCCCGGTGAGCACGATCTCGGCGTCGCCGGTCTCGATGGCGCGTGACGCGATGATCGCCGCGTCCAGGGAGGATCCGCACAGCCGGTTGACGGTCGTGGCGGGCACGGATGTGGGCAGTCCGGCCAGCAGGCCGGCCATCCGGCCGACGTTGCGGTTGTCCTCGCCGGCGCCGTTGGCGTTGCCCCAGACGATGTCGCCGATCTCTCCCGGGTCGAGCGCCGGCACCTTGGCCAGGGTCCCGCTGATGGCCAGGGCCGCGAGGTCGTCGGGCCGGATGCCGGCGAGGGCGCCCGAGAACCGTCCGAAGGGTGTTCTTGCCGCTGCGTAGAGATAGCTGTCGGTCACGTCCTCACGGTAGGGTCCCCCGCTTCATCGCGTCCAAGACCTAGTTTCCCTTGATTGATAAGAGCACCTTATAGAATGGCGGAATGGAACTTCGCCAGGTCCGCTCCTTCCTCGCACTCGCCGAGGAGTGCCATTTCGGCCGGGCGGCGGCACGTCTGCACGTCGCGCAGCCGGCTCTGTCCCAGCAGATCAAGCAGCTGGAGCGGGAGCTGGGCACCACCTTGTTCCACCGGTCCACCCGGCAGGTCGAACTCACCGAAGCCGGCCGGCACCTCACCGGGTACGCACGCGCCCTGATGGCCGAGGCCGAGCGCGCCCGCGCCCATATGGCGGAGCTGGCCACCGGCCGCGCGGGACGGGTCTCCGTCGGCTTCATCGGCACCGCCACCTATGACGTACTCCCCCATGTCGCCCGCACCGTGCGGGCGCGGCTGCCGAACATCGCGCTGGACCTGCGCGGCGAGCTTCTCACCCCGGACCTCGTGGACGGCCTGCGCACCGGCGCCTACGACCTCGCGGTGTTCCGCTCCGGCATCACCGGCACCGAGGGGCTGCACCTCACACCGCTGCGCTCGGAGCGGCTGGTGGCCGTCCTGCCCGCCGGGCATCCGCTGGCCTCGGGCCGGCACGTGGCGCTGGGGGACCTGGCCGGCGAGCCCTTCGTCATCCACCCCGCCCAGCCCCGGTCCGCCATGTACGACCGAGTCCTCTCCGCGTGCGACCGGGCCGGTTTCCGGCCCTCGTCCCTCGTCGAGGTCGGCGAGACGGCCACGCTCGTCGTCTTCGTCGCCGCCGGCCACGGCGTGGCACTGGTGCCGCAGTCGGTGCAGAGCCTGCGGCTGGACGGCGTCACCTACATGCCGCTGGCCGAAGCCGAGTCCGTGGATCTCGTCCTGGCCCGCCGGGAACGACGCAACTCACCGGCCACGGAGCAGGTTGCCTCGGTGATCGAAGAGTGCGTGCGCGGCTGAGGCAGGCCACCCGGCGCACCCGGCGACGGCGCCCCGGGCCCGCCGGTCAGCTCTGCGTGAAGTGGCTGGGCCGGCCGTCCGCCCACACCAGGCGGCCCCGCCGGGCCGCCTGCGACCGGGGCAGGAGGGTCCAGGTGCCGTCGGCACGGTGCAGGGCGGCCGAGTGCCAGGGGGTGGTCCAGGCATCGGGGGCGTCCAGGAGGCGGATGCCGAATTTGGCGGCGCCGGTGGGCTGGGGATGGATGGACAGACGTACCGCGTGGGGGTGGTGCTCGGCGATCAGGCCGCCCCAGGCACGGCTGCGCTGGATGACGCCGTACGCGCGTCGCCGGCAGTCGCGTTGCAGGGCGGACCGGGTGCCCGTGTGGTCGGCGGTGTCCTCGAAGAGGAAGCGGGTGATGCCCCGGTAGAGGGCCCGTGCGGGGTCACCGGCGCGGATCTCGGCTCTCAGCGCCTCCAGCGTGGGGGCGTAGCGCTCATGGACATGGGCGCGCCGCGCGTCGTGCGGGAGGTCGCCGAGGACGTCGCGCAGGTCGAAGACGGACAGTCTGCTCAGGTCCCAGCGGTCCATGACGGCGCGCAGTTCGTCGGCATAGGCGTCGATGTGTTCGTCGGGTACGCGGATGAGGTCGCCGAAGACGTGGCCGTCGGAGCAGATGATCAGGCGGGCGCCGGGCGGGTAGATCCGCCCGATCTCGGTGCACAAAGTGTTCAGGAAGCCGAGAGAGAGGCGTTCTCCCTGGTCGGGGAGGTGACCGAGGACCTTGGCCGGGTTGGGTGACTTGCAGGGGAAGCCCGGCAGGGTGAACACGACGGGGGCGCCGTCACGCACGAAGCGGGCGATGCGGCGCAGCTGGTGGGGGAACGCCTCCGCGGTGGCGGGGGCCGGGTCGGTGGTGCGGCGATGCGGCAGGAGCAGGTTCAGGATCGCGGTGCTGACGCCGGTGGCGGGGGCGGTGGGCGGCGCGGTCGTCAGTGGCATGTCGTTCCTCCTGGGGGATGCGGGCAGGTCGGCATGGCGCCCTGGCGGGGGTCGGGGCCGGGCGCCGGTGGCCGGCCGGGTACGGGGCGGGCCGTGCGGCCGGGCCCCGTCAGCCGGGAGCCGGTGTCACAGGCGCCGGTCGTAGCCGACGGGGAGGTGGTGGGTGCCGCGGCCGAGGACGGCGGGGATCCATGCGATGTCCTGGTCCGCGACGGCCGGGCGCAGCCCCGGGAGCCGGGCGAGGAGAGCGCCCAGGGCGATCTGGAGTTCGGCGCGGGCGAGGGCGGCACCGGGGCAGAAGTGGATGCCGTGGCCGAAGGCGAGGTGGGGGGTGGGGTCGCGGTCCAGATCGAGGGTGTCGGCACCGGGGAAACGGCGTGGGTCGCGGTTGGCCGCGCACAGGGAGACGATCACCGAGTCGCCGGCCGGGACACGGGTGCCGTGCAGATCGCTGTCCTCGGCGAAGAAACGCCATGTGGTGAGTTCGAAGGCGCTGTCGTAGCGGAGGAGTTCCTCGACGGCGCGGGGCAGGAGCGCGGGGTCCGCGCGGAGCCGGGCCAGCTGGTCCGGGTGGCGGAAGAGGGCGATCAGAGCGGTGGTGAGCTGGTTGGTGACCGGCTCCTGGCCCGCCACCAGGAGCTGGAAGATCATCGAGTCCAGCTCCTCCCGGGACAGTTCGCGGCGGTCGCGGGCGGCCACCAGACGGCTGAGCAGATCGTCGTCACCGTGCGCGCGTTTGTGGGCGACGACGTCGGCGATGTAGCTCTGCAGGCCGTGCAGACGGGCCTCGTACCGGGGGCGCTGGGGGTCGGCGGGGCCGACCGGCTGCACGACCTTGCCCCAGTCGCGGTCGAAGCGGGCCGCCTGCTCCGGTGGCAGGCCGATGACTTCGGCGAGGACCTGGAAGGGGAAGGGGGCCGCGAAACCGGCGACGAGGTCGGCGGGGCCGGTTTCCGGCAGCGCGTCGATCAGTGTGCCGGCCAGGTGCTCGAAACGGGGGCGGAGCCGCTCGATGCGGCGCGGGGCGAAGGCGTCGGTGACCAGGCGCCGCATGCGGGTGTGTTCCGGCGGGTCCTGATGGAGGAGGTGGACCTGGAGCTGGGAGTGCTGTGGCTCCGGCATGATCGAGGCGCGGGCGCGCCACCGGTCGTTGCCCCGGTCGTGGTTCTTGCCCAGGCGGTCGTCGGTCAGGGTGGCGTGGGCGGCGTCGTAGCCGGTGACGAGCCAGGCGTGCACACCGCTGGGGAAGACCACCCGGTGGACGGGCCCGGCCTCGCGCATCCGCTCGTACAGCGGGTACGGATCCCTCTTGTAGGGGCAGCCCATCAGCGGGACGGGATCGGGGAGGGAGTCCGCCCCGGCCTCCGGTCCGGCGGGCGGTTCGGCCTCCGGTCCGGCCTCCGGTCCGGCGGACGGTCCGGTCGGCGGGAGCGGTTCGTGGAGGGTCATGCGAGGGCTCCTCAGAGGACGAGTTCGGGCTGGTGGTGGTCCAGCCACAGGGCGAGGTCCACGACCCGTTCGAGGCGGAGCCGGTGGCCCCACTCCAGTTGGCCGGGCGGGGTGTCGAGGCAGGGTTTGAGGCGGGTCTCGTCGGCCAGGGCACGGACCTGCGCGGTGGCCAGGGCCTCGCGGGCCAGGTTCTGCAGGCCACGGTTGTAGTCGGGGTGGTGGGTGGCCGGATAGTGGTTCTTGGGGCGGTGCAGCACCGAGTGGGGGGCCAGGCCGTTGCCCGCCGCGCGCAGCAGGCTCTTCTCCCGGCCGTCGAAGCTCTTCAGGGCCCAGGGGGTGGCGAAGGCGTACTCGACGAGGCGGTGGTCGCAGTACGGGACGCGCACCTCCAGCCCCTGCGCCATGCTCAACCGGTCCGTGCGGTGCAGGAGTTGGCGCAGCCACCGGGTCAGCGACAGGTGCTGCACCTCGCGCTGCCGGTGCTCGGCGGGCGTCTCGCCGTCCAGGTGCGGTACGGCGGCCAGCGCGTCGCGGTAGGTGTCGTCGCGGAACTCGCCGATGCGCAGGTCCAGTTCCGGGTTCAGGGGCATGGCGGCCTCGTCGCCGGTGACCAGCAGCCAGGGGAAGGTGTCCGCCGCCAGGGCCCTGGGGTCGTGGAACCAGGGGTAGCCGCCGAAGACCTCGTCGGCGGCCTCGCCGGACACCGCGACGGTGGAGTGCCGGCGTATCTCCCCGAACAGCAGATACAGCGAGGTGTCCATGTCGCCGACGCCGATCGGCGAGTCGCGGGCCACGACGACCGCCTTGCGGTGCGCGGGGTCGAGCAGGGCGCGCGGATCGAGGACGACGACGCTGTGATCGGTGCCGATGAAGGCCCCGGCCTCGGTGGCGTAGGGGGTGTCGTGGCCGGTGCGCAGCACGTCTCCGGTGAACCGCTCGGCCTGGTCGCTGTAGTCGACGGCGTACGAGCGGATCCGGGCGTCCGGGCCCTCGCGCTCGCGGAGTTCGCCGGCCAGCAGAGCGGTCAGCACGGTGGAGTCGAGGCCGCCGGAGAGCAGGCTGCACAGCGGGACGTCGGCCTCCAGCCGGCTCCGGGCCGCCGTGCCGACCAGCTCACGGACCCGTGCCACCGTCGCTTCCCGGCCGTCGGTGTGGGGCGCGGCCTCCAGTTGCCAGTAACGGCGCTCCCGGACGCGGTCACGGTCCAGGACGAGCAGGCCGCCGGGCTCGACCTCACGGACGCCGGACCACACCGTCGGGCCGGTGTTGAACAGCAGGCTGTACGCCTCCCGCAGCCCGTCCGCGTCCACCCGGGGCCGTATCTCCGGGTGGGCGAACAGCGCCTTGGGCTCGGAGGCGAAGGCCAGGCCGCCGTCGACGAGCGCCCAGAACAACGGTTTGACGCCGAGCCGGTCCCGCACCAGCACCAGCCGCTGGGCGCGTTCGTCCCAGACGGCGAAGGCGAACATTCCGTGCAGGTGCTCGGCGACGCCTTCGCCCCACTCTGCGTAGCCGCGCAGCACCACCTCGGTGTCGCTGCGGGTGCGGAAGGCGTGTCCTCGGCCGCGCAGCTCGGCCCGCAGCTCGTGGTGGTTGTCGACCTCGCCGCTGTAGCTGAGCACGATGCCCGGATCGTCCGGCCGGTCGGTCATCGGCTGTGCGCCCCCGGCCGGATCGATGACGGCGAGGCGGCGGTGGCCGATCGCGGCCCGCTCGCCGAGCCAGACGCCGCCCGCGTCGGGGCCGCGTGGTGTGAGGGTGCCGGTCATGGCCTCGATGACCGGGGCCTGGGTGCGGGCGTCGCGGTGAAAGGACACCCAGCCGGTGATTCCGCACATGGGGAGGACTCCTGGGGTCAGGGGCGGGCGGCGGGTGCCGCGCCGGTGGTCTTGTCGGGCGCAGTGGCCGGCCGTCGGCCGGGCAGGGCGAGCAGGGGTACGGCGAGACAGGCGGCTCCGGCGGCCAGGGCGAGCCCGGCGGGTACGCCGTCGCCGGGCCCGGCAAGGCCCCGGACCGCGGTCGCCAGGGCGGGCCCGAGGGTGAAGCCGAGGCTGCGGGCGAGCTGCACCGTGGATCCGGCGGTGGCGGTCCGGTCGGGTGGCGCGGCACCCATGACCAGGGCCTGGGTGGGGCCGCCGGCCAGGCCCATGCCCACCCCGGCCAGGGTCAGCCGCCAGGCCACGTCCCACGGTGACCAGCCGTCACCCAGCGGGACGAGCAGGAGCAGACCGGCCGCGGTGAGCACGGCGCCGGTGACCGCGACCGGCCGGGGGCCGAGAGGGATGCCCGCTGCCCGAGCGGAGCCGCGGGCGCGGCGGAGGTCGGCGAGGCGTCCGCCGAGGGGACCGGCCAGCCCCATACCGAGCGGGAAGGCCAGGACGGTCAGACCGGTCGTGGTGGCGCTCACCCCGTCGTCACGCTGGAGGTGCAGGGCCACGACGTAGTGCATGGCGGCGAATCCGGCGGCCAGCGCCAGCACCGCCCCGTGCGCCCGCGGCAGCCCCGGGACCCGCAGCACACCGGCCACCGGACGGCCGCCCGGACCGCGCAGCCACCACCACAGCGGCGGAACGGCCGCGGCCACGAGCACCAGCCACCCGGGATCCTCCGACGCCAGGGTCAGCGGCAGCAGCAGCGCCACCACGCCGGTGGCCACCAGCAGCGCGTCCAGCAGTGACCGGCCGTCGGGCGGACGTGGCCTGCCGTCCCGCGGCATCGCCCGCCACACCAGGACCAGCGCCAGCAGGCAGAAGGGAATCTTGACGAGGAAGACGGAGCGCCAGCCGAAGTGGTCCAGCAGCAGACCGCCCACGGCCGGTCCCGTCACCGCGCCCAGCGGGCCCAGCGTCGCGGGCACGCTCATCGCCCGTCCGCGCAGCTCCGGCCGTACCGCACGCATCGCGAGCACCGGCATCAGCACGAACAGCGCGGCCCCGAAGGCACCTTGGGCCAGCCGGGCGGCGATCAGCCAGCCCGCCCAGGGCGCCACGGCCGCCAGCGCGCTGCTCAGGCCGAATCCCGCGGTGGCGGCCGGTACGACCAGGCGCGTCCCCCCGCCGTCCAGCCACCGCCCGACGGGCAGCAGGAACGCCACGACGGGCAGTTGGTAGGCCAGCACCGCCCACTGGGCGGTGGCGGCGGAGACGTCCAGCCCGTCGGCGATGTCCGCCAGGGCCACGTTGACGATGTTCATGTCGAGCATCGCCACGAACGCCAGCACCCCCGCCACGGCCACCAGCGCCCAGCGGTCCTCACCGGCCGGCGTCCGACCGGGCCGTTCCGGGCCGGGTCCGTGCTGTGTCACCCTCTCGCCCCTCACCGTCGCTGACCGGCCGCCGGTTGGCGGCCTCGTCCTAGGAGTCGGAAGGAGCCGGGGGTGAGTTCCCGCACCGGTGGTGAAAACATGATCGGCGGCAGCGCGGGGACGGCCGCGGCGTTCGCGGTCAGTGCGAGCGACGCGATCAGCCGGTGCGCGGCTCAGCCGCCGTCCGGCCGGCCCTTCGCCATCCGCTGCGTCATCCGCTTCGGCGTCCCCTTCGCCATTCCTTTCGCCATCCCTTTCGTGGTCCGAGGGGTCCGGTCCCCGAGGCCACGGCCGCCTCGGTGCCGTCCGGACCGCGGTCCGCCTCGGGGGCGGCCGGGTCCCGGTGGTCGAAGGCGATCAGCGGGTCCCCGGTCAGCGGGTGGTCGACCACGGCCGCCCGCACCCCGAACACCTCGGCCATCAGCTCCGGCGTGAGGACCTCACGTGGCCTGCCGGAGGCCACCACGGCCCCGGCGTGCAGCACGTGCAGCCGGTCACAGACGGACGCCGCCGCGTTCAGGTCGTGCAGCGACACCAGTGTCGTCCGGCGCTGGGCGCGCAGCAGGGCGAGCAGCTCGACCTGGTGGCGGACGTCGAGGTGGTTGGTCGGCTCGTCCAGCACCAGGACGTCCGGGTCCTGGGCGAACGCCCGTGCCAGCAGCACCCGTTGCCGCTCGCCCCCGGACAGGGCGGTGAACCGGCGGCCGGCGTGCCCGGCCATGCCGACGTCGGACAGCGCCGTGGCGACGATGTCCCGGTCGGTGGCGTCCTCCCCGGCGAACGCCCGTTTGTAGGGCGTGCGCCCCATGGCGACGACCTCGCGCACCGTCAGTTCGAAGTCGGTTTCCCGTTCCTGGGGCAGGGCCGCCACGTGTCTGGCCGACCGGGCCGGGGGCACCTCGCGCAGATCGGTACCGTCCAGCAGCACCCGTCCGGCGCTGGGCCGCAGATGCCGGTAGACGGTGCGCAGCAGGGTGGACTTGCCGCTGCCGTTGGGGCCGACCAGGCCCGTGATCTCGCCTTCGGCCGCCACCAGGCGGGCCCCGGCCACGACCGTGCGGCCGGCGTAGGCGACGCGCAGGTCTTCGATGTCGATCCTCACCTGCCGCTCCCCAGGCGCCGGTCCAGCAGGTACAGCAGGGCCGGTGCCCCGATGAGCGAGGTGACCACACCGACCGGCAGCTCCTGGGTGTCCATGGCGGTACGGCAGACGATGTCGACCACGACCAGCAGCAGGGCGCCGAACAGGGCGGAGACCGGCAGCAGCCGCCGGTGGTCGCCGCCGATGACCAGGCGGCAGACGTGCGGCACCATCAGGGCGACGAAGGCGATCGCGCCGGAGACCGCGACCAGGACGCCGGTCAGCACGCTGGTCAGCGTGAACAGCTCCCGGCGCAGGCGGGCGACGTCGATGCCGAGCCCGGCCGCCGTCTCATCGCCCATCAGCAGCGCGTTCAGCCCCCGCGCCCGCGCCAGCAGCCACAGCAGGGCCACCGGAACCGCCACCGCGGGCGCCACCAGCAGTTCCCAGGTGGCCCCGCCGAGGCTGCCCATGAGCCAGAACAGCACGCTGTGGGTCTGCTGCTCGTCCCCGGCCCGCAACACGAGATAGCTGGTGAAGCCGGACAGGAACTGGCCGATCGCGACCCCGGCCAGCACCAGCCGGAGCGGGGCGAAGCCCCCGCCGCGCCGGGCCACCGCCCACACCAGCGCGAAGGTGGCCAGGGCTCCGGCGAAGGCCGCCCCGGACAGGCCGAGGCCCAGCGCTCCCCCCGCGCCGAGGCCGAGCACGATCGCGGCCACCGCGCCGAGGGACGCGCCGCCTGAGATGCCCAGCAGATAGGGGTCGGCCAGCGGGTTGCGCACCAGCGCCTGCACCGCCGTGCCGACGAGGCCGAGCCCGGCCCCGACGAGCAGGGCCAACAGGGCTCGGGGCACGCGCAGTTGCCACACGATCAGATCGTTCGTACCCGGTCGCGGCGCCTCTCCGGACAGCCGCCGCCACACCACGCCCCACACCTCCGCGGCCGGGATGGACGTCGATCCCCAGGCCACGGCCGCCGTCAGCGCGGCCAGCAGCGTCCCGCCGAGGACGAGCGCCACCGGTACGGCGGGCAGGGCGCGCGCCCGCTCAGCGGTGTCCGCGGTCCGCCCGTGCCCGGCGTCCGTCGGCTCGCGGCGCGACAGCATCGCGGGCACCGCTAGCCGACCTTGCCGGGGTAGAGGGTCCTGGCGATCTGCTGGACCGTGTCGGCGTTCCCGACTCCGGCGATGGTGGTCCGCTCGGAGCCGACCCGCACGAAGTGGTTGTCCCGGACGGCCTTCAGGCCCTTGGTGGCCGCATTGGACTTAAGCCACCTCTCGGCCTCGTCGAACGCCTTGTCGTTCGCCGCCTCGCTGCCCCGGTCGCGGACGCCGAGCTGGATCCAGTCCGGATTCCTCGCGATCACGTCCTCCCAGCCGACCTGCCGGTAGTCGCCGTCGCAGTCGGCGAAGACGTTGCGGGCCCCGGCCAGGGTGATCACGGCATGGGCGACCTGACGGTTGCAGACGACGGTGGGTTGCTTGGTGCCGGCGTCGTAGTCGAAGAAGAAGTACGTCGGCCGCTCGCTCGGCGCCGTACCGCCGACCGCCTTCCGGACGGCGTCCACCTTCGCCTCCATCCCGGCCACGAGTCGCTTGGCCTTCGCGCTCGTACCGGTGACCGCCCCGAGGGTGGTGATGTCGGCCTCGACGGCGGACAGGTCGGTGACCGGCTTCTTGGCCGAGGCGGCGCAGGCGGTGGACTTCAGGTAGATGTGTTTGATCCCGGCCGCCGTGAACTCCGCCTCGGTCGGCGCGTCGCCCATGCCTCCGCCGCCCATGCCCCCCATGGCCGCGAAGGTGTCGATGTACAGGTCGGCACCGGAGCCGAGCAGCTTCTCCTTGGGGATGACGGTCCGGCTCAGCACCGTGACCTGCTGTGCCTCGGTGCCGAGCGCGCCGGGCAGCGTGCCCTTGCCGGGCGGGAAGCCGGTGCCGATCACCTTGTCCCCCGCGCCGAGGCGGAGCAGCAGTTCCAGGCCGGCGGCGTTGCTGGTGACGATCTTCTCCGGGGCGGCGGAGAACGTGGTCCTGGCGCCCGCGCAGTCGGTGACGGTCACCGGGTGGTCACCGGAGACGGGGTTCCCGGCCTTCCCGCCGCCGTCGTCCGCCGTGTCCGTCCTTCCGCGGTCCCCGCCGCCGCACCCCACCGCCAGCAGGCCGCCCAGCACGACGGCCGCCGTACCGCCCCACACACGAGAACGCATCGCACAACTCCTGGATCCACTCGGTACCCGGGTGAGGTTCCGTCACCCGTTCCAGTAGTCGCGGCGAACCCATGGGGAGTTCCCGGCCGGTGGCCATCGGTCACCGGACCCGCGGCACAGCCCCGCCCAGGGCGAAGGCGAGGGCGGCCAGGGCGATCTGGTTGGGCAGCCCGAACAGGGTTCCCATAACTGCCCCTCTCCCAGCAGATCGCCGCCGCCCGCAAGGCCCACCCCGAAGGCCGCATCAGCGCGGTCCGCCCCTCACCGGAGGCGGGCGCCACGACGCGGTTGCCGCGAGCCGTCCTCTGAGTCGGCGGCGACGGGTTCGGCGGACATGGGCGCTCCTGGGTCGTGGGCCGGTACCGGTCGGCCGGAGCCGCACCGGTCCAGTAGTCGGCGCCGCGCGGGAGAAAGTTCCGGGGAATTGTTGTGACGTGCGCCATACGGGCGTCGCATGTCCTCGTTCCGTACCCGGCTGTCCGGCGCCCCCGCCCCGCTGAGACGATGAGCGGCGTCATGGATGCGGGGCAGATGCTCAGAACGGTGCGGGCCGCGGTGTTCGCGGTGGTCTGCGTGCTGCTCGCCGCCCTGGGACACGTCATGACATCGGGTGTCCTGGTGCCCTTGCCGGCACTGCTGGGCGCCTTGGCGGCGACGGGCGCCGTGGTGTGGTGTTTCACCGGCCGTGAGCGCGGCCCGGTGGCGGTGGGACTGCTCACCGTGGGCACCCAGGCGGCGCTGCACACCGCGTTCTCGTTCGGCCAGGCCCTGGACGGCGGCGGCCTCCGGCCGTCACTGTCCCGGCGGTTGGCCGACACACTGCTGTGCGGACCGGCCCGCGCGTCGCTCTCCGAGGGCGAGGCCGCGCGGGTGGTCCGGAACGCCGGGCTGGGCGGGCCGGTGGGGGACGCGGGCTCCGCCATGGCCGAACACGCCCACCACGGCGGATGGATGTCGGCCAGTCAGCTGACCGCCGTGCCCGGCCTCATGGCGCACGACGGCATGCACGGAACCATGACCGGCATGGTCGCCGCCCACCTCGCGGTCGCCCTCTTGAGCGCGTGGTGGCTGTGGGGCGGCGAGCGCGCGGCCTTCCGGCTGGCACGCGCGGCGGCCGTCCGGCTGTTCGCCCCGCTGATCGTCGTCTTCGGCGTCGTCGTTCCCGACGCCCCGCCGTCCGCCGGTGCGGCCCGCGAGGAGCCGCGCCGCGCCGTGCGGGACCTGCTGCTCGCCCACGCCATATCGCTGCGGGGTCCTCCGCCGGGGCCCGCTGTCCGCTGACAGCCGGTCCGTTCCACGCCAGGACGCACCCGGTACGACGTCTCGTCGGCCGGTCGCCGCGCCCTGGCCACTCACTGTGCCGGTGCCGTGGCAACACGGCCACCGGATCATGCGAAGGACTTCCGATGATGATCCCTGCCCGGATGCCGAGGCCATCTGCGCCCTCCGTGCCCTCCGTGCCCTCCATGTCCGATTCCGCTCTCCGCGCCACGAGGCGTTCACGGCGACGCCCCGTGCCGAGCGACCGCCGCCGCGCCCTCGCCGTCCGGTTCGTCCGCCGGACCGCCGGGGACGCGCCCGGCGCACCGTCAGGACGGCTGGGCCGGCCGTCCCCCCGCGTCGGTGCCGAGCGCGGTGTCCGACTCCCCCAGCCGCTCGATGTACTCGGTGAGCTGCCGGGCCCGCACCTCCCACAGCCGACAGGCCGCACACCCCTTCAGATGGGCGGCCAACTGCCCCGCCGTCACCCCAGGGGGCAGTCGCTCACCGTCGAGGCGGGCGGAGACGGCCGTTCGGATCCGCGAGCACACCATGCCGCCATCCTCCCCGACACGACCGGCGGCCGGCGCGGGGAGGGACGGGATGCGTGACGACGACGCCGTGACGTCCTGGGCGCTCGCGGCCCGCGACGGCGACCCGGACGCCGTGGAAGCGTTCGTCCGCGCCACCCGCACGGACGTCCGCCGCTACGTGGCACACCTCAGCGGCGACCCACAAGCGGTGGACGACCTGGTCCAGGACACCTATCTGCGCGCTCTGCGCAGCCTCCGCACCTTCCAGGGGAGGGCGTCCGCGCGTACCTGGCTGCTCGTGATCGCGCGCAGAGTGGTGGCCGACCGGATCCGGCAGCTGTCGGCCCGGCCCCGGCTCGCCACCACCCACGACTGGCAGGCGGCCGCCGAACGCAACCAGCCGCGCGATGTACCCGGCTTCGAAGAGAGCGTCGTGCTCGGCGACCTCCTCGCGGCGCTGCCCGGAGCCCGGCGGGAGGCGTTCGTGCTCACCCAGCTGCTGGGGCTGACCTATCCGGAAGCCGCCACCGTGGCACGATGCCCCGTCGGCACGATCCGCTCCCGCGTGGCCAGGGCCCGGGAAACCCTGATCGCGCAACTCACCTCCGAGGAGGAAGAACCAGCGGGCCCGGAACGGGCGGTGGGAAGCCGGGCCGGCGGTCCCCGGCCGCCGGACACGCCGTCGGCCACGTCAGCCGCCGGTGCACCGGCCGGTGAACTGGCCGGTGCACCGGCGGCCTCTTCACCGGCCTCTTCACCGGCCACCGCCGGAGCCGTGGTCTGACGCCGTCCGGCGGACCTCCCCTCTCCGCCCGGCCGGGGGCAGCAGCCTCTCGTGGCCCGTCCGTCGGCCGACGGGCCCGGACGGCCCCCGGCCGGGACGGTTTCCTCCTGGTGTGACGGCGCCTTCGCGCGGGCGGTGTCGGCGCCTCCCGCGCCGTGAGGCGGATCGCCGGTCCGGTGGCGCCCTGCATCCACCGGAGCGCACCGCAGGACGGCGGGGCCGGGGGAGCGTGGGGCCGCCGGGACCGTGAGCGGCACCGCGTGCGGAGGGTGGCCGGAAGCGATGTGCTCCCGTCGGCCGACCCTCCCTCCCCCTGAGTGATGAAGGGGATGCGCCTCGCGGTCGACGCCGCGGAGGGCGGTGCGGGGCGAGACTCGGACTCTGCTGGCGGAGGAGGGAGTTCGGGTGGACCGATGGGATCGGGTCGGGCGGGTAGGGGCCTACGGGGCGGCGCTGGCGCTGACGCCGTACCTGCTGATCAAGGTGTCATGGGTGGTCGGCTCGCTCCTGGGGCTGCTGCCGGTCGGGGCCGGGTTCGACGAGGCGGAGTGGGTGGTGCTCAACAGCGCCACCATCGGCATGGCGGGGACCGGGATCGCGGTGGCGCTCGCGCTGACGCGGCCGTGGGGGATGCGCCTGCCGGGGACGCCGTTGGTCTTCTGCGCCTGGGTGGGGACGGGGTTCCTCGTCCCGGTGTTGCCGTACGCCGTGCTCGATGCGCTGCTGGGCCCGGCCGACGACACGCCGAAGGGCGGGAGCGACGCGGATCCGTCGATGCCCGCGTGGGAGGCCGCGCTGGTTCAGATCGGGTTCGTGGGGATGGCGCTGGGTCTGGCCGTCGCGCTGCCCGTGTACTTGCGGCGGCGCTGGCCGGACGCGTTCGCCGGCCGGCTCGGGGACGGCGGGGGGACCTCGCCCAGGGTGCCGCCGTGGACGGCCGTGGTCGGCGCGGCGGTCGGTCTCGTCTGGCTGTACTGGGCGATCGGCGGCACCGTGGGCGTCGCCCACCGCGGCGAGCGGAACCCCGACTGGCGTGTGCTGTCCGGTGTCTTCGGGTTCTGGGCCCTCGTGGCTGCGGCCGCCGTCTGGGCCGCCGTCCGGGGGCGGCCCGCGCGGGTCCCCCGCTGGGGTCCGCTGGTGCTCGGCTGGCTCGGCTCGGGCTCGCTGTTCGCCTGGAGCGGCTGGAAGTTGCCGCTCACCCTGTATCTGGCGGTCGCGCGACCGGCCGATGCGGCCCTGCCGGAGAACCTCGCACTCGCGGCCGTGCTGCACCTGGCGGCGGTGGCCGCGGGCGCCGCGACGCTGCGGGCGCTCCTCCGCACCCGGTGGGAGGCGTCGCACGCGTAGCCGCCGCTTCGCCGCCTGGTCCCCGGCGCCGGAGGGACCTGGAGCCGGTGGTCCCGGGCGACCGCACACGCCTGCCACGTCTCCGCTCCGTCGAAGACGTCCCCGCCGATCCGGGACCGTCCGCCGCGAACGGCGGTGGCAGTGGCGCCGAGTTCACTCCCCTCGGCCCCTCGCCACCCGGCCCCCGGCCGGAACCCGTCACCCGCGAACCGCGGAAACACCTGAAGGCGTGCGGGGACACACAGACCCCGGGGCCCGCCACCACCGGCTCCCCTTCCGGCACGACTGCCGCGAAGAGCACGTGGCCGGAGCGGCGGCGGGACAGGTACGTACCCGGGGACCGGCCCTGACCCCGGCGTTGTCGGCCACCGTGCCCTGAGCAGGCCGTCTCAGTCGGTGAGGGCCGGGGGGTCGGTGTACCCCCGGTGGCCGCCGCCGGCCCGGGAGGTCTCTCCTCAGAGGTCTCTCCTCAAGGGAGGTGAACGGGTCCGGGCCGGCTGTCCGGACGGAGTGCTGCCCGGACAACCGACCGCGATGAGGCCGGTACGGGTGACCCGGTGGGGGGTGCCGCGGAGTCAGGAGGTGCGGCGCACGGCGATGACGGTGTCGGTCACGGTGGCCGTCTGCCCGTCAGGGCCGGTGGCCTCGCGCTGGGGCCGGTCGAGGCGCTCGGGTGTCCACCCCGCGGGGTCGAGGGCGAGGCCGTGGTAAATCTCCTCCGGGCCGGGGAAACGGGTCTCGGGGTCGCGGTCCCAGCTCCAGGGGAGCACCGAGCCGTGATCGACGATGAGCAGGAGCCCGCCCTCGGTGAGAGCATGGGCGGCCCGGCGCAGGACGTCGGCGCGGGGAAGCGCGAACGGGGTGTGGAAGTACTGGGCGGAGACCAGGTCGAAGGTGCCCTCGGGGAACGTGGCGGCGAGGTCGTGCCGCTCGGTGGTGACGCGGTCGGCGACACCGGCCTCGGCGGCGTGGTGCGCGGTGCGCGCCAGGGCACCGGCCGCGATGTCGACGGCGGTGACCTGCCAGCCCTGGGCGGCCAGCCAGACGGCGTCGCCTCCCTCGCCGCAGCCGAGGTCCAGGGCCCTGCCGGGGGTCAGCCGGCCCGCGGTCTCGGCGAGCAGCGGGTTGGGCGTGCCCTTCCCCCTCGGGCCGCGGCCGCTGTAGTGGTCTTCCCAGAACCGTGCGGCTTCGCCGCCGGTGGGGTGGTCACGGGTGGTGTCGCTCATGGAGTGGGTTTCCGTTCGGATCGTCGGGTGTACCGGATGGGTGTCCGACCCGGAGGGGCCGTCAGCGGTCTTCGCCCCGCTGACCAGCTCTGTGCCCGAGGCAGCGCGATGTGCACGACGGCCACGTCCAGCACGGCCATCAAGGTCGCGCCCGACGCCACGTCGGCCACCGGACCGGACCCGGACTGCCGGGTCCGGTCCGGGTCCGGGGTCCGGGTCCGGGGTCCGGGTCCGGGGTCCGGGTCCGGTGGTGCGTGCGGGGACAGTCATCGTGGTCTCTCCTCGGAGGCGAAGAACACAGTCACCCGTGCGGGGCGTGCGCCGGGCCGGGTCTGTCGCACCGCAGTGCGGGACGCCAGGAGAATGCGGTCCCGGCGCTTCGATTGCAAAGAGTCATGCCGCTTCAGCAAGATGGGGCGATGGACGAGCTCGGCGATGTGCTGGCGGCCGTGGGCCCGCGCCTGCGGGAACTGCGCCGCAGGCGCGGCATCACCCTGGCCCACCTGTCGGAGACCACGGGTATCTCGGAGAGCACGCTCTCCCGCCTGGAGGGAGGCGGACGCAAACCCAATCTGGAGCTGCTGCTCCCGCTCGCCCATGCCTACGGTGTCCCCCTGGACGAGCTCGTCGGCGCCCCGCAGACCGGCGACCCCCGGGTGAACCTGCGCCCGGTCGTGCGTGGCGGCATGACGTTCGTACCGCTCACTCGCCGCGCCGGGGGCCTGCATGCCCACAAACTCGTCATCGCTCCCAGCGCCGGTGAACCCGAGCCGAGGACCCACGAGGGCTATGAGTGGCTCTACGTCCTCAACGGCCGTCTGCGCCTGATACTCGGCGACCGGGACCTGCTGCTGACCCCTGGTGAGGTGGCGGAGTTCGACACCCACCTCCCGCACTGGCTCGGCCCCGCCGACGACCACCCGGTCGAGCTGCTGGTGATTTTCGGGCCGCAGGGCGAGCGCGCCCATCTGCGTGCCCGCCCCGCCGGTTCCCCCTCCTCCGCGGCGCCGGGCGCAACCGGCCGCCCGCCGTCGGGCCGGGGCGGGAAGGGCGTCACCGGCCCCGCCTGAAGGGCCACCGCGCCGGGGCGGAACGAGACGGCGGCCGGTCCGGCCGCCTCCGCCCACCTCCGCCCGCCACCGACCCCGGCGTGCCCCGGCGTGCCCCGGCGTGGGGGCCGGACTCCGGCCGTGCCGTCGGGTAGGGCGGTAGCGGCGGGCGACGCCCGCCCCTCACGGAGGACCTCGCGGCGGGTTCCGTACCCGACCGCCCGCCGGCCGGCGCCCGCCGCCGTACCTACCGAAGAACGCGGGTCCTCG
>NZ_BBOX01000272.1 GCF_001553455.1 Streptomyces hygroscopicus subsp. hygroscopicus
CCTCACGGAGGACCTCGCGGCGGTTCCGTACCCGACCGCCCGCGGCCGCGCCGCCGCCTACTACCCGAAAGACGCGGGTCCTGGCCCCGCTGGACGGCGTGGCCGGGTTCAGCAACCAGCCGGACGCCGAAAGGGGCCGTGGTCCGTCCCGGGAGCCCGCGGACCACCGGGCGGACGCCGGTGTGGCCCGCCGAGCCCCGCGATCCGCGGTGGGCTGATCGGTTCGGAGCGTTCCCGACCGGCCGGTTGCCGGACGAGCGTCAGCGAACCTCCGGGGCAACGGCCGGCGGCCACGCCCCGGGGTCGAGCACGCCCAGCGCATAGGCCCGCGCCACCAGCGCCGTCTTGCCGCACACACCCCAGCGCCGGGACAGCCGCCCCAGGTGGTAGTTGACCCCGTCCACGGTCAGGCCGACCGCCTTGGCCACCCGCGCGGTCGTGACACCGCCCGCCGTCAGGGCGAGGATCCGCGCCTCGGTCTCGCTCACCCGCGGCCGCTCGGCCACGTCCCCGGCGGGAGGGTCCGTACGTTCGCCCAGCACCCGGAGCAGCAACAGCAGGGCCGGCGGGGCGTCCGGGGTGTCGCTGACCGGGTCGACGTCCATCTCGCCGTGGCGCTCGACACCCCCGGCGGTGGACCAGGTCACCTCGACCGGATAACGGGACCTGCGGCCCAGCCGCACGGCCTCGCCGATGGGATGGAGGCGGGTCGTGGCCCGCGGGCGGAAGAAGTCCAGGGCGTTGCGGCCGCGCATCTGCCCCGAGAGCATGCCCCATTCGGCGGCCATCGCCGGGTTCGCCAGCAGGATGACGCCGTCCGCGTCGCAGAGGGCGACCGGCAGCGGCAGCCGGTCGAGCAGCAGCATGACGCGATTGCGCCAGGTGATCGCCTCCTGGCGCCATGTCTCCGCCACCGGGGCGTCGCCCGGCAGCCCGCTCGCCCGCAGATCCATCCCGCGCTCCTCCGCCATGACGTCCTCCCAGGGCCTGTCGGCGCAGGGGGCGCGACTGCTCCCGACGCCTGGTACGGCACCTCGCCGTGCCCGCCACGAGGGCGATGCTCCGCCGTGCGACGCTCCCCCGGCCACCGCCGTGCGACGCTCCCCGGCCACCGCTGGGAGATGCCCCCGCACCCGACACCGCCCGCGGCCCGCGGCCGAACGCCCCCTGTGACAGCGGGCCTTAGCGCCTGGGAGCCGCCCAGGCAAGTCCGAAACACCTCGGCCCACTACACAATTATGTAGCACCGTGGCGTCCACCGGTGCCCGTGCGGCACGAGGCTTGAGGAGGCCGCCGGGACCGTCTCCCGGCCGGTTTCCTACCCCCACGATCCACAGAAGGCGGTTTGCCTCCATGTCCTCGTCCCCGCTCCCCCCGCCGTCCGACAGCCGCGACGGAATCCCCGTCATCGACGTCACCGGCGCTCCGACGGACACGCCCATCCTGCAGAGCATCGAACTGGCCCGGCAGTACGGCCCGGCCTTCGTCCAGCGTCGGCAGGGGCAGGACAGCCTCTTCGTCAGCGGCCTGGAGCTGGTCACCGAGCTCTCCGACGAGCAGCGCTTCAGCAAGGCCGTCGGGCCGTCGCTGGAGAGCGTCCGCGAGTTCGCCCACGACGGGCTGTTCACGGCGTACAGCGACGAACCCAACTGGGCCAAGGCGCACGACATCCTGATGCCCGCCTTCGCCCTCGGCTCGATGCGCACCTACCATCCGGTGATGCTGCGCGTCGCCCGGCGCCTGATCGAGGCGTGGGACCGCCGCTGCGCCGCCGGCACCCCGGTCGACGTGCCCGACGACATGACGCGGATGACCCTGGACACCATCGGCCTGGCCGGTTTCGGGTTCGACTTCGGCTCGTTCACCCGCGACGAACCGCACCCCTTCGTCGACTCCCTGGTGCGCTGCCTGTACTGGGCGATGACCAGGCAGAGCCGCACCCCGGGCGTGGACTACACGGAGACCGACACCGCGTTCCGCGCCGATGCCGACTTCATGGCCTCGGTGGTCGACGAGGTCATCGCGGCGCGTACCGCTCCGGGCGCGGTACCCCCGGAGAACGAGGACCTGCTGGGGCTGATGCTGGGCGCCACCCACCCCTCGGACGGGACCACCCTGGACCGGGCGAACATCCGCGACCAGGTCATCACCTTCCTGATCGCCGGGCACGAGACCACCTCCGGCACCTTGTCCTTCGCCCTGTACAACCTGGTGAAGCACCCGGCGGCGCTGCGGCTGGTGCAGCGCGAGGTGGACGAGCTGTGGGGTGACGACCCCGACCCCGAGCCGACGTTCGAGGACATCGGCCGACTGCGCTACACCCACCAGGTGCTCAACGAGACGCTCCGGCTGTTCCCGCCGGCCGCGGGGTTCGCGCGCCAGGCCCGCCACGACACCGTCCTGGGCGGTATCCCGATGCGTGCCGGACAGTGGGCGGCGGTCCTGACGCCGATGCTGCACCGGGACCCGGTCTGGGGCGACAACCCCGAGCTGTTCGACCCCTCCCGGTTCGCCCCGGAGGCGGAGGCGGCGCGGTCCCCGCACGCCTTCAAGCCGTTCGGCACCGGCGAACGGGCCTGCATCGGGCGGCAGTTCGCGCTGCACGAGGCCACCATGCTGCTGGGCATGCTGGTGCACCGCTACCGGCTGCTCGACCACGCCGACTACCGGATGCGCATCAAGCAGACGCTCACCATCAAGCCCGAGGGCTTCACCCTCGGACTCGCCCGGCGCACCACGGCCGACCGGGAGGCGAACCGCGCCGCCCTGCCCACCGGTGCCGCCGTGCCCGGCGACGAGGCACCGGCCGAGGACACCGCCCTGCCCGCCCGGGTGCGCCAGGGGACCGGGATGCTCCTGCTGCACGGCTCCAACTACGGCACCTGCCGCGGTTTCGCCGAGCAGCTCTCGGACACCGCCGCGGCGCTCGGCTGCGAGACCGCCGTCGCCCCGCTCGACGCCCACACCGGTGCGCTGCCCACCGACCGGCCGGTCGTGATCACCGCCGCCTCGTACAACGGACAGCCCACCGATGACGCGTCCGCCTTCGTCCAGTGGCTGAAGACCGCCGGGCCCGGTGCCGCCGACGGCGTCACCTACGCCGTCCTCGGCGTCGGCGACCGCAACTGGTCCGCCACCTACCAGCACATCCCCACCCTCATCGACGCCCGGCTCGCCGCCCTCGGCGGAACCCGGCTGCTGGAGCGCGCCGAGGGCGACGCCTCCGGCGACCTGACCGGCGCGGTCAAGGCGTTCACCGCCGCGCTGCGCACCCGTGTCCTGGAGCGGTACGGCGACCCCGCCACGGTCGGCGCCGCTCCCGAGGCGGCGCCGGACGGTCCGGCGTACACGGTCACCGAGGTCACCGGCGGCCCTCTGGACGCGCTGGCCGAACGCCACGGCATGACGGCGATGACCGTCACCGAGACCGGCGCCCTCACCCGTCCGGGCCATCCGCGGAGCAAGCGCTTCGTCCGCCTGGCGCTGCCCGAGGGTATGACGTACCGCACCGCGGACCACCTCACCGTGCTCCCGGCGAACGACCCGGCCCTGGTCGAACGCGCCGCCCGGATCCTGCGCGTCGGCCTCGACACCGTCCTCGCCATCTCCGCCAACCGCCCGCACCGCGGCGGGATCGCGGTCGACCGGCCGGTGACCGTGCGCGAACTGCTCACCCGGTACGTCGAGTTGCAGGACCGCCCGACCGCCGGTCAACTGGCCGTCCTCGCCGGCCTCAACCCCTGCCCGCCCGAGCGGAAGACACTGGAGGCCCTGGCCGGGGACGCCGAAGCCCTCGCCGCGGACCACCGGACCCTGCTCGACGTCATCGAGGACAACCCCGCGCTGGGCGAGTCGCTGACCTGGCCGGTCCTGCTGGAGCTGCTGCCCCCGATCCGGCCGCGCCACTACTCGGTCTCGTCCTCCCCGGCCAACGATCCGCACCATGTCGATCTGATGGTCTCCCTGCTCCAGGCCCCCGCACGGTCGGGCCGGGGCGACTTCCGCGGCACCGGCTCCGGCTATCTGCACACCGTCCGCGCCGGGGACACCGTGTACGCCCGGATCCAGCCGTGCCGCGAGGCCTTCCGGATCAGCCACGACGCGCAGACCCCGGTCATCATGGTCTCGGCCGGCACCGGACTGGCCCCCTTCCGCGGTGCCGTCGCCGACCGGCTCGCCCTCGCGGTGAACGACACCAAGCTCGCCCCGGCGCTCTGCTACTTCGGCTGCGACGCGCCGGACGCCGACTACCTGCACGCCGCCGAACTGCGCACCGCCGAACTGGCCGGCGCGGTCCGGATGCGCCCGGCCTTCAGCGCGGCCCCGGTCGACGACCAGAAGTACGTCCAGCACCGGATCGCCGCCGAGGCCGACGAGGTCTGGGAGCTGCTCGGCGCCGGCGCCAGGGTCTATGTGTGCGGCGACGGCGGCCGGATGGCCCCGGGCGTGCGTGACACCTTCCGGGCCATGTACCTGGAGCGCACTCCCGGCGCCGACGCCGCGGCCGCCGCCGAGTGGCTCGACTCGCTGGTGGCCGAGGGCCGCTACATCGAGGACGTCTACGCGGCCGGCTGAGCCGCGAACCACCACGCGGAGGGCCTGCGTTCGACGGACGCCGCGCTTGCCGGACGGCTCCACGTCCGGCAAGAGGTCCACGCCGAACAGGGATCCGCGGGGTCGTCCCGGAGAAACCGGAAGAGGCCGGCCGCGGTGACGGGGCCGGCCTCGCCCAGCCTCCCCCGCTCCTACCGCTCCCCCGCTCCCCCGTCAACCGGGCCGAACCCGAGCTCCGGTGTGGCGGGGGCGCTGCTGAGTGCCCGTCAGCAGGCGTGTGATTCCAGGGAGTTCCCTGGTAGCCGCGATGACGCGGCAGGAATGTGGTACGGGTGATCCATGCCTCCCACGTTCAGTTCCGCGAAAACCCGCACCGCACTCCGCGCATCGGCCCGCGTCTCGCTCGACCTGCTGCTGATCCTCGGGATGGCCACAGTGACGCTGTGGCTCCTGGGCCTCATGTGGTCGGTCGTCTGGCCCCTGGTCATCGGCCTCCTCCTCACCACGCTGACCTGGCCCCCGACCCGTTTCCTGCGCCGCCACGGATGGCCACCCGCCGCGGCCGCTTCGGCGGTGACCGTGGCGTTCCTGCTGGTGGCCACCGGCGTCGTGGCGCTGATCGCGGTCCCGGTGGCGTCCCAGTCCGGCGAGCTGACCGACGGTGTGGTGGAAGGCATCCACAGGGTGCGGGACTGGGCCGCCGGGCCGCCGCTGAACATCGGCGACGACCAGATCACGCAGGCGTCCGACGCCGCGATCTCCCGTCTGCAAGACAGCGCCGGCAGCATGGTCACCACCGTCGTCACGGCGGTGAACACCGTGGTCAACGGCCTGGTCACGGCCGTCCTGGCGCTCTTCCTGATGTTCTTCTTCCTCAAGGACGGCCCGCGGTTCCTGCCGTGGCTCACGCGCCAGCTGCCCGGCCGGCTCGCCACCGACATCCCCGTGGTGGCCGCCCGAGGCTGGGAGACGCTGGGCGTGTTCGTGCGTTCCCAGGCGTTGGTCGGCCTGCTCGACGCCGTCTTCATCGGCCTCGGCCTGTGGATCCTGGGCGTACCCCTGGTGCTCCCGCTGGCGGTGCTGACCTTCGTCTCCGCCTTCGTGCCGATCGTGGGGGCCCTGTTCGCCGGTTTCGTCGCGGTCCTCATCGCGATGGTGTCCAACGGCCTGACGGATGCGCTGATCGTGCTGGCGATCATCGTCGTGGTGCAGCAGCTCGAGGGCAATGTGCTCCAGCCGATGATCCAGAGCCGTGGGCTCGGCCTGCACGCGGCGGTGGTCCTGCTGGTGGTGACGTTGGGCGGCAGCCTGGCCGGCATCGTGGGCAGTCTGCTCGCGGTACCGGTCGCCGCGCTGTTCGCGGTGGTCTGGAACTATCTGCGCGAGCAGCTGAGCGACCCGCCGCAGGAGCCGCAGACCGACGAGCGGCCCGCCGGTGCCACCGCCCCGTCGTAACGGGCCGCCGCTGTCGCGGCGCGACCGCCCGGCCGCGTCCCGACAGTGCCGGGGCGCGTTCGGCCGCCCGCCGGGCCCGTGGCGTCGAGGGGTGAACGGGGGACGACGCGGCATGCGGCGAGGGACCGCTGGACGGCCATCTGCTGGCGTCGAGGGGCGAGCGGGGGACGACGCGGCGGGCGACGCGCCACATGGTGTGCCGCGCTGGTGCGACGAGGGCCCCGTCCGCCGCCGGGCGGAGCGGAGCGCGGAACGGGCCCGCCTGGCGGGAGCCGCGCGCCCGTCGTGCGCGCCACGGCGTACACGAGCACCGCCGATGTCCCCGCGGTGTGGGATCCGCGCGGCGGCCCGCACCGGCTGGGCACGATGCCGGACCTGCCCGAGGGCAGCACCGTACGGTCGGTCGATGCCGTCAACGACCACAGCCGGCCGCTGCTACGGACCGACGGCACCGCCGCCGGCCGCGTGGCCGCCCCGGTCGTCCAGCCCCGCTGAACAGCCCCGGTGGCGGGCTCCTGGGCCCGCCGCCGCGCTCCGGCTCATGCGGCGAGCGTCTGTGCCGCCGCGTGCATGGGGGTCACCGGGATGCGGATCGGCGTGGCCGGGGTGCGGGTGGGCCAGACGCGGTACGTCGTCTTGGCCGGATCCACCAGGGGATCGCCGAGCATGATCCGCCCCTCGGAGTGCAACCTGTCGCACACCGGGGTCGGCAGCGCGACGTAGCAGCCTCCCCTGTTGGTGGCGGAGTCGTACGGCTGCCAGTAGCCGTACCGGCGTCGTCCACTCGCGTGCACGGTGACGAACACCGGCGTGCGGGGGTCGGATATGACGCGCAGGACGTCACCGGCAGCCTCGAACGGGGCCTCGGAACGCGGGCGGGGCTGGAAGAGGACGGGGGACATCAGGGTGCCTTTCCGAGGGCAGGAACCGAAGATCAGCTACTCCAATTAAAGCAGTGGATTGATCTCGAACACAGGACTTCCTCCCGGTCGCTCGCACCGAGTGCGGGATACGGCCGAAAACGTGGCCGCGGCCGAAACGTGGCGACGAAGCCCGTGGCCGGGCGTGTTCCGCGGCCGGTGTCCCGAAGCCGTACCCCGGTGCGGCGGTCACTCCCCGGGCCCCTCGGCCCGTACGAACACCCCGGCCCGCGCGGCGGCCGCGGCGGCCTCGGCGGCCCGGTCCGCGACGCTCTCGTCGAGAGGGCCACGCCAGTCCGCGGTGAACACGGCGCCCGCGACGTTCCCGAGCCGGTGCAGCACCCCGGTGCAGCACCCGGCGCATGCCCGGCGGGATGTGCTCGGGGATCGGACCGGCGTCCGCAGAGGCCAGCCCGGCCATCCGGTAGAGGTGGTCACGCTCGGCGGTGGTCAGACCCGGCCCCGCTGGTCCAGCCGGTGTCGTCACTCGCCGGTGGCCTTGTCCATCAACGCCCCGTACGCCAGCTGCAACGCGTCCGCTCCGGCCAGCGCGGCGAGCGTGCCCATCACGGCCCGGGTCGCCCGTGGCCAGAGCAACTGACCGGCGCCCAGGGTGGAGGCCACCCAGACGCTCATGCAGAAGGGGCAGGTCAGCAGCTCGCCGACGATCTCCTTGCCGTTTTCGGTGGTGGCCTCCTCATGCAGCTCGGCCGGGCCCTGGGAGCCGACGTACGTGGTGAAGGGAGCGCGCAGGGGGCTGGTCACCGACGCCTTGCTCAGCAGTCTGCTGAGCCGGAACGTGGCCATGGCCGTCAGCGCCACGTCCCAGGGCTCCGGCCGCTCGGGCAGTGGACGTCCGCTGAGCCGGACCGCCGCGGCCCACGCGGCCGTATACCCGCCGAACCCCGCCATGGCCGTGAGATAGCCGCCCAGCGGCAGCTCGTGGCTGAACGAGTACTCCCGCGCGGTACGGCGGAGAAACCCGCGCAGCCGTGCTCCGAGGCAGTTGTCGGCCGCCGTGCCCATCGGTGGTGCCCTCTTCCGTCCCGGTCCGGTGCCGGTCCGTGACTGCGTCGTGTGTGGCGTCCTCGGCCCGAACCCGCCGGCGCAGGCGCACCTCGACGTGGCCGTCGAGGATCCCGGTGCCGGAGGCGGGCTGGGGCGTGGTGGCGGGGCCGCGCACGTTCCACCGGATGCCCCAGCCACCTGCCGTGCGGCACGTCCCGACCGCGGCCCAACGGCAGGGACCGCGCCCCCGCCCGCCCGGCGTCGATCACCGGATCGGCCCAGGGCGCCCGTTCCCGACCGTCCAGCAGCCACCGCACTCGGTTCTGCTTGCTCCGGCGGCGGCGTGACATTGCGCTCATGCGCGCCGGGTCCCCGCCCGCACGCACGGCAAACGAAACGAGCGCGGAGTCCCGTCATGGGCGCGCGGTGCGGGACCGGTCGGGAGGCTCGCGCCGTCCGCGGGAGCGTCGCCGCACGAGCGACACCGGCACAGCGGGTTCCGCCCACGCGCCACCCGGTCTCACCTGGTCAACAACCGGTCCGGTTGCCCGGCCTCGGTCCGGAACCCGGAACTCGGCGTGAACTCCTAGGCGGGAAGATGTCCTCCATTGGAGGGAGGTTGAGCCGCGATCCCCGCCCGGAAGGGGCACTATGCATGCGAAGCCGGTCATTTCCGGCCGCTCATCCCCAGCAAGGAGTTGCCATGCGTATCCGGACCGCCCTGTCCACGCTCGCCCTCACCGCCGCGTCCCTCGCCGTCGGCGCGGCCGGCGCCGCCGCGGACGACGGGCCCGATGTCACCGTCGCCAACTCCAGCGCCACGACCTTCCCCGGCATGTGCGCCAGCAACGAGTTCTCCTTCGTCACCGTCCCGGTCAATCTGCTGGGCGGGTCGGACTCCAGCTCGTGCCGGATGCCCTGATCCGCTCCCGTTCGCCTTCCCGGCCCCCGGAGCACCTCAGCCCTCCGGAGCACCTCAGCCCTCCGATGGCGGGTTCTCCGGGGAGCCGGGGAGCCCCTCCCCCGTGGCGCTGGAGGCGGGCAGCGGAACATCGCCGTGCCGTGCCACCGGGCCGCGCCTCGCGGAATCCCGATGGAGGTGGCACCGGCGCGGGTGACACCAGCACGGCCGTGTCAGGTGTCCGTGGGCGCGCCGTCCCACAGCCGCAGCAGGGCCTGGTTGACCAGCTCCGGCTGCTGGGTGTGCGGATAGAACCCGGGCACGCGCAGATGGCGGGCGCCGACCGTTTCGGCGATGACCTCGGCGCAGGCGATCAGCGGCTCACCCGCGTACCGCCGGTACAGCTCCGGCGCGCCGGCCCAGTCACCGGAGACCAGCAGAGTGGGCCACGGCGCGTCGGCGATCGGCCGCAACGGGATGTCCGCGTCCCAGCACGGGCGTTCCCGCATGGAGGTGCGCGCGGCACGCAGCCGCGCCGTGGTGGGCTCCGGCATCGGCAGTCCCAGCCCCTCGGTGGAGGCGCGCAAGAAGTCCTGCGGCGACAGGTCCTCGGGGAGGTCCGCCGTGCCCTGGCGGGCGCGGGCCAGCGCCTCGGCCACCACCGGATGGTGGTCGGCCACACGCAGCGCTCCCGGCTGGACGAGGGCCAACGACCGCACCAGGTCCGGGCGTTGTGAGGCGGCCAGCAGCGCGCCGACGCCACCGTAGCCGTGTCCGACCAGATGGGCCCCGTCGCCCAGCAGGGTGATGATGTCCTCGGCGTCCACCGCGTAGTCACTGCGCTCGGTGTCCGGGCTGCGCCCGTAACCGCGGCGGTCCATCAGCAGCAACCGGGCGTGGGCGGCCAGGGGGCGCTGTGCCGCGAAACCGTAGGCGGTGTCGTCCCCCCAGGTGATGACGTTGTGGACGAACACCGCCGTCGGTTTGTCGGCGCCGCCGTCCGTCCAGACGGTCACGTGCACGGGCGCGCTCGTCATCGACCCCTCCTCGTCCGGTCCACATCTCCCGTCGCAGGCGCCACTCTACGGCCTGTCGGCTCCGGGTCGCCGCGCCTCGGCCCGGAGCCGTCGTCTCCTGAAGTGCGTTTCGCCGCCGTGCAGTTGGGAGCCGTGGCGCCCGCCGCACCGGAACCAGCCGCGGACGCGCAGCGGCCAACGGTCAGCGGTCAGCGGTCAGCGGTCAGCGGTCAGCGGTCAGCGGTCAGCGGTCAGCGCACGGTCGCGCGCCCGCCGACGGAGCCCGCCGTCCCCGCACCGCCCGCCGGTCTCCCGGCCTTCGCCCGCGCACCCGCGCCATCGGTGGCTGCCGAACGGGGCGACCACGCGCCGGGCACCGGTCCCGCGGGCCGGAGAGCGCACGGAGCGGGCCCGGGGCTACCAGCTACGGGCTACCGGCTACCGGCTACCGGCTACCGGCTACCGGCTACCGGCTACCGGCTACCGGCTACCGGCTACCGGTGAAGATACGGCTCCGGGCTCGCTCGATGCGGCGGCTCATCAGGCAGCCCCACGGCGGCGTGCCGGAAGCGGCACGGAGGGCACGGGGTGCGCGGGATGCGCGGGATGCGCCGGGCGATGTGGCCACGCCCCGCCGGACCGGGCCTGCCGTACGACACCGGTCAGTCGTTGGACAGGGCCTCCAGGAGGTCCCCGGCTTCAGGATGCGGCAGGGCGCGGGCGACGTCGGCCACGGCGACCATGCCGACCAGATCGTGCCCGTCGATGACCGGCAGCCGCCGTACCTTGTGGTGGCTCATGGTCGCGAAGATCTCCTCCGCGTCGTCGTCGGCGCCGATGGTCACCGCCTCCCCCTGAGCCAGCTCACCGACCTTCGTCCGAGCGGGGTCCTTGCCCTGGCCGAGGACCTTCACCACGATGTCGCGGTCGGTCACCACGCCCTTGAGCCGGTTGTCGGTGCCGCAGATCGGCAGCGCTCCGACCTTCAGCTCGGTGAGCTTGCGCGCCGCGTCCAGGACGGTGTCCTCGGCCCCGGCGCACTCGGCCCCCGGCGTCATGATCGCTCGTGCGGTCGTCATCGCTCTCCCTTCTCAGGTGATGCCTCTCTCAGGTGATGCCTCCCCGCTCCGTTCCGCGCGGCGCGGGGACGTCACTGCGGATCAGCGGCCGAGTGCCCGGGGCAGCCGCTTCTCATGCCTGCCGACGTGGCCCTCGGCGCTCCGGCGTCGGCCTGTCGTGGCCCACCTGAGCGTCGGCTCAGGCACCAGCCACTCCCCGGGGACATGTATCCGATTGCGCCGCCTCGACGCCGGCCCGATCACCCTGCGGGAACTGGCCGAGCGGATGGGCGCCGATCCGCCCTACACCACCGTCATCGTCGATGACCTCGTGCGGCGCGGCCTCGCCGAGCGCATCACCCATCCCGCCGATCGCCGGTCGAAACCGGTCCACCTCACGGAGGAGGGCCAGGTGGCGGCGGCCCGCGCCATCGACATCCTCACCACCCCGCCCGACGCCCTGCTGGCCCTGCCCCCGGAGGACATCCAGGCACTGGACCGCGTCATGGCGAGGCTTCTGAACCGACCTCAGGCCGGTGACCAGAACCAGCTGACGGACCACTCGACCCCGCGCATTCCGTCGGCCGCGAGGGGCCCCCTTCCGGGATGGGCACATCCGTTCTCAAGGGTTGGCGACCCACCGGTGGGGCAGTCTCGACAGATGCGCTGTGGAGTACTCGACATCGGTTCCCGTTCCGTCCATCTGAAGATCGCCGATCTGGCGCCCGGCGGTCCGCCCGAGACGGTGACAACGCTGAAACGGCCGGTCCGCCTGGCCGAGGCGACCGACGCGGAAGGAGTGATCCACCCCGATGCCGTCCAGAGCCTGATCGGCGCCGTGACCGAGGCGGCCGCGGCCTCGGCCGCCCATGAGGTCGATGAGCTGGTCCCCTTCGCCACCTCGGCGGTGCGGGACGCCACCAACCGGGATGCCGTGCTCGCCGAGGTGGAAGCGGCCACCGGGGTGCGCATGACCTTCATGAGCGGGGTGGAAGAGGCCCGGCTGACCTTCCTGGCGGCCCGCGCCTGGCACGGCTGGTCCGCCGGCCGGATGCTGCTCCTCGACATCGGCGGCGGCTCACTGGAGATCGCCTACGGCGGCCACGCGGAGCCCGCGATCGCCCTCTCGCTGCCGCTGGGCGCCGGCCGTCTCACCCGCCGCCATCTCCCCGACCACACCCCGGTGAAGAAGCGGACGGTCAAGGAGCTGCGCCGCCATGTGTGCTCCGTCATCGAGGAGGCCACCGCCGAACTGCGCCAGCAGCCGACGCCCACCTCGTACGTCGCGACCTCCAAGACCTTCACCCAGCTGGCACGTCTCACCGGGACACCCGTGCCCGCGTCCGGCGCGTCCGGTGCCGCCACCGGCCGCGGCCCCGGCACCCACGCCCTCCGCCGCGACGATCTGCGGCCCTGGCCCCTGCGGCTCGCCACGCTGTCCGACGCCCAGCGCGCGCAGCTGCCCGGTATCTCCGCCGCCAGGGCGCACCAGTCCCTGGCCGGTGCCGTCGTCGCGGAGGCCGTCATGAAGGTGCTGGGGGTGAAGCGGCTCACCATCTGCCCGTGGGCGCTGCGCGAGGGTGTGCTGCTGGAGCGCCTCATCGCCCTCGCCCCGCAAGCACCTTCCGTCATCGCGCTTCCCTCCCCCCGTCGCGCCGCGCCGACCTCCCCCCTCTCGAAAACAACGGTTTGCCCTCAGTGATCTCGGCTAGAAGAGTGACTGACCGAGGTGCTTCGGAAAGCAGGCACATCTGGCGGGAGGCGCGCGCCGCGCGCTGTGAGCCCCAGACGCGCCGTGCCGGCCTCCCGCTCCGCTGTACAGCAAGAGCAGGGAGGAGAGACGACACCGATGAGCGCCGTATCCGCACCCGCACGCGCCCGCCGCCGTCACGACGACGCCCCTGACACCGCGGCCGACTTCGAG
>NZ_BBOX01000273.1 GCF_001553455.1 Streptomyces hygroscopicus subsp. hygroscopicus
AGCTAGAGCCGCGGCGCAAGGAATTGCTGGACGCACCCGAGGCCGGAATGGTCTGGGAACCCGGCGAAGAGGTGTGGGAGACCAAGCTCGCCGCGCTCCGGTCGTACCGGCGAGCCACCGGGCACCTCGCACCCCGGCAAGACGCGATCTGGGGCGGGGACGAGGCGATGGTGCCCATCGGGCAGCACATGGCCAACCTCCGCCGCAAAGACGGTCTCGGGAAGAACCCGGAGCGGGCCACGGTGCGCGCGCAGCAGTTGACGGCGATCGACCCGGACTGGAACTGCTCGTGGCCGCTGGACTGGCAGCGGCATTACCGGATCCTTGCCGACCTCGCCGAAGACGAGCCGGATGCCCGCCTGCCCGACATCCAGCCCGGCGTGCTGTTCGAGGGCGACGACCTGGGCAAATGGCTCGCACGGATGCGAGAGGCGAGCACCTGGGCGCAGCTGTCCACCGAGCAGCAGGAGCGACTGTCCGCACTGGGCATCAAGCCCGCTGAGAGGCACGTCCCGGTCCCGGCGGCCAAGGGCGCCGGGAAGACGACGGGGAAGGCGTCAGCGGCCTTCCAGCGCGGACTTGCGGCCCTTACGCAGTGGGTCGAGCGAGAAGGCGCCCACCGGCCGGTGCCGCGGGGACACAGTGAGGAGATCACGGTCGACGGCGAGGCCGAGCCGATCGCGGTCCGGCTCGGCGTATGGGTCTCCAACACGAAGTCGAGGCGCGACAAGCTCACCCAGGAACAACGCGCCGCGCTTGCCGAACTCGGCATCCGATGGGCATGACATCATCCCGGCCAGTGTGCTGACCGGCTATACCAGCGCCCGCAGCGCGGGTTCAATCCGGCCCGCGCCGGGGGCGGGCCGAGGAAACGTCACCGGCAGGATGACAGCGGGGCAGCAGGTATGACCGGTCGTTCAACGGCCCCTGTTCTCTTCTCGGATCATTCGTCGGAGGCTGGTGCGTGCTGCGCCCAGGTCGGCCTCAAGGCTCGTCACCCGGCTGCGGAGCGTGTGGTTGTCTTCGGTGACCTGCCGAAGCCTCTCTTGGAGTTGTTGGTTGTCTCCGGTGAGCTCGTCGACGCGTTCGGTCAGGTCCGCGGTGCTGAGGGCGTCGAGTTGCTGTCCGAGCTGGTGCTGGATGGCCTGCCGCATCCGGTCTCTGTCTTCCCGTAGGGTCCGGACCTCCTGCCTGGCCAGCTCGAGCTCAGTGCGCAGCGTGGCTGTGGTGTTCCGGGTGTCCGCGGGCCGGGGGTTCGTGCGCTGATGGCGTTGCTGAGCGGCCTTGATGTGCTCGCGGATGCCTTCGGCGTAGGTGAGCCAGGTGGAGACGCCAGCTGTTCGAGCGACTGCGGCGTGAGTGATCTTCTTGCCCTGTTGTTCCAGGGCGGTGAGCGCGGTGAGGACACGCTGGCGTTTGTCGAGGCTGTCGCGGCGACGGGCCTCGGCGAGAGTGTGCGGGTTGCCGTGTGAGTTCATGCTGAGCCCGTGCTGGAAATGACGGTGAGTGGCAGGAGGGAGTGTGCGTTACCGGCACGGGCTCTACGCAGGACGGTGCTGGCTTCCTCGATCTCCTGGCGTTCTGCGGCGGGGAGAGAAGCGAGGTGGCGTCGCATGCGGTCAGTGACTTGCTCGAATGCGGTGATCTGGGCCGTGAGGTTGATGATGACGAATTCGGCGGCGTCCATGGCTTGGGCTGTTTCGCGGTCGGCGCGCAGTTCGTTGAGGTGCTGCTCAATTGCCGGAAGGTAGGAGGGGTCGGGGCGGTAGAAGCCGCAGCCGGCGCACTGGAAACGGATCGGGCAGGAGCTGCCTCCGGCTTTGACGTTGCTGGGTTCGGTGCAGCCGCCGTAGGGGACGGCCACGGAACGGAGTTCGTAGGCGGTGTCAGAGCAGGGGCTGGGGCGACCGTGGTTGTCGACGACGTGGGCCGCGAGCTTGGTGACGGCGTCGCGTTTTCGCTTGAGGGAGACGGTGTAGTAGCGCTGGGTGGTGCTGACCGACTTGTGGTCCATCAGCTCGCGCAGGACGTCGAGGGGCGTGCCCGCGTCGGCATGACGCTGCGCGTAGGAATGGCGGAAGGCATAGGCGTAGATCAGGGAGCGGTCGAAAGACAGCGGATTGCCCTGCGTGTCCGTGTCGGTTCCTTCGCCGTGCAGGTGGGGGATGGAGTCGACCCAGTGGCGCAGGGTCTCGCTGAGGTAGCTGGTGTGCAGGTAGGGGCGGGTGGCGAGAGGGGTCAGGGCAGGGAAGAGGTAGTCGGCGCCAGCGTGCGGGAGACTGGGCTGGAGCTGGTCTCGGCGGGTTCGCCAGGTGCGGATGGCCTGGGCGGTGGGCGCGGTGATGGGCAGGCGCCTGCGGTGGCGGCGGGCCTTGTGGTTGTTCCAGACCAGGGATGTCTGGTCGTGGCGGATCTCCAGGCAGTCGCGAGGCAGGGAGAGGATTTCCAGGGGCCGCCGTCCGGTGTCCCTGAGCAGGATGTACAGCGTGCGGTACATCAGCTGCAGGTCTTCAGAGGCGAGGGTGCGCCGACCGCGGGCCCGCCCTCGGCCAAGGAGGTCGAGGTGAGCGTCGAGCTGGCGGATCACCGGCTCGGGGATCGCCTTGCCGATCTCGTCCTCGTTGGCTTCCTCCTGCGGGATCCGGTGGGCAGCGGGGTCGCGGACGAAGGCAGCGGAAAGCTTGTTCGCCACTCCGGAACGGCGGCCGTAGTCGATCAGGGCGAAGAAGTGGCTCGCGATGGACATCCGGTAGTTCCAGCCGGCGGGCTCGCCGTCCAGCTTGAGCGCGGTGCGAAACGCCTCCACCACGGCGGTGACGTCGTCATAGCGCAGCCGCGCGGGGTCGTCGGTTCCGGGGCGGAGCGCGAGGGCCCGTGAGGCGAGCTCGACACCGCGCAGAGTGCGGCCGAACTCGTCCGCGCCGGGGCGCTGCTGGATCGTCCAGGTCCGCAGCAGATCGCGCAGCCACCGCTGCTTGATCGTGCGCAGATCAACGGTCTTGGGGGTCCTGATGCCCACCGGGGTGCGGGACCGCTGGCCCAGCGCACGCAAATCCAGGACGTCGTCCTTCGCTGGCGCTGTTCCGATGTGCTCTGCGTGAGCGGCCCGCACCGCGGTACGGACACGGCCGAGCATCCGCAGCACATCGCTGGTGGAACGCGGGCACATGTGCTGATCCGTGATGTCGCTGATGAGCGTGGTGACGCCGTTCAGATCACGCACCATACGGCGAACGTGCGGAGGGTTGAAGATACGTAGCCACGGGTCCGCCTGCTGCAGGCCGTAAAGAACCTCGTAGCGCAGCAGCTCGGGCAGGGGAAGAAGGCTGAACTGGTGCGGGGCGAGATACGGGGGCTGCTGCGCCGCCCACGGCGCCAAGGCGGTGTCCGGATGAGTGCGGCGATGCTCACGGAAGCACCGCGCGTGGTGCCGGCACAGGCCACGGACCTGCACGCTCGGCAGCGGACAGGCCGGAACCGGGCAGGCGGGGGTATCGGCGTAGGGGACGGCGGTGTCCTCCCACTGGCCGGCGAGCTTGCGGGTGGTGTGGGTCTTCCACTGGGTGTAGTGCATGACGCACAGCCCCTTGCAGTGGCGGGGCCGGACACAGCGCTGCCCGCCTTTCGTGAAGCGGCACTGCTCCGGAACACCGCCGAAGGCAACCCGGTTGCGCACCGGCACGAAGGTCCGCGCGAACTCTGCCGCGGGCAGCGGCGACCTCTTCTGCTCCTCCTTACAGAAAGGGCAGAAGGCATTGGCCGGTGAGACCACCGTGTCGCACGCCACTGTGCGGCACAGCGACACCGAGCTGCGTGGCTCCTGCACGCTCCCGGTGAACAGCCAGCAGTCTGGCCGCCACTCACTCGGCCGCCAAGCGGGATCGAGATGGCCTTGCAGCCACGCCGCCCATCCCCCGTTGTTGAGATCCCCGGCATTTTCGGTCCGCGGTGCGGGCAGTCGCGAGAGTGCGGACGAGATGCTCATGGACGCTCCGTCAGGGAACCGACGCGCTCGACCGCTGCACGTGCTTCGGCGTCGTCGACGTGCCGGTAGCGCTCCATCGACAACGGGGAGACGTGGCCCAGCAGCCGCTGCACCACATCGCGGTCCACGCCGTCGCGCAGCCAGCGGGTCGCCGCCGAGTGCCGCAGCATGTGCGGACGGCACGCATACCCCACGGTGCGGGCCAGCCGGTCGAACATCTCCTTGGCGTTCGGATACGACATCGCCCGGCCCAGCGGCGCACGGAACAGATTCACAAACACCATCTCCGACTCCGCCGCCTCAGCTATGTGGTCGCGTTCGTACTGGTAATCGGTGTAAAGCGCGACCAAGTCGGCCGTGACCGGCACAAAGCGGTGATGCCGGGACTTCGCAAGAGCCCGGTTGGGATTGTCCATGCGGCGGCGGACATGCACGTGAGGGCCCTCGACACCGCAGCCCACAACGCGGGACGAGGCCAGCAGGTGCATATCGCCGCGGCGCAGGCCCAGCGCCTCACCGATCCGCATCCCGGTACAGGCCAGCAACGCGATCAGGAAACGGTCCCGGGCACTCGGAGCCACAGCGATCAGGTCGCGGATCTGCTCGTCACTGAGGTCCTCATAGCCAGGCTCGGTGACCTTGAAGCGGAACGCGGCGGCCTCGACCTGGTGCTGCTGTCCCGACTCCCCGCTGTCAAAGCCGGGCGGAGTGAAGCGCAGGAGCTTCGGCTGCGACAGCAACGCCGTCGTGGTGGTCGGCACCCAGCCGTGCGCGGCACCGAACCGCAGGAACTCCCCCACCACCGTCATGATCACGTTCGCCGTCCCCCGCGACCGGTAGCGGACAGGCCCGGGCCGCACCTGGCCGGCACGGGGCGGGACAGGCATCTCGACCAGCCACCGCTGCAGCCCAGCCAGATCCAGGAAGCCGGGAGTCCGCCAGTCCATCCGCCGCATCCGGCAGTAGCTCAAGTACAGAGCGACCCGCCCCGCATACGCGCGCTCGGTGTTCGGCGAACACCCCCGCGCCCGCAACGACGCCAGGAACGCCACCGCCTCCGCCTGCAGATCAAACGAACGGGCATCGACCACCACCCACCGCACCACACCCGTCACCGGAGAAACAGCACGCTCCGCCACAAACTCGGCATCCACGTAACAAACACAACCACCACCAACACCGGGGCGTATCGCACTCAGGCCAGCGCCATCACCGCAGGCGACAACCAGAACAAACATCCCCCACACCGCCACCACCGGCAGATAATCCCTGTCCTGTAGTCGACGCCCTGACACTGGCCGGGCCCCAGCGCCGAGCAGTAACAGCGCCCGCCACGGGCGGGCGCCGTGCTCTCGCCTGCAGGTAGGAGGACAAAGCATCCTCGGTTCACAGCACCGCGAGGACGAAGGTCAGCAGCGCCAGGGACAGGGTGGCACTGCCCGCAAAGGCCACGGCACCGCGCAGCAGAGCGGTGGCATAGGTGGCTCCGTCGATACGAGCGAGCAGACCGGCCGCTGCTCCTACGAGCATGCAGAAGAGCGCGACGACCGCGAGGAGCAGGACCAGGAGCATCAGCTGAATGGATGAGGTGTTCATGCCTTCTTCCCAGGACATCCGACGACGGGGACTTCGGCGAATTTCGCGGTTCTGGTGTTCACCGGGGTTCAGGGCGAACAAAGATGAACGAAGACGGTCGCTTGAGAGACGGAGAAGCAGGACATGGGGGACGTGCACGAGGATCCCTTGGCGGAACTCGCGCTACGGCTGCGCACCCTCAGGGCGCAGCGGGGTCTGCAGATGGGTGGGTTGCAGCAGCGGACCGGGCTGGGGCGCACAACGGTCAGCCAGGCGCTGAACGGCCAAGTGGTGCCCTCCGAGACCACGCTGGTGGCCCTGGCGAAAGCCTTGGGGGCGGATGTGGGCCCGATGCTGGCCCTGCGCGAAGCCGCGGTGCGCATACCGCCAGTCCAGGACTTCGTAGGAGAAGCCGTGCGCGGTCGGCCGATCAGCGACTGGGACCCCCTCGACCTGGAAGTCCATCCTGCCGCGCCCGCGCCGTCCGTGGCTCCGGCGAGGGCATACAGCCCATCCGGTCTACCCGGCTATGTACACCGACCGCACGATGAGGACCTGGCCAGGTGCGTAGCCGCAGCCGCCAATGGGGCCAGCCAAATGGCGGTTCTGATCGGCTCGTCGTCGACGGGCAAAACGCGTGCTTGCTGGGAAGCGATCCAGCCGCTGGCAGCTGCCGGGTGGTGGTTGTGGCGTCCTTTCGATCTCACCCGGCTCGAGGCCGCTCTGGCCGAAATTGATCAGCTTGGTCCTAGGACTGTGGTGTGGCTGAACGAGGCCCAGCACTACCTAGGTGCAGGTCATGGATTCGGCGAACGCCTGTCTGCAGCACTTGCCACCCTCGTGTCTGACCCGAGTCGAGGACCGGTCCTGATTCTTGGCACCTTGTGGCCCGAACACGCCAATAGGTATATGGCCGTCCCGCACCCAGGACAGGCGGACCCGCACGCCCAGGTGAGGGCCCTGATCGCCAATCGCCGGATCAACGTCCCCGACAAGTTCGACGCGGCCGCCATTGCCGCAGCACAGGCTCTGGCTGATGCTGGCGACCAACAGCTCGCAGCCGCTCTTGAGCGCACCCCGGACGGGAACCTGGCACAAGATCTGGCGGGAGGACCTGAACTCCTGCATCGCTACCACACTGCACAGCCTGCGGCCCGGGCGGTGCTGCAGGCTGCCATGGACGCCCGCCGGCTTGGCGCCGGCGTCCGTCTCCCGCTCGCGTTCCTGGAGGGGGCAGCCGAGGACTATCTCACTGACATCGAATATGACGCGCTGCCCGATGACTGGTTCGAAGAAGCGCTCGCTGACCTCGCCCGTCCTGTCCACGGAAATCTCGCCCCACTGCGCCGGATCCGCACCCGAAACCCACGTCAGGCCCCGGGTGTAACGTCCCCGGTTTCCGCGAACCAGAAGCGCGGTCCGGTGTACCGGCTAGCGGACTATCTTGAACAATACGGCCGCCATGAACGTACGTTGCTGTGCCCCCCAGCTTCCTTCTGGCACTCCGCTCACGACCACATCACGGACTCCGATGACCTTGCGCAGATCGCGCAGGAGGCGCTGCATCGCTACCGGCTCTACTGGGCCTTCTATCTTCACCGTGCCTCCGGCGTCTGTGGGCCCACCGGCGGCGGCACCCAGACATGTGTTGTACGAATGCGTCAAACCGCTGGAGATGCCGCAGGAGTTGATGCACTTGTTCGCCACGAAGCCGACGCCGGCAGCATCTGGGCGCTGCTGTGGCTCGCGGCGTGTCAAGAGAACGCTGGCGAGCGAGAAAGGGCTGAACACTATCTGAAGAAGGCGGCAGATGCTGGCCACGTCGGCGCTCTCGTGCGACTCCTTGCGTTGCGCAGAGACGCCAGAGATACGCAGGACGCCGAAAACCTCGCCCGTCGGGTAGTCGATGCCACCGGCTCACCTCAGGACCTCCTTCCCAGCATGTTTCTGCGCACAAAGGGGGATGAACTCAAAACGCTCAAGTGCAGCAAAAGGCTGGCTCCTTACATGGGCTACATCTGGGCCGCACCACAACGGCGGGTGACGACGCAGTCTGCCGAAGATGGGACGCCTACCGAAATTCGCATGGAATTTACCGTAGATGGCGCTCCACTAATGACTGCTCGAAACCCGTGGTTCGATGAGGACCCAGAAGAAGCCGAACACCATGCGCGTCAGGCCGTAGAAGTCTCGGGAGACAGTGACGCTTCGATATTTCTCGCGCACTTGCGTGCGAAGTCCGGAGACCTGCCTGAAGCGGAAGTTTTTGCTCGACGAGCCGCCGAACTCGGCGAACCTGACACCTTGGTCGACCTCGCCCTCTGGTATAGCAAGGGCGGCGAATACGAGAAATCCAAGGAACTCCTCCGGGACGCCATCAGTGCAGGCGCCAGCGACGCCCTTGTGGAGTTGGCCGACGTACTGCGCCAGACAGGGGAAGAAGACTCAATAGAGGATCTCGTACAGCAAATTACGCACCTCGGAAACGCCAGCTCCTACATACTGCTCGCCCACTTGCGATACCGCGCTGGAGAAGTTGAAAAGGCTCAATCTCTTACTCGGCAAGCCGCTGACGCCGGCGTCTTCCCCGACACCTTCTTCTCTGATGGCGTGGAACCATGGCTGCGCGAGGGCGCAGAGCCATGGCTCGTCGACAACATGACCGCGTGGTGGCCGTATGGACTCGATCCAGATGGGACACCAACGAAGCCCTGGTGAGCAAACGCGGCCGGTGAGACAGGAGTACCACTACTCGCAAAGCCACTGGCTCGTGACGAACGGAGGCCCGTCGAACTGGCTTCCCGAGTCGCGCTCTCTGTCAGGTGCCCGCCTCCCAGCAACCAGAACACTCGTCGCTCACTCAGTCCACCTCCAGATAACGCTCGGCCGAGTCAGAGGTAGGGGCGCGCATGGGTCAGCTGGGTCAGCGTTCGTTTTCCAGGGCAGCGTTCAGCCCGTAGGCGCCTGCTTGCGAGAGCCTGTCGATGATGTCTAGGCACCGAATCCGTAGCGCGGGCGGATTTTGACGGTAGAGGCGGAGAACCGTCGAGACCAGGTGATGGCCGTCCGCTGCGCGGTGGGTTCTGATGTCGCCGAGTTCCCTGCCCGCGTGCTGGACGATGCGCTCGCAGGCCTCGATGGCCACGGTAGGCAGAGGTCCAGTGTGGTCGTGGAGGGCAAAGACGAGATGCTCGAGGTGGTCGGCGAACGCCCGGCTGTCAAGGAAAGCTCTGACGAGTTCGTCGGCCTGTGCGGGAGGCAGGTCGAAGGCGTACCTCATGGCCAGGGAGGCGTTCTTGCGGACCTCGGCGTCGCCATCACCGAACAGAGGGATGAGGTGCGGATAGTGGTCGACGTTGCGGGCGAAGACTGCTGCCGCGCCGCGGCGTGCGGTGTCACCGAGTTCTTGCACGGCCTTGGGAATGCCTGCGGCAAGACACCCCTGGATGGCGGCAACGGCCCAGGTCTGTCCCGATAGTTCGGCCGTACCCTCGGGACCTTGAAGTGCGCGGCCGAGGTGGGGGGCGAAACGCGAGGAATCGCGGACCAGTGCGTGGGTGAGCAGTTGTTGGGTGGTGGGGGCGTTGTGGACATTGGTGTCCTGGTGGGTCAGTAGCTGCTCGGCGACGTCCAACGCGACCTGAGGGTCGTGTTTCATCAGCGCCAGCACGGCTTCGGCAGCACAGACCCGGACGGCGAGCACTGGATCGTTGGCCAGACGGGTGACCAGAGGCGTCAGCACGTGCAGGTGCTGGCTGTCGTGGAAGAGCAGGGCAGCAACGGTGAGTGCTGCCTGGCCCCGGGTGGCGTTCATGCCGGCGGTCAGCAGATCCGTGCGGGTTCCTTCGGCATCGGGATGACGGATGTCATGTTCGGGACGGAGGTCTGTGGTGTAGCCGTCGAGCGCCGGGAGCAGAGCAGGAGTGAAGTTCTGCGGGGCCGCCTGCAGGGTGCGGCAGATCGTGGGCGCTGCCTCGGAGCCGAGCGTCTGGTGGGTGTGGAGGGCCAGTCGTTCCCAGCGGTCGGCATCCAGATGGGGCGCGACCGCCTCCACGATCGCGCAGAGGTAGGCGGCTGGTGAGCCCGGGCCGAGAGTGAAGGCGAAGTCGGTGAAGCGGTCGGGTTCCTGTTGCGCGCGGCTGCACAGTGTCCGGGCGAGCTCGTGGATGCCTCCTCGGAGAGGCCAGAACCGTTCGGGTTGGGGCTGGGCGTACTTGTCCAGGGCACGGCACCACTGGTCATCAGTCATGTGTCGGGCCGCATGGTCACTGATCGGCGAGCCGACGACCCCAGCCTGAATTGGTGTCGGTGGCGACGGTACGTGGCCAGGAAACTTGCGGTCCCATTCGGCGAGCCGACGGCGTACCACTTCACTACGGCGCGAGGGGCAGATCGCCGACAGCAGCTCGTACTGGCTCCGGCCCCAGGCGCTGCGCTGCCCCTTCTGCCGTCGGCGCTCCCACGCCGGGTAGTAGCCGAGCAGCACCGCGGTCAAGCGGTCCAGCATCTCGTCCGTGCAGTGGGGGGTCGTGGTCTCGATGAGTTCGCGCGAGGCCCAGCGCGCGCTGTCCACCCATCCCAGGCGCAGGTTGTGCTCATCGGTCAGGAGCCAGGCGATCGCCTCATCGGGCCGCCCCAGGGCAGTATGCAGGCGGCAGGCGAGGAAGCGCAGCTCCTGAACCGGCGAGGCGGTCAGTTGCCGCAGGGCATCGGCAGCGGCAGCCGGGGCCTGGCCGGCCAGGGAGCGCAGTGCCGTGTCGAGGGCGGCCAGCAAGGCGGTGTCGACACTGCGGCCGCCCACAAGGCGGTAGGCCCAGCGGCCACCGAGGTCGTGGGAGCCGGTGCGGCCCGCGCTGCTAGCGGTGGCCACGTCGATGACGAAGGGCAGAACCTGGTCGACGTAGGTTTCCGGCTCGGCTTGCGCGATGCGGGAGAGGACCGTGTCGGCCACCTGTGAGTTCGTGGACAAGTGCTCGGACGCGAAGGGGTCGCCGGATCCGTCGGCGCGCGCACGGGCAAGGTGACGACGCAGATAGGCGCCGACAAGGCGGGCAGCGGGAGCGGGGTGGGTTTCGGACAGGCCGTAGAGGAGCGACCAGAAGTCGCTGTTGACCGCGATCGGCCCCCTGGCCTCATCCGCATACCCTCGGTCGATCAGATCGACGGCAAGGTCGACGAGATCAGGTGTGAGCGCCCACTCGATCAGCCCCACCAGCCGGCGCCGCCACTGCGGCGTGGTGCCCACGTACGGTCGCACCAGCTCCGCGACGCGCTCGGGCCGGTGCCGCGCGACGGCCAGTAGTTCAGGGAACGCAGCATCAGCGGTCTGCGGCGTGCCCAGCCAGCGCTCCCACCTCTGATCGTGGTCAGCGGCGTCGAACCACTGCGGCAGGGCGAGCAGACCGCGCACCTTGCCCGCCACAGGGACCTGACCCCAGGCGAGCGGTTCGATGGCCTCCCAGTCCGGCAGGGTGGCATCGAGCTGCCCGAGGACCGTGATGATCACATCATGCAGGTGCGAGCGGATCCGGTCGGAGCCCAGGAGCCGGGCCACTGTGGTGCGGAAGCGTTCGCGGTCCGTGCCGGCGAGGTGCTCGAGGATCTGCCTTGTCTGGGCTCGCCGGAACAGGTGCTGGCCGGAGTCGGCCAGAAAATCGTGGATGTCCTCTCCGGCAGAGATAAAGGACCGGGCGAAGAGGAAATCGAAGTACGTCTCGTGGAAGAACCCGATTTCCTCCGCGTCGCGTACCAGCACGCCATGCGACTCCAGGGCCCTGACCTGCCGACGGGGGAACCCGTCGAGCAGGGCCACCGCAGCCTGGAGCGTTTCGCGCTCGCTCATGGAGGCGCACAGCGCGCCGGTGATCCCCGGCCAGTCCAGTGCTCCGAGCTGTTGCTCGATCCCCTCGCGGACCTCGTCGGTGTAGCGCGTGTACAGCTGCTGCAGGGTCCGGTAGGAAGCGGTACGCGCCGTAGGAGACAGACGGCCGAAGACCGACAGATGCAAGGGAGTCCGCAGCAGCTCCAATGTCACCGGGCCCAGACTGTCGGGATCCGTCCCGCCGGCGGCCAGGGTTGCGCACACCTGTTCGATGTCCAACACCCCGAGGGGGAACCGTGCCACCCGGGCACGGTCGGCCACCAGCTTCGTCAGTCTCGGATCGTTGTCGATGTCGACGGTGCGGGCCACCAGGAGCACCTTGACGTTCGGGGCGACGGACAACTGCGCCAGCACGTCCTCCACGGCCTCGTAGGCGTCCGACATCCGACCGCTGTAGGTGCTGACCGCATCCAGTTGGTCGATCACCAACAGCGCCGGGTCTCCGTCCGCAACACCGGCCAGCAGCACCACTGGCGAGTCCGGCAGGCTCATCCTGGTCCCCAGGTCCTTGGCCGTCTGCATGCTCGCGTCGGCCCCGTCCATCCGGACCGCGGCCACCGGCCACCCCCGCTTGGCCAGCCGGGCCAGGACATCGGCGACGACCGTCGACTTCCCCGAACCCGCTCCGCCCTCACACACCACGGTCTGCGGGCCGTCCTCGGCCACCAAACGCGCGTACAGCTGCTCCGCGTGCGGCCGGGCGGCCAGCCCGAAGACAGGTCTGTCCCGGTCCACGCGCCGCACGAACCGCTCCACGGTGCCGGCTAGGGCCGTCAGCGTGCCGGTGTCCCCGGCCAGCAGCCGCGGGCGCACCCCCGGCACGGTCAGCAGATGACCGCGGATCTGGAGGGCGGTGAGGCGCTGGTGAAGGTGCTCGTCCAGATAGCCGCTCAGCTGCTGGACGATGACTTCCGGGTCCCCGACGAACAGCAGCTCGTAGGTCATGGACACCAGGCGCCGCAGGGTCTCCGGAGGATGGTGCTCCACGTACACGGCCTGCAGATACCGCCAGCCGACATCCCGGCCAACCGGCACGCCATTCACGGACCAATTCTCAATCACCGAAACGAAGCGAGGGCCCTGGGCCTTGGTGAGGACCTCCTCGAACTCGGCGAGCGATTCGGCGGCCCGGGCGCGTTCGGCAAGATCGCGTAGCTCAGGAGCCCCGGTGGACAGCACGAGGCGCACCTTTTTGCCCTGGGCAAGGTGCCCGGCGACCGCTTTAAGAACCTTCCCCACCGCGTCCAGGGTCCACGCCCCCTTGGAGGGGACATCCTTCACCTGCTCACACCAGGTGCCGTCGGCCTCCTCGACCTCGAACTCGATCCCGGCACCCGCCCGGCCCGGAGGCTCCAGACGGATCCGCGACGCCCGCCCCCGCAGCACGTCCGCCACCCGCAACGCGGTCCACCAGTCCTCGTACCGGTTACCCGCCTTGTCTGCGGCCCCACCCGGCAGCCCCACCCGGCCTCACTCCCCAAGACACCATGCAAGCTCCCCGCCCTCGGGAGCCCCGCGTCCCGCGACCCTACCTCCACCCACCGACACCCACGCAGACCAGAAAAAGATCACAAACCACTCCCTTGCACCCGCAGCCTCGCCGCGAAGACGCCATACCTCTCGAGAGACACGACATACCAACAGGCCACACCCACAACAAACGTGCCTGGACGCTCCGCCGCCTCTAGATAAAAGGGCTGCGCTCCCACGATGAACGACTCGTTGAGCAGCTCGCCTCCCGCGCCCTGTCCCGGGGCAAGCACGAGCGCAAGGTGCACGTTCAGCGTGATGAGGAGGGGCGGATCGTCGGCGCCGGCGGTGAGGGGAGCGAGGACCAGGAGCAGGACGACACGCAGGCCGCCGCCGATTCGGCCCTGCTCCACTTCTCCTCTCCCCGGGACGCGGGGACGATCGCCGCGTTTCTGCGTACCCGGGTGTACCGGCCGGAGTCCCTGGTCTGGCTGGAGGGCTACCAAGCCCTCATCCGGTGGCGGGCGGAGAACGAGATCACCGGGCTCTACGCCGTGCCCTACGACGTTGAGACCCCCGTGGGTGCGACGAAAGATTTTCCCCTCGGGCGATGGGTCCACCAGCAGCGGAAGGCCCTGCGAGCAGGTGAGCTGGAGGATCGGCGCAAGACCCTGCTGGACGCCCCTGAGGCCGGGATGGTGTGGGAGCCCGGTGAAGAAGCCTGGGAGAACAAACTCGCCGCGCTCCGCTCCTACCGGCGGGCCACAGGGCACCTCGCTCCCCGCCAGGACGCGGTCTGGGGCGAAGGCGAGGCAGTGGTGCCGGTGGGCCAGCACATGGCCAACCTCCGCCGCAAAGGCGGCCTCGGGAAGGACCCCGAGCGGGCCGCGGAGCGCGCGAAGCAGCTGGCTGCGGTCGATGAGGACTGGAACTGCCCGTGGCCTCTGGACTGGCAGCGTCACTACCGCATCCTCGCGGACCTGATCGACGCCGACGGCAGCCTGCCCGAGATCCAGCCCGGGGTGCTGTTCGAGGGTGACGACATCGGGCAGTGGCTGGAGCGGCAGAAGAAACCGGGCACCTGGGCGCAGCTTCTTCCCGAGCAACAGGAGCGGCTGTCGAAGCTGGGCGTGCAGCCCGCTGAGGCGCCGTCTCCCGCGCCGGCGGCCTCGCGCACGACGAAAGGCCCGAGTAAGGCGCAGGCGGCGTTCCAGCGGGGCCTCATGGCCCTCACGCAGTGGGTGGAACGCGAGGGTGACCGGCCTGTGCCAAGGGGGCACAGCGAAGAGATCACGGTCAACGGCGAGCCGGTGACCGTGAAGCTGGGCGTATGGACGTCGAACACCAAGTCGAGGAGGGACCGGCTGGGCGCCGACCAGCTCGCCGCGCTCGCAGAGCTGGGCATGGACTGGGCAAGGCCGGTGACGGTCCCGCAGGCCGTCCCGGACAGCCTCTGATCGCCTCTTGCGCCATGACCGGACCCCGGGCCTCTCAGCGCCCGGGGTCCGGTGCTGTTCGGAGGTAGCGTGCCCGGCCCCGGGCCGGAGCGGACCCGCGGCGCGGCGAGGGCGGGGCGACGCGGCGACCACCACCAGGACCAGGAGGCGGGCGTCGGCACCGGCCAGTACCTCCTCGCCCACAGGCCGCCCTCGACGCTGAGGGCCGGGAAGCTGGCGGGGGTGGCGGCCCGGGCCACCCGGCGGCGTGCGACACAGTACGGGTGCACGGCAGCTCGGGACACAGGCGGCGCGGGGCCAGGGCTCAGTGGTGGAGATGGAATGCTACGACCGCCCGATCGCGGCGCGGTGGCGGTGAACGCGCGCAGCGCGGCGCGGCAAGACCGCGAGGGCGCGGCAGCCGCACGGGGCGGGCCGGGGACGGGGCAGCGGCGGCGAGGGGACACACGGGGGACCGCCCGCGCCGCCAGCAGTTCCAGGCCGACCAGACGACGCCCGCCAGGCCCTGATTCCCTGCGCACGGACGGGGCTCCGGGCCGAGCGACTACCCCCGGCGCCCCGCCCGGAGTCGGGGGTGCCACGAGTGCCTGTCCGACGCCCGCGGCCCGGCAGCGAGGGCGTGCCCCGGGACTATTCCTGATGCCAGGCCGAGCCGGCGGCCTCGGTCTCCTTCCGCGAGACGACGTCGACGGTTCGGGCGTTGCGGGGGCTCATCTTCGCGAGGCGGTCTCTGCTGGGTGCGTGAGTCGTTTCACGTGCCGGGAATGCGACAGCGGCCCGCCGGTGGCGGGCCGCTGTCGCAACGAGTCGTTGTGCCCCAGCGTGAGGCACTCATGATGGGTCTGCCTACAGAGCGTCTCCCGTTTCCTTTGGGCATGGCAGAGGAGTGTTACGCATTAGCGTCGCCTTCCGTCTGTCATGCGATCAGGGTGCTGCAAGTACTTCTCGATTTCCCTCACCAGTTGCTTCGCGTCTTCGCTCAGCTCTGGGTTGACTGCAGCACTCAACGCCAGTTGCACGGCCGCGAATGTGTGTGATCCAGCGTTTGTTCCACTAGCTTTCCACACATACAGTGCTGCCCTGTTTTCCAGTTCCGAAGGTGCTGGAGACTCAACTGGCGGGTTCTCTTGTTCCTGCCTTTCGGCACGGAGGAGCTCAAGATAGTCCCGCGCGTCTTCGTCGCCTCGTTCTGCTGCCCATTGCCACCAGCACAATGCCTCTTCGTCGCGGTTTAGGTACTCCAGGAGTTCCGCGATTCGGCGTGTTTCTTGTGCGGTGGTTTTATGAGCACATTCACGTGCCAGCAGGAGTACGAGTTCGCTCTTGGCTTCGGTGTGCTCTCGGTCGTCTGGGCAGGGGGCGGGGCCCGGGGGCCAGCCGGCAGGCTGGCCCCCCTCCGTCTGTACCGAGTCCTCGGGTGTCCGCGGGCTCTTTGAAAGTGCCTGCTCGCAGCGTTCGAGCAGGGCCCATACGGCGAGGAGCCGGATGGCGCTCTGCTGGTGTTCCTGGTCCCAGGTGCTCATGCGGTTCCCTCCTCGGCGGTCTCGTTGACGTACTTCTTCAGGTTCTTGACGGCCATGCGGATGTAGCTCTTCACCGACTCCTCCTTAAGGCGCAGGCGCTTCCCGGCGTCTTCAGGGCTGATGTCCTGGAGAACGCACAGGGTGATGACCTGCCGCTGCCGGTCGGGAAGTTTTGTGACTAGTTCATCGATACCCTCTTTGATCATTTCGTAGGCGGCATCAGGGATACCGATCCGGGATTCCTGTTCGGGCAGTTCCTGCGACAGTGCAGGGGTGACGCGCTGGTTACGCCGGAATTGGTCGATGACCGCGTGCCTGACTGCGGTGCGGCCGTAGGCGGCCCGGTTCCCGGGCCGCGCTACGATCTTTTCCCACGACGTGAACATGCGCATGTAGGCGACCTGCACAGCATCTTCTGCGCTGTGCAGGTCGCCGCCTGCTTCGGCCCGGGCCACGCGGGAGAACGCCGCGCTAGTCTCGAGGACGAACGCCGCGAAGTCCGTGCCCCGGTCGGGCTCGGTCACGCAGCCTCCCGCGTGACGATCGCCGCCTGGCCCTGCTCTGAGTGCTTGTAGAACAGCCAGGCCGGCTGCCCTTCCTCGAAGCGGGCCGCGGCCCCGCCCTCCGGCAGCGCCGCCGCCATCGCGATCATCGTCGCGCGCTGCTCGCGCTCCGTGCGCGCCTGCAGGTACGCCTTCAGGCACATCTCCACCGCGCTCTTGGTACGGCGCAGCGCGTAGTACGCCAGGAACATCAGCGGGACCGAGATCCCACCCGCTCCCATCCACTCGAGCCAGGTCACCAGACCGGCCTCCCATCATCGACTCGTTGGTGAGGGCGTTGACGCCCTCACCCCTTACACGCGCCGGGAGGCCCGAATCCGGATGCCATGGGCCAACTTTTTTTCCATCAGCCTCAGTTGCCACGCTATCCCCCATCTGACCAGCAGAAACACAAGTCGCCGCGCCAAAGATGGGCAGAGCGCCCGCCCGCGGGAGTCCCGCCGGGAGGGCTGGTGCCGACGCCCCTTACCGAAAGGGCGAGCAGCGGATCGTCGGACGTGCTCGCCGTCGCGGCCATCGGCGCCGCCCGGCCCGCTGCGTGCGCTGGCGGGGTGTTGTTGCGTCACCGAGCGAGGCAACAACATCGATATCCGGCCGGGACCGTCAGTGCTCACTGCGCGCCGGATGAACGGCTGCCGTGGTTTGTCTCCGTGCGGGAGCCTGGTGCGATGGCTGTAGGGATCTTCCGCGTAGTGCCTCTGCCCGGCGAGACAACGTGCTCACTCCTGTGTCGCATCGCGGCCTGCTACGGGATGGAAGCGAAGGTGCTGCGGGCGTGCTGGAAGTGGCGCAACCATCCGCCCGGGCACGAGGGCGGGGGCGCGCGGGCCGATGCCGAGGTGCTGCTGAATGCGGCCGGCCGCCGGCTCCTGGCAGGCCTGTGCGGCGTGGTGGAGGAGGTGCTGGCGCGGGCGTTGCCGTCCTGGGCGGTGGAGGATGCGAAGCTGCGCGCCGGAGCTGGTGATCCGGTGGGACTGTGGCGTACCGGTGGCGCGGTGGCCGGTCCGGTGGCCTTCGGCTGCCGGCTGTGTGCGGCCCGGCGTACGGGGGCGGCTGTGCGGGTGGTGCGGTATGCGCCGCGGTGGGAGCGGGTGTGCGTGCGGCATGGGCGGTGGCTGCTGGACGCGGACGCCGATCAGCCGCTGGAGCATCTTGATCTGCGTGGCCTGCCGGAGGTGGTGGCGGCGCAGCGGCGGTGGGCGTCGGGCGGTGCGGGGCCGGAGCGGGTGTTCGCGCTGGCGCGGGCGGTGGTGGCCCGGTGGTGGGAGCAGGCTTTCGGCTGGGAGCGGGAGACGGTGTGGCCGCGGCGCCTGCACCTGGTTGCGGGCGGGGATGCGGGGGGTGATCTGGAGCGGTGGCGGGTCGTGGGGCGGGATGCGGTCGTCTTCCCGGAGGTGGTGGCGGTGGCCGAGGCGCTGCTGGACCCGGCGATGGCGGAGCTGGTGTGGGTGGACAGCGGTGCCGGGCGTCCGCGGGCGCTGCCCGTGGACGGGTTGTTCTGTCGCAGGCTGGGTGAGCGGCTGAGGCGTGCGTGGCTGGGGCCGCTGGCCGCGGCTGACCACGGCGGGCCGCTCATCGCGTGGATGGGCAGGGTCATCCGCCTTCGTCGCTCCGCCGGCGGGCCGCCCGGGTACGACAACGACCCGTGGTGGCTGCGGCAGGAACACCAGGCTGCAACCATGGCCGGGCAGCTGCGGGTGCTGGGCAAGGAGAAGAAGGCGCCCGGGTCGGGGACGATGTGGCGGGCTGCGGTGCCCGCCGAGCAGCGGATGCTGATTACCAGCACGCTGGACAGCGTCCAGGAGCAGCTGCTGCAACTACGCGGGGTGCACAGTGGTCCGACCGCCGACGTCGCCCGGCGGCTGCTGCGCGGCCTCGGTCACAGCGCCGGCCTGATCGAGAACGCCTGGAAGCGGACCGCTCTGGCGGCGGTGAACGGCGGCGTGCCCCTGGAAGAGATGGCCCGGTGGGTGGACATGCCCGTCGAGGTGCTCCGGGAGATGCTGACCGCGGACGGGCACGAGGCGGGCGGCTGAGCACGGTGCGCCGGGGAGAAGTCGGCTGTTAGCTGATACGGCACTCGTTCGTGGCAGGAACACTGAAAACGGCCGTCCGGGCGGGCGGGAGCGGCTTGGCTGGCACGGGTGAGCAGCACAGGAGCAGCCCGGGGCCGGGCAGGGCGGGCGGGCGTGGACCAGGGCGGCGGGTTCGAGGCGGTGTTCCTCGACCCGGTGGGCAAGCGGTGCAGCAGCGGTGGGCGGATGCCGCCCTGACCGTGGCGTTCGAGGAGTTGCCGCCGGTGTCGGCGTTTACGGTGGTCCCGGGGCGACGCTGGGGGCCGGGCCTGTGGTGGTCGGCGACCACCGGGCGGCACGTGGCCGCGGGGTCGAACGCGATGCGCGTGCAGCTGATGGTCCTGGACCGCGATCGGGACATGACGGGCCTGGCGGGGCGGCCGGTGCGGCTGCTGTGGCGCACCCCGCGCGGTCAGGTGCGTTCCTGGGTGCCGCAGCTTTTCGCCCGCCGTGCCGATGGCACCGCGCTGCTCGCCGACTGCCCGGGCCACCCCGACGCGGGCGGCGAACGCGCGAGGAACGCCGCCGAGGCGGTCGCGCAGGCGTGCGCGGACATCGGCTGGGCCTCCCGGCGTCTGCTGCCGCTCGACGACGTGCTGGCCGCCAACCTGAAGTGGCTGGCCGGCTACCGCCACCCCCGCAACGTCGGCCGCCCCGGTCTGGCGGCGGCGGTTGTGGAGGCGTTCGCGCGGCCGCGGCCGCTGATCGAGGGAGCTGGGGCGGTCGGCGACCCGATCGCGGTCCTGCCCGCCGTCTTCCATGCCCTGTGGCGCGGGCAGCTGACGGCCGACCTTACGACGCCGCTGCACGAACGGACCCTCGTCGGGCCGCGGGGCTGGAGCGGCCAGGGCACGAAAGAAGGCGCCCGGTGACCGCGCGGCGCGGTGCCCGGCCGACCGTGAAGGTCGGTGCGCGCGTCCGATTTAGCGGCGTGACGTGACAGGTCGTCGCCCTCTCGGGGCAGAGCATCCATCTGGTCGGCCCGGACGGCGGCGGCCAGGCCGTGCTCGCCGGGCACTTGTTCGCCGACCCCGGCTTCACCGTCATCGGCGCCGAAGTACCGCAGGCGGCCCCGCAGTGGGGGCTGTTCGAGACCGCCCCCGCTGCGGCACGCGATAAGGCGCTGGCCTGGCAGCGGCACGTCAGGGAAGTCGAATGCGGCCTGCCCGGCGGGCCCGGCAGCGAAGGAACAGTGCGACCGCAGTACGACCCGGAGCGGCACACGCTGGCCGAACGCGAGCAGGCCAAAGCGGAAGAGCTGACCGCGCTCGGGTTCGGCCGGGTGTCACGCACCACGGTGCAGCGCATGCGCCTGGCCTACCGCAAACAGGGCCTGTGGGGGCTGCTCGACCACCGCACCACCCGTGCTTCCAGCCTCACCGGGCGGGCCGACGAGCGGGTCGTCGCCGCCGTCCGCGAAGCGCTGCGCCGCCGCCGCGGCCGCTCCAGGGGCACCATCAACGGCCTGTTCCCGCTCATCAGGCAGATCCTTCAGGACCGGCACGGCCCCGGCACGGTGCCCGCGCCGTCGCAGGCCACGCTGTACCGGCTCGTCACCGCTCTCGCCCGGCCCGGTGAACTGCCCACCGGGCCCGTAAGGCAGGTGCCGGCGAGCGTCGACGGGCGGGCCTTCACCCCCGCTACGGCACTGCGGCCCGGCGAACAGGTCCAGGTCGACACCACCCGCCTGGACGTCCTCGCCCTCTTCGACGACGGGCGCCTGGCCCGGCCCGAACTCACCATCGCCGTCGACGTCGCCACCCGCGTCATCCTCGCCGCCGTGCTGTGCCCGAGCGCGACAAGGCCGTCGACGCCGCCCTGCTGCTCGCGGAAATGGCCGTGCCCCACCCCGCCCGGCCCACCTGGCCGGGCGTCCTGCGCATGGACCACGGCCCCGCACTCCCCCACCAGCGGCTGGCCGCACTCGACGAGCGGCTGGCCGGCGCGGCGGCCCGGCCCGTCGTCCTGCCCGAGACGATCGTCGTCGACCGCGGCAAAGTCTTCGTCTCCGCCGTGTTCACCGCCGCCTGCGAACACCTCGGCATCAGCGTCCAGCCCGCCCCGCCCCACGCACCGACCGCCAAAGGCATCGTCGAGCGGACCTTCGGCACCATCAACGCGCTGTTCTGTCAGCACCTGCCCGGCTACACCGGATCTGACGTCACCCGCCGCGGCCCCGACACCGAGAAAGACGCCTGCTACAGCGTCCCCCAGCTCCAGGACCTCCTCGACGAATGGCTGGTGCACTACCACCACCGGCCCCATGAAGGCCTGCGCCACCCGCTGATGCCCCGCAAGGCCCTCACGCCGAACCAGATGTGGGCCGCGCTGGTCGCCGTCGCCGGTCATGTGCCCGTCCCGCTGACCGGCCGTGACTACCTCGAGCTGCTGCCCGTGCGCTGGCAGGCCATCACCCCCGCCGGCATCCGCATCCACCACCGCACCTACGACGCGGACTTCCTCGCCCCCTACCGCGGGCAGGCCTCCCCCGTCGCCGGCCGCGACGGAAAATGGGAGATCCACTACAACCCCCACGACGTCCGCCAGATCTGGATCCGCCTCACCGACAGCCACCTCGCCGAAATCCCCTGGATCCACCGCGACCACGTCCACCAGCCATTCAACGACCACACCTGGCAGCACATCCGCACCCACGCCCAGCACAGCAACCACGACGACAGCCAGCAGCACGAAGCCGACCTGGCCGACGCCCTCGACCAGCTCATGCGCCGCGTCCACAGCGGCCACGCCACCACCACCGAACAAGCCCTCCTCGCCCGCGCCACCACGCTGCCCATTCCCGCCGCCCGGCACCCGCACCTCGGCACCGGCCCCACAACCAGCGCGCCGGCGCAGCACGACGAGTTGGCGCAGCACGACGAGGACGACAGCATCGACGAACTCGACGACCTCCCCGACGACGACACCCGCCCCGCCGCGGCCGCCGGATTCGGGCTCTACGACGCATACGAGGAAGCCGACAAGTGGTGAACACCCGCCCACGCCCCGCAGCGCAGAACCCGAGCAGCGCACCCGCCGACCCGGGCAGCGGCAACACGGCCGAGCCGTCCTGGCCCCTGACCACAGGGCTGGCACCGCTTCGCCACCACCGAACCGCCCGCCCCGCCCCAGCCCGGCGACCCGCCCCGCAGCGCCGACGAACGCCTGGCCTACCACTCCGCGTTCGTCACCATCCGCACCCCCGCCATCAGCCAGCTCGCCACCCAGGTCCGCACCCTGATGATCCTCGGCCGCCACCAGCAGACCACCGCCCGGCCCTCACTGATCCTCACGGATGATCTTTGAAGACGGGCCTAGGGCCGCTTGGCCGGGAGCCCGGGGGCTCAGGCGGTGCGTCGGCTGCCGTCCTCGCCAGGCCCGGCGTCGGACCGGAACAGGCGGAGGGCCGGGCAGTGGTGGGAGGCGTGGTGCAGGAAGGCGACCTCGGCGGTCACGGCCGTCCCGCCGTCGCCCATCGGGCCGGCCCCGGGTGCGGCGGGCGGGGCGGAACGGGGCTGCTGGGCGCAGCCTCCGCCGAACAGGCAAGCGGGTTCGACGGCTTCCTCGCTGCCGAGCGGGTCGGCCGGTCGGCGTTGCGTGCAGTCGAGGGCGGCCGGTCCGGCGCGGTCCCGGAGCACCAGCAAAGCGTCCCGGGTCTCGATCACCTTGCGGTAGGCGAGGAAGCGCCAGTGGGAGGGCGGGGTCAGCAGTTCGGCGCATCGGGAGCGGTAGCCGTCGAGCACCACCTGGGGCGATGCCCGGACCAGGTCGTGCCAGAGCGGCCACAACCGCCACAGGGCGCGGGCGTCGGCGGCGGCCCGGCGGGCCGCGCCGAGCAGGGGGACGAGCAGTGCGGCCCCGCGCAGCACCGCGTGCAGCCCGATGACCAGCCGCAGCGCTACGCCTTCGCCGGGCAGCGATGCAGGGGTCAGGGCCATGGCGAGCCGGCCGACCCAGTAGATCCCCGCGCAGACCGCGCCGGCGCCGAAGAGTCTGAGGCTCAGGCCGAGTCCCCGGTCGGCCGTGCGGCGGCCGTGGCGGAGGCAGAGCGTCGCGCAGGCGGCGTTGGCCGCGAGGTGGATGCCGCCGAGGACCAGCCAGTAGAGCGCCGAGTGGGTGACCCGGAGCACGCCGTCCACCGGCGTGGGCGCGCGGGTACGTTCGGCGAGCACCAGTGCCGACAGCAGCGTCAGGGCGATCGGGGCCCCGGCCCGTACCGCGGTGCGCAGCCGGGGCTTGTCCGCCGCCTGGGCCACGAAGAGCAGGACGGCGCCAGCCGAGAGGACTCCGGCGGCGTTCCTGGCCAGGGGCAGGGCCCAGGGCGCGCCGGACGTGCGGGAGGCGTGCCGGAAGGGCGGCAGGTCGAGCACCATGGCGACGGCGGCCAGCGCCACGCCGCCCCACAACAGGCGCTGCCGGGGGCGGCGGACGGCACCGGGCAGGCTGGAGAGGACCGCGGCGACCAGGAATCCGGTGGTCAGCGGCTGGTACCAGACCAGCCAGGCGGGCACGTGTGCCGCCATGTCAGGGCCACACTCCGGTGGCGTCCCGCAGCCGGTCCAGCACCTGGTCCGGGCGGCGGGCGGGAGCCGCGCCGCCGAGCCGGAGCATGGTGGCGAGGGTCTCGGCCTCCCGCTCCTGGGGGGTGGAGTAGTCGGCGCGGGGCATCAGCCGGCGGACGAGCTGTCGGTCCAGGTCGGGGAGCAGTCGCTCGGTGCCCGCCCCGCCCGGGACGATGCGGTGGTGGTCCAGGAGGATGTGGGCCAGTTCGTGGAGCACGATGTGTTCCTGATGGAGCCGCCCGGTGCGCTGCTCGTAGAAGATGTGGTCGGCGGCCTCGGTGCCGAGCCACAGCCCGCAGGTACCCGCCGCCGCGGCGGCGGCCGGTAGCGGGTGGAGGTGCAGGGGCCGGCCGCGCCGCTCGGCGACCTGCCTGCAGAGCTCCGGTACGGAGAAGGGCTGGGGGAGCCGGAGTCCGGCCATCGCGGCCTCGCACCGGCGGCGGCGTAATCGGGTATCGCACAAGGACATCTGCTCTCCTGCGAGGCGGGGGCTGGGGCGGCGGGCGGAATGCGCGCGTGACGGTGTCCGGCCACGGGTCGCCGCGGGGCCCGGCGGGGTGGTGGGGGCTAGGCTCCGGGGCCTCCCTCGTTTGGGGGTGGCCCGGCGGAGTCGTCGACCGGGAGGTTCTGGACTTTCCGTGCCTCGTTGACCATGGTCAGCAGGGCGTCGAGGGTGGCGGGTGACAGTCCGTCGGCGCGCAGCGCGAGGTTGCGTACGCGGGTGTCTCTTAGGGCGGCGGCGAGTTGGAGCTGGGCGTCGACGCGGGCGGCCACCTCGTCGTCCACGAAGTAGTCAGTCGGTACGCCGAAGAAGTCTGCCAGTACACCGACCTGATGCAGCGTCACGTTGTGTTTCCGCCCGGTGGCGAGCTCCCAGAGGTAGGTGCCGGAGATGGCCCGGCCGGTCTTCTCGGAGATCTCCCGGGCCAGCCGCGCGTAGCCGGGGCGTTTGCGCTCGCCGGCGTAGTAGATGGTGATCAGCCGGGCCAGCCGTTCGTCGAACCCGCCGGGCACCGGCCGGTCCGGCGTCGGTTTCGCGGTGTCGTGCTCGCTGCTCATCCAGCACCCCTGTCCGTGTCTTCGAGCGGCCCGGGTGTGTCGGGCGGTCCGGCCCGGCGGCGGCCGGAGGGGACCGGGCCCGGAACACCGGGCCGGGCGCCCTGGTCCAGTCAAACAGCCGTCCGTGTCGGCTGACAACAGGCAACTGCCAGCGGAACTTGACCACTTCACCGGCGAGCGATCGAACCCGGCCACTGGGGGCGGGTGGGTGCCGGAGGTGCATCGGGCCATCGGAACGGCTCCCACCGGGAGGGACGCGTACCGGGCCGGGCCGTCCGGCATACGCCATAGCGGACACGGGAGGTCTGAAAGCGCAGAGAACCGGTCATCGGCCGGGCTCGGCTTGACATGTCCACCAATCACTGGCGTACAGTTACGGCACTCGACAACCGCTGGAGCGGACAGCCCGGCCGACCCTCGCGGTCGACGGCACGGACCGAACTCCGGGCGGGCGCAACCGCTGTCGCGTCCCGTGTCGTATCCGGTCCCGTCCCGCCGCCCTCTCGCGCGATCCGTCCCGGCTCCCAACGGCTTCCCGTCCCTTGCCACCGGCACGTCCCCGACCGGCCGTCTCCCGGCCCTCCCGGCCGGATTCCGTACGTGTTCCACCCCAGGCACTCCCCGTCCGGGCCGCGCCCGCCGCGGGTCCGCCCACCACCCCGCGGACGGCACCGGGTGCCCGGCCCGGTGTCCGGCGTCACCCCGATCCCCGGCACGTTCCCCGGCCGTACGGCCGGAGGACCCCATCGGAGGTTCTTGATGACCGACGCACAGCCATGGCCGGCCTGGCCGGTGCACACTCCCGACACCGAACGGTGGCTGCTCGAGGTGGTGCGGTCCGGCCGCTGGGCGGTCAGCGGCGCGTTCACCGGCCGGCCGTCGTACGAGCAGGAGTTCGCCGACGCCTTCGCCCGGTTCATCGGCGTCCCGTACGCGGTGCCCGTGTGCAACGGGTCGGCGGCGCTGACCGTCGCGCTGGAGGCGCTGGGGGTGCGGGCCGGTGACGAAGTGCTGGTACCGGGCCTGACCTGGGTGGCCTGTGCCTCGGCGGTGCTCCGCGTGGGAGCCGTACCGGTCCTGGTGGACATCTCCCCCAAGACGCTGTGCCTGTCGGTGGAGGCCGCGGCGGCGTCGGTCACCCCGCGCACCCGGGCCGTCATGGCGGTCCATCTGCACGGTTCCGCCGTGGACATGGACGCGCTCACCGAGCTGGCGCGCCGCCACGATCTCGCTGTGCTGGAGGACTGTTCGCACGTCCACGGCGCGGCCTGGCGGGACCGGCGGCTGGGGTCGCTGGGCGACGCGGCGGCCTTCAGTCTCCAACAGACCAAGCTGCTCACCAGTGGCGAGGGCGGGGTGGCCACCACGTCCGATCCGGCCGTCCACGAGCTGCTCTACCGCAAGCGGGCGGACGGCCGGGGGCCCCGGCCGGACGCACCCGTCGGCGAGCTGCAACTGGCCGAACACCCCGGCGTGCAGGGCTACAACTACTGCATGAGCGAGTTCGGCGCGGCCCTGGCGCTGGACGGTCTGGGCAGGCTGGCCGAGGAGAACGCCCGTCGTCGCCGGTCGATGCGGCGGCTGGAGGAACTGCTCGCCGGGTTCGACGGGGCGGCACCGCTCTCCCGGCCGGAGGCGGTCACCGAGGACGCCGCCTACCAGGTCTGCGTCCGGCTGGACCCGGACGTGTTCGGTCCAGCCGCCAAGCACACCGTGGCCGCGGCCCTGTCCCGGGAGCTGGGTGTGCATGTGGAACCGATCGACTCGGCGCTGAACCGGAACGACCTGTACCAGCCGCTGGCTTCGGTGTGGGCCACCGGCGACCGGCGGCGCGAGCTGGATCCGGCGCGGTTCCGGTTGCCGGTGGCCGAGGCGGCCGGGGAGAACGCGGTGGTCCTGCCGCACCGGATGTTCCTCGCGGAGCCCGAGCGGATGGGCGAGATCGTCGCGGCGCTGGAGAAGGCGAGGGCGGCATCGTGACGGCTTTGGCCGGCGGCCCGGGCCGTCCGGTCCGGCCGGCGGGACCCATGCCCATCCGGGTGCGGCCGGCCCCTGTGGTCCGCACGGCCGGGCTCCGGCCCGGTCCGGCTCCCGCGGCCCGGCCGGAGGCAGCGGGCCCGTACCCCGTCCTGACCAGAGAGAGGTTCGGCGATGAGTCTTCGCACCGAGGCCGAGTCCCCGGCGCGCCCCGTGGCGTCGACCGCTCAGGGGACGCTCTTCCACGGCGACGCCACGGTCTTCCTCCGCGCGCTGCCCGAGCGGAGTGTGCGTCTGGTGGTCACCTCCCCCTGGTTCACCGGGCCCTGTGAGCCGTCGTCGCAGGACCCGACCAGCCCCGCCTTCGGTGACTGGCTCGACCATTACCTGGCCGAGATGGAGCGGGTCCTGCTCTGGGACGGCAGTGTGGTGCTGGAGACCGGGGGCGCCTGGGCGCGAGACCGCCCTGTGCGCACCGTGCAGCACTACGCGGCACTCAGCCGGCTGCTGGAGCGCGGCGACTGGTACCTGCTCCAGGAGTTCTACTGGTACAACCCCGGACTGCTGGAGGTGAACGAGGAGTACGAGGAGCGCCGGTTCAACCGACTGCACGACTGCGTGACCACTTGGTTCTGGCTCTCCCGGTCGCCGGACGCGCCGGCCGACACCCGTCGGGTGCGCGGATTCCAGAACCATCTGACCCACCCGTTCGGCAATTTCCTCGCGCTGAGCGACTCCTGGGCGGACCAGCCCTATCTGGAGGCTGCCGGGGAGCGCCGGTCCCGCGCCGACCTGGACCGCTTCCCGGTCGCCGCCCCGCTCTACTTCATCCGCCTGCTCACCGAGGAGGGCGAGCACGTCGTGGACCCCTTCGCGGGGATCGGCTCCACCGCTCTGGCGGCCGAGAAGGCCGGCCGCAGGTGGTCCTGCAACGACATCTCGGCAGCGGCGATCAGCATCGCGAAGCAGCGCATCGACACCTTTGGGAAGTGATGGCGATGGACTTACAGGCACGTGAACCGGCGGCCGCGGCGGATGCCACCGCGGCACCACCGCTTCCCTCAGGACTGCGGGAACGCTCCTTCGACATCGCGGGGAAGCGGGTCCGGGTCGTTCTGGGCGAGCACATCGAGGCGGAGATGGCCGCCGCGCTGGCCGAGCTGGACGCCGACCGGTTCGTGGTGGTGACCGACGCCAGGGTGGCGGAGCTGGCCGCCGGGGCGCTGGCGGAACGGCTGGAGCGCACCACTCCGACCCTGCTCCTCTCTCACCCGCCCGGTGAGGAGTTCAAGAATCTGGCCACTCTCTCCCGGTTCGTCGACCTGGCCCTGGACTTCGGGGTGACCCGGCGTTCGGTGGTGGTGGCGGTCGGCGGCGGCATCCCGGGGAACATCGCCGGGGTGCTGGCGGGGCTGCTCTTCCGGGGGCTGCGGCTGGTCCATGTGCCGACCACGGTGATCGCCGCCTGCGACTCGGTGCTCTCGGTCAAGCAGGCGGTGAACACCGGGCACGCCAAGAACACTGTCGGCCTTTACCACATTCCCGAGGCCGTCCTGGTCGATCTCGCCGTGGTGGCCAACGGCTCACCGCGCGACCTGCGGTCGGGAACGTGCGAGACGGTGAAGAACGCCCTCGCCATCGAGCCCGCGCAGATTCCCCGGCTGCGGCGGCTGCTGCGCCGGGAGGCCGACTACTCCCCCGCCGACCTGGGCGAGATCTTCGAGCTGAGCCTGGCCGTGAAGGGCCGGCTGCTGCTGGAGGACCCGTACGAGAAACACGCGGGCGTTCTGCTGGAGTACGGGCACACCGTCGGCCACGCCCTGGAGCTGGCCGGGGCGGGGCGGGGACCCGGCGGCGACATGATCAAGCACGGTGAGGCGGTCGCCCTCGGCATGACCGCCGCCGCGGACGTCGCCCACCGGGCGGGGCTGCTGGACGCGGAGGGCCTGGCCGTCCACGAGGAGCTGATCGACCGGATCGGGATCTGTCGCTGTCTGACGGTGGGCATCGCGCCCGAGACCGTGCTGCACCACATCGCGTACGACAACAAGCGCGGATACCGGTCGTGCGACGGGTCGGAGGTGACCATGGTGCTGCTGCGGGCGGTCGGGGCTCCGCTCAACGCCGAGCAGCGGTATCTGACCCCGGTGCCGCAGACCCTGGTGGCCGCCGCCGTGCACGACCTGCTGCGCCGGGGCAAGGAGTGCACCGCCGGGCATGGTCCGTCATGACCGGCGTCACGTCCCGGCTGCCGGAGCCGGCCCTCGCGGCGTCGGCGGCCCACCCGCCGGACGGACCGGCCGTGGTGACGGTCCGCTCGCCGCTGCGCATCTCGCTGGCGGGCGGCGGCACCGACCTGCCGAGCTACTCCTCCCGGTACGGCGGGCTGGTCGTCGGCTGCGCCATCGACCGCTACGTGGGGGTGACCCTCTTCCCGCGCGACTTCCGGGGAAGGCTGCGGACCGCGGTCGACACCACCGTCGAGTGTGACCGCGCCGGGAACCACCCGCATCCCATGGTCCGGGCCTGTCTGCTGCGGGCCGGGGTGGACGACGGCTGCCAGCTCGTCTCCTTCAGCGACGCGCCCAGCGGCAGCGGGCTCGGTGGTTCGGCCGCCTTCGCCGTCTCGGTGCTGCACGCGGCGGCCCCCGGGGCGTCCGCCCGGACGCTCGCCGAGACGGCCGCCGCGGTGGAGATCGACGACCTCGGGCGCGCGGTGGGCAAGCAGGACCACTATCTGGCGGCGTACGGCGGCATACGGCTGCTGCGCTTCCATCCCTCCGGACGGGTCGACCCCCAGCCGCTGGAGCTGCCCGCGGCGGTACGGGCCGGGCTGGAGGCCCGGCTGCTGCTCTTCTACTCCGGCACCAGCCGGGACGCGGGCGCGGTGCTGGCCGAGCAGAACGAGCGCACCCGCAGCGGCAACGACGACGCGCTGCGGCGGCTGCACGCCATCCGGTCGATCGCCGACGAGATGGTGAGCGCGCTGGAGCGGCGCGACCTGGGGGCGATCGGACATCTGGTCAATGAGCACTGGTCGCTGAAGTCCGGGCTCGGTTCGCGGATCAGCAGCCCGCGTCTCCAGGCGCTGCACGACCGGGCGCGGGAGGCAGGGGCGAGCGGGGCCAAGCTGCTCGGGTCGGGCGGGGGCGGTTTCCTGCTGCTGGTCTGCCAGCCGGAGCGGCACGCGGAGGTCCGCCGGTCGATGGTCGCGGCGGGCCTGCGGGAGCTGCCGTTCCGGCTGGCCGAGGGCGGGTCCCGGGCGATCCGGATGCCGCTGTGAGCCCCGCCGGAGCCCCGTGCCCGGCGGGGCCCGGGCGGGCCGTCCCTCCGGATCCCGCGCCGGTGATCCCCGCACGGCCCGCGGACGCCGGAGCGGCGGTCAGCGGCCCGGCGGCGAAGCACGGGCCGGAGGCACCCGGTCCGCGAGCCACCGCGGTGGCCGGACCCGCGGGCGCGGTGTCCGTGACTCCCGAGCGGCGTACGGCCGTGGCGGTCACCGTGGTGACCATCACCCGTACCCGGCCGGCGCTGCTGGCCCGGGCGCTGGCCAGCGCGCAGACCCAGTCCCCGCCCGGCGGCTTCGAGCACCTCGTGGTGGCGGACGACTGCGACGACACCCACGCCCTGCTGCGCGGCCGCGAACTACCGCAGAACGTCCGCTGGTTGCTGGCCGGCCGGGGGCCCGGCGAGGTCTCCGGGCCGGGCCGCTCCTCGCGACTGCGCAACATGGCCGTCCGGATCAGTGAGAGTCCCTGGATCGCTTTCCTGGACGACGACAACGAGTGGGAGCCGGACCATCTGACGAGCCTGCTGGAGTGCGCCCGCCGGACCGGGCACCGCGCGGTCCACTCCCAGCTGAGGATGTTCCACCCGGACGGCACTCCCTATCTGGAGCAGCTCGACCCGTGGACGGCCGACGAGGACGCCGCCCGCGCCGAGTACGCGCGGATGCGGGCCAGGGGTGTGGTGGCGCCCGGCACCTGCGTCCGCCGGGACCGGCTCGACCCCCTGGGCGCGCCGGACCCGGTGGTCTCGGTGGACACCGGCGAGTGGCTGCTCGCCCGGGAGCTGCTGCTGCGGCTGCCGTTCCGGGACGACTTCGACGCGGCCGACGAGGCCGCCAGGACCGGTGAGGACGACAAGCTCGCCGCCGATCTGCGCAGAGCCCGGGAGCCGGTCTCCTGCACCGGCCTTCCGACACTCCGCTACTACCTGGGGGGCTACTCCAACAACTTCGCCTCCGCTTTCGACCCGACGTTCTCCTGGCGAGCATGAGGAACCTCTGATGAGTTATGGCCTCGTCGACGGGAAGGTCGTCAGCCCCGAGGGCTGCGAGCTGAACGTCGCACACCACTGCAACCTCGGCTGCGCGTCCTGCAGTCATCTGTCGCCGGTCTTCCGCCGGTCGCTGATCGCGACAAAGACCGCCGCGCGTGATCTGTCCCTGCTGGCCCGCTCGTTCCGTGCCCGGTTCGTCAAGGTGCTGGGCGGCGAGCCGCTGCTCCATCCCGAACTGGTGCCGCTGCTTAACCTGGTACGCGACTCCGGGATCGCCCCGCACACCACGGTCTGCACCAACGGGTTGCTGCTGCCGAGGATGCGGGACGACTTCTGGGCGGCGGTGGACGAGGTGGAGATCTCGGTCTACCCCGACCGGGAGCTGCCGGAGGAGAAGATGGCCGGGGTACGGGCGTATGCCGACAAGCACGGCGTCCGGCTCACCCTGGCGTACTACTCCCACTTCCGGTACTCGTACGCGGAGCGCGGCACCGGGGACGACGGACTGGTCCGGCACATCTACGACACCTGTCAGATCGCCCATGTCTGGCGCTGTCACACGCTGTACGAGGGCCACTTCTTCAAGTGCCCGCAGTCGGTCTTCCTGCCGCAGGTCCTGGAGGGGGCCGGGGACCCGATGGCGGACGGACTGCGGCTCAGCGACGCACCGGACTTCCCCGAACGGCTGCTCGCCTACCTGCGGTCGCCAGAGCCGCTGCGGGCCTGCCGCAACTGCCTGGGCAGCGCCGGCATGCGCATGCCGCACCAGCAGCGCAACCGCCGCAACTTCCGGGAGCTCCAGGACCACACCACGGAGGAGCTGACCGACCGTCAGTACCTGCGGCTGCTGGACGAACGGCCCAACGCCGACGACGGATGCGCCGTCGGGGACCGGGACGCGTGGCGGGAGCGGCTGGCCGAACAGCCCCCCGCGGCAGTGGCCGCGTCCGGGCACACCGGGGCCGACCGGCCCGCCGAGTCCGACGAGTCGGGCCGCCGTGCCCAGTCCGCCCGCTACGCCCAGGGAAAGAGGTTCTGATGCGCTGTCTGGTCACCGGCGGCTCGGGGTTCATCGGCCGCCATGTCGCCCGCCGTTTCCACGAGGGCGGCCACGAGGTCCTGGTGCTGGACACCCGGTGGACGCCGGGCGATCCGTTTCCCGGGGAGGCCACCAGCGTCACCGACGAGCGCCGGCTGCGCGAGCTGTTCGCCGACTGGCGCCCCGATGTCGTGGCGCACCTGGCGGGCATGGCGGACGCCCGGGCGGTCCTGGCCGAACCCGTGGCGGCCATGGACGCCAACGTCACCGGCACCGCGGCGGTACTCGCGGCCGCCGCGGCGTCCGGAGTGTCCCGGGTGGTGATCGCCGGGAGCTGCTGGGTCTACAACGCCATGCCGGTCAACGCCGTGGACGAGGATGAACCCTTCCTCCCCTCAGGTGCGGGCCACTTCTACACCACCACCATGATCGCCAAGGAACTGCTGGCCCGGGACTTCGCCCGGCTGCACGGACTGGAGTCCACGGTGCTGCGCTACAGCCCCGTCTACGGTCCCGGCATGTGGCCGGGCCTGGTCGTCTCCGCGTTCCTCCGGGCGGCGGCGGCCGGCGGGCCGCTCACCGTCTTCGGGGACGGCGAGGAGCGGCGAGCCTTCCTGCACGTGCACGACCTGGCCGAGGCGTTCTACCGGGCCACCGCGCCGGTCGCGGCCGGCCAGGTGTACAACCTGGAGGGCCCCGAGATCATCACCACAGGTGAACTGGCCCGCAAGGTATCCGAGTTGTTCGGCGGTGTGCCGGTGGAACACCGCGAGGAGCCGACGCGCCGGGGCGAACTGGTCTACTCCCAGCGGTTCGTCTCCACCTACAAGGTCCGCAGGGACCTCGGCTGGACCCCCGGGATCGGGATCGACGAGGGACTGCGCACCCAACTGGCCGCGATGCGCGAGGAGGTGGCGGCCGGATGAGCGCCCCGCGTGTGGTTCCGGTCCGGCCGGACTTCTCCGCCGGGGACGTCGAGGAGATCCTCGGCGCGATCCGCACCAGTCTGGAGACCGGCCAGCTCGCCCAGGGCGAGCAGGTGGCGGCCTTTGAGCGGGAGACCGCCGCCGCCACCGGGGCGCGCCACGCGGTGGCGACCGGCACCGGCACCGGCGCCCTGGTCTGCGGGCTCCGGGCACTGGCGGCCCGGGGCGACGGCGAGGTGCTGGTGCCGGCCAACTCCTTCTACTCCTCGGCCGCCGCGCCGCTGCTCGCCGGCCTGCGCACCCGGCTGGTGGACGTGGAGCCGGACACCCTGGCGCCCTCCGTCCGGACGCTGCGGGAGGCCGTCACTCCCCGTACGGTGGGGGTGCTCACGGTGCACCTGGGCGGTCTGATCAGCCCGGAACTGCCCAAGGTGGCCGCCTGGTGCGCGGAGCGGGGGCTGTGGCTGTACGAGGACTGCGCGCACGCCCACGGCAGCCGGCTGGACGGCAGGCACGCCGGCCGCTTCGGGGTGGCGGGCGCCTTCTCGTACTTCGCCACCAAGGTCATCACGGCCGCCGAGGGCGGCATGGTCGTCACCGACGACGACGAACTGGCCGCCGCGGTACGGCTCCACCGCAATCTCGGCAAGCCCGAGGAGTGGCGCAGCCATCACACCGTGCTGGGTGAAAACGCCCGGATGAGCGAGCTGCACGCGGCCGTCGGCCGGGTCCAGCTCCGCCGGCTGGAGGAGTTCCTCGCGGTGCGCGACCGGCTGGCCCGGCAGTACACGGCGGGGCTCGCGCACATCCCGGGGCTGACCCCGGTGCTGCCCCGGCATACGGCGGCGAGCTGGTACAAGTACGTCGTCCTGCTCGACCCCGGCACCGACCGGGCCGCGCTGCGCGCCGCACTGGCCGAGGCGGGTGTGCGGCTGGGCGGCGAGATCTACGAGAAGCCGCTGGACGCCCAGCCGGTTTTCGCATCCCTGCTGCCGCCCGGCCGCCATCCGGTGGCGGACGACCTCTGCGCCCGGCACATCTGTCTGCCGCTGCACACCCGGATGACGGAGGAGGACATCGGCCTGGTGCTCTCCGCGCTCCCGGACGCGCTGAAGGCGGCCACCGGCTGACACCCCTCCCGTGCGGCCCTGCACTGCCGGTCCGCCGCGTCCGCCGCCGCCTTCCCGCCGGGCCGCCCGGCGGCCTCCCGCCGTCGCGCCTTGTCCCTGTGCTTCGTCCGCCGATCCGATCCCCCCCGCCTCGCCGGGCCGTCCGGCCGGGGCCCGACGCCTTCCGAGAGGTGACTGACGTGCCCGCGCTCACCCGTGAGCAGCTGTACATCTTCGACACCACAGGGTTCCTGGTGATTCCCGGGGTCTTCGGCTCCGGAGAGGTCGAGTCCTTCCGCTCCGAGCTGGAGCGGCTGGACACCGTGGACCCCGGCTTCCCGCGTACCCGCCGCTATCCGGATCTGCCGGCCGCCAGCCCGGTCTTCGCGCGACTGGCCCTGGACGACCGGCTGCTGGCCCCCGTGCGGGACGTGGTCAACCAGCCGCTGCGGCTGCTGGAAGGGTACGGGCTGCGCCGTACCAAGGACAGCGTGCTCTATCTGCACGGCGGCAACTCGGAGCTGCTCGACCTCGGTGACCGGCAGGTGGGCCGGGATCTGTCGATCACTCACACGTACCACGACGGCAAGCTCTACTGCCCCTACGTCAAGGCCCTCGTCTACCTCAGCGACATCCAGTCACCGGAAGACGGCTCCTTCTGCTACGTGCAGGGCTCGCACAAGGCCAACTTCCCGCTGCTGCGGGAGCGGGCCGAGCGGGGGGAGAATACCTCCCTGGTGGACTCCGGATTCCCCACCCTCAGCGATGTGTTCGTCCGCTCCGGGGACGTCCTGCTGCTCAACGAGGCGCTGATGCACGGCACCCGGCGGAAGCTGACCGAGGGAGACCGGCTGCTGACCGCCTTCGGCTACGGTCCCACCTTCTTCACCGAATGGCGCGAACTGGACGCAGAGACGGCGGATCTGAGGGGCGCGGGCTACGTCGACCACGACGTGGAGGAGGACTTCGTCCTCTGAGTCCGCTCCGGCCGTACGCCGTCCGCCCCTCGCCCCCTCATCCCCCCGGCTCACGCCCGGGTCCTCCATCCCGACGCCCGCCTCCCGACTCAGGGAACACACCGATGACACAGGATTTCTTAGCCCCCGCCGTCCGCCCCGGACGGGACGTGTGGGACGAGTACCTCGCCACCGCGGGACCGCTGCTCGGCTCGATGGGCGCCCAGGTGCGGTCGCTTGTCACCGAACTCGACGCGGTGCGCCACGAGGGCTCGACCGTCTACCTGGCCGGCAACGGCGGCAGCGCGTCCGCCGCCTCGCACCTGGCCCAGGACCTGCTGAAGGGCGCCTACGACGGCGGCCGGCCGCTGCGGTCGGTCGCCCTCACCGACAACCTCTCCATGCTCACGGCGTACGCCAACGACTGCGGCTACGACCGGGTGTTCGTGGAGCCTCTGGCACATCTGGCCGCCCCCGCAGACCGGTTGCTGGTGATCAGTTGCTCCGGCACCAGTGCCAATGTGGTCGCCGCCGCCGAGTGGGCCCGCGAGGCGGGGCTGCGGGTCATCGCCGTCACGGCGGGTGACGGAGGGAGGCTGCGCGAGCTCGCCGACGTGGAGGTCAACGCGCCGACCAAGGACGTGGGGCTGGCGGAGGCGATGCACAGCCTCGTCTTCCATTTCGTCACCCAGTGCCTGCGGGACGGCACGGGCGAGCGGTGAACCGGCCGGACCGCGAAGGGACAGGAAGGGACGCCCCTGGGTGTCCCGATCTCACGAACGACCCGGGTCAGCCCACGAGGAAAGGCAGGCAAGCCCCATGCGCGCTGCGGTACTGAACGGACCGCGGGACATCACCGTGACCGAAGTGCCCGGCCCCCGGCTGCCCGAGGGCTGGGCGCTGGTCCGGGTCGCCTACAACTCGATCTGCGGCAGCGATGTCTCGCTCTACAACAACGCCTGGCACGGCACCGCCTTCCCGGCCGTGCCAGGCCACGAGTGGAGCGGTGTGGTCGAGCAGGCGCCGCCCGGCCAGGTGGCGCCGGGCGACCGGGTGGTGGCCGATCTCACGCTGAGTTGCGGGCAGTGCCGCTGGTGCCGGCGCTCCCAGCCGGTGATGTGCCCGGGGCTGCGCGAGTTCGGCTTCACCGACCCGGGCGGCTGCGCCGATTACGTCGCGGTCCCGGCCGCCAATCTGGTGCGGCTGCCGCCGGACACCGACCTGCTGGCCGCCACCCAGGCGGAGCCGCTCGCGGTGTCCCTGCACGCGCTCTCCCGGGTGCGTCTCGCGCCCGGGGAGACCGTGGCGGTGCTGGGCTGCGGCGGGATCGGGCTGACCCTGCTCCAGGCCGCCCAGGTGGCCGGGGCGCAGGTGGTGCTGGCGGTGGACCCGCTGCCCGGGCGGGCCAGGACGGCCGGGCTGCTCGGGGCCGGTGCCGCGCTCAACACTCCCGAGGAGGTGGCCGGCTGGATCGCGGACGCCGGGCCGGACGGGCTGCCGGATGTCGTACTGGAGGCGAGCGGCGAGCCGGAGGCGATCCGCGCGGCCACCGAACTGGTCGTCCCGGGCGGGCGGGTGGCCCTGGTCGGCTACCGGGTGGGACGGCAGGTGGAGCTGGAGTCGGCCCGCTGGCCGCTGAAGCTCATGGAGACGGTCGGGACGATGGGGCCGGGCCGTTTCATGGGCGCGGCCGCCGCGCTGGTCGCCCGGGGTGCCCTCCGCACCGATCTGGTCGTCACCGACGTACTGGACCTGACGGCGGCGGACGAGGCGTTCCGACTGGCCGGCGCGCCGGGGACTGACACGATCCGGGTCGCGGTGCGGGCGGACGGGGCCTAGCCGGTGGAGACGGCCCGTACACGGGTGGACCCGCTGACGGGGGCGCGGGTGGTGGTGGCCGGGCACCGGCAGCGGCGCCCCCGCACCCGGTCCGAGGACTGCCCGTTCTGCCCCGGCGGTCTGGAGGCGCCCGAGCCCTACCGGGTGCGGCGCTTCCCCAACCGGTGGCCGGCCCTGGGCGAGGGGCGGTGCGAGGTGCTGTTGTACTCGCCGGATCACCGCGCCTCCTGGGCGACCATGGACCAGGCGCAGGCGGAGCGGGTGGTGGAGCTGTGGCGGGAGTGTGCCCGGGAGCTCGGGGCCCGTCCGGACGTCGGCTATGTGCTGCTCTTCGAGAACCGGGGGGCGGACGCGGGGGCGACCGTGGACCATCCGCACGGTCAGGCGTTCGGGCTCGCGGAGCCGCCGCCGACCGCGATGGCGCAGCTGGGCCGGGACGGCGGGGACTGCCCGCTGTGTGTGCCGCCGGCCGCGGGCCTGGTGGTGGCGCGGGCCGGCGGCTGGACCGCCTGGGTGCCGGAGGCGCCACTCTACCCGTACGCCCTCCGGCTGGCCCCGGTCCGCCATCTGCCGGACCTCGGGGCGTGCGGGCCGGCCGACCGGCGCTCGCTGGCCTCGCTGCTGGTCTCGGTGGCGGGCCGGGTGGAGCGTTTCTTCGGCGGCCCGGCCCCGTACTTCCTCTGGGCGCACCAGCGCCCGGTGGACGGCGTGGACTGGCCGTCGGCCCATCTGTATCTGGAGATCAACGTGGTGTGGCGGGCGCCGGGAGTCCCGCGCTATGTCGCCGCCGGGGAACTGGGCAGCGGCATCTTCTTCACTCCGCAGGAGCCCGAGGTCACCGCGCGCCGGCTGCGGGAGGCGGAGTGAGCGCCCCGCGCCCGGGCCGGCAGGGTCCGGGCGCGGGCGCCCGGTCAGGCGGCCAGTTCCTGAAACTGGTCGACCAGCAGGGCGATCGGGTCCGGCGGCATCTGCCGGCGGACCGCCTCGGCCGCCCGCCGGCCGATCGCCGGCCATTCGGCGCGCCGCTGCCAGGCCCGCTCCAGGGCCTGGTCCAGGCAGGCGGCGACCGGCCCGGCGGCGACGAACCCGGTCTCCCCATCGGTGAGCAGTTCGGCGTTGCCCGCCACGTCGCTCACGACGACCGGTCGGCCGCAGAGCATCGCCTCGATGATCACGGTGGGCAGTCCCTCGGCGCGGGAGCAGAGCACCAGGGCGTGATGGGTCCGCCAGACGTCCTCGATGTCCTTGGCGTACCCGGCGAACTCCACGTTCCGCAGGTCCAGCCGGTCCCGCAGGGCGCGGAGCACCTGCTCGTACTCGCCCGCGCCGTAGAGCGAGAGGGTGACGGGGCGCGACCGCCACTTCGGCATCGCCAGCACGTCGAAGAGCACGTCGTGGCCCTTGCTGTTGGGATCGAGCCGGGCCAGGCAGGCGAGCCGCACCGGGGTGTCGTCGGCCGGCCAGGGCGGCGCGGCGGTGTAGTCGACCTTGAAGTGGCAGCGCACCACCCGGGCGTTGGGCAGGGCCTCGCCCACCTGGCGCTCGGTCAGCTCGCGGTTGCGTTCGGAGACGAAGAAGGAGGCGCGGGCACCGTGGTAGCCGGCGGCCAGCCGCCGCGCCACGTCGTCGGTGCACCACTCGTACTCCGAGGCGGAGTTGGCGTAGGCGACGTAGGGGTAGCCGCGCCGGGCGCACTCCTCCAGCCAGCCGAGTCCCTCGTAGTTGTCGCCCTGGGACACCACCACGAAGTCCGGCCGTACCTGTTCCAGGGTGCTGGTCCGGCGCTCGGACCAGGGCAGTTCGGCGACCGGCCGGGCGTCGAACGGCGGCAGGTCCCAGCGCCGGTGGACGACGCAGCCGGCCCGTTCCAGGGCGGCGAGTTCGCCGGGCATCTCCTCCCAGCCCTTGACGCTGGCGTGGACTTCCGCGCCCCGCCGCAGCCACTCGGCGGCGGCGAGGGACCAGTTGGTCTCACTGGGGCCCCAGGGCGCCGACTCATTGGCGGATACGAACAGCACGCGCGGACGCGCGGATGCGGTGTCGCTCATGTGCGTGACCACCTCGGGAAAATGCGGCCGAACTGCCGCGACCAATTCCGGGACGGCATTCGAAAACACCCGCCGAATACCCGGAGATACAGCATCGAAGGTAACAGTAGATCGGTTCACGAGGAAGTACGGAGAATGCCGAACACACGAGGGGGAAAAAGTCCGGCCACATTCTTCCTGGACCGGGACGGAACAGTGAACGCCGCCCCGCCGCCAGGTCTTTATCTGACGCGTCCCGAGGAATTACGGCTGTTGCCGGGCGCGGCGGAGGCGGTACGGACGCTGAACCGGCGCGGCCACCGGGTGGTGGTGGTGACCAACCAGCGGGGGGTGGCGCGGGGCCTGGTGACTTGGGTGGAACTGGCCGCGGTCGAGCGAAGGCTGGCCGAATTGCTCGGGGCACAGGGCGCGCACTGGGACGGTTACTACGTCTGTCCGCACGCGGAGAACTCCTGCCGGTGCCGCAAGCCGCGTCCGGGGCTGCTGGAGGCTGCCGCCCGGGACATCCCGCGGCTCTCCCTGGCGGACGCGGTGATGATCGGCGACAGCGAGACGGACGTGGGAGCCGGCCGCGCGGCCGGATGCCGCACGGTGCGGCTGGCCCCGCCGGGCACGCCGTCGGCGGCGGACCGGGTGGTGGCGGATCTTCGGTCCGCCGTACGGATACTGACGGAGGGAGAGTGACCATGCGGCTCCTGGTGACGGGCGGCGCGGGGTACATCGGCAGTGTGGTGGCGCGGCGGCTGCTGGACGAGGGCCACCGGGTGGTGGTCGTGGACGATCTGTCCAGCGGCTTCGCCGACGCCGTGCCGGAGGGCGCGCAGTTCGTGCGCGGTGACATGGCGGTGGCGGCACGGATCCTGGCCGGTCCCGACCGCTTCGACGGGGTGGTGCATCTGGCGGCGCGTTCGCTGATCGACGACTCGGTGCGCCGGCCGGAGCGCTACTGGCGCGGCAACACCCAGCAGTCGCTCGTGCTCCTGGACGGTATGCTGGCCGCCGGGGTGGGCCGGATCGTCTTCTCCTCCACGGCGGCGACGTACGGGCAGCCGGAGCGGGTGCCGATCCCGGAGGACGCCCCGACGCGGCCCACCAATCCGTACGGCGCCTCCAAGCTGGCGGTGGACGTGGCGCTGGCCGACTACGCGCGGGCGCACGGTCTCGCCGCGGTGAGCCTGCGCTACTTCAACGTCGCCGGGGCGGTCGGCCGCCACGGGGAGCGCCACGAGCCGGAGACCCATCTCCTGCCGCTCGCCCTGGCCGCGGCGCTGGGCCGGGGGCCGGAGCTGCGGCTGAACGGCGACGACTATCCGACCCGGGACGGCACCTGCGTACGGGACTTCATCCATGTCGCGGACGTCGCGGACGCGCATCTGGCGGCGCTGAGCGGGGCGGTGAGCGGCACGCACCGGATCTACAACCTGGGCAACGGCCGGGGGTTCACCGTGCTGGAGGTGCTGGAGGCGGTGGCCCGGGTCACCGGGCGCCGGGTGCCGTTCCGCCGGGCGGAGCGCCGGCCGGGAGATCCGGCGACGCTGGTGGCCTCCGCCGAGCGGATCCTTGCCGAGCTGGGATGGAAGCCCGGCCGACCCACCCTGGAGGAGATGATCGAGGATGCCAGGGCCTTTCACGCCCGCCGCTGCTGAGCGTCCGCCGCCGGGCCCGCACCGCCGTCGGCCGGCCCGCTCCGGGCTCGCAGCAGCGGGCTTCGGCGCGGGCCCGGGGC